>NZ_CP076643.1:2400000-2732392 GCF_019226825.1 Vibrio ostreae
GTTAAACAAGTTTCTACCAAGCACACTTGAATGTGTTGTTGGTGCATTCCATTTCGGAATACATTGAGAACTTTACAAATAACATTTCGTTTACGAATAAACAAAAGATTATTTTGTCAGCTTTCCAAATTGTTAAAGAGCAAGATTCGTATCTCTAATGAGATGAACCATGTTTAAGAGCACTGATTTCTTCTTTATGAAGGAATGCGCTTAAAGATGGTGGAGCTAAGCAGGATCGAACTGCTGACCTCCTGCGTGCAAGGCAGGCGCTCTCCCAGCTGAGCTATAGCCCCATCAGGTGTTGATACTGTGTGCCAATCTCCTGGGAGGAAGATTGGTGGGTCTGAGTGGACTCGAACCACCGACCTCTCGCTTATCAGGCGAACGCTCTAACCACCTGAGCTACAGACCCAGTATCGTCTCTTAAATCGTATAAACCATCAATCTGTGTGAACACTCATCGCAATAATCATTCGTATAAGGAGGTGATCCAGCGCCAGGTTCCCCTAGCGCTACCTTGTTACGACTTCACCCCAGTCATGAACCACAAAGTGGCAAGCGTCCTCCCGAAGGTTAAACTACCTGCTTCTTTTGCAGCCCACTCCCATGGTGTGACGGGCGGTGTGTACAAGGCCCGGGAACGTATTCACCGTGGCATTCTGATCCACGATTACTAGCGATTCCGACTTCATGGAGTCGAGTTGCAGACTCCAATCCGGACTACGACGCACTTTTTGGGATTCGCTCACTTTCGCAAGTTGGCCGCCCTCTGTATGCGCCATTGTAGCACGTGTGTAGCCCTACTCGTAAGGGCCATGATGACTTGACGTCGTCCCCACCTTCCTCCGGTTTATCACCGGCAGTCTCCCTGGAGTTCCCGACTTTACTCGCTGGCAAACAAGGATAAGGGTTGCGCTCGTTGCGGGACTTAACCCAACATTTCACAACACGAGCTGACGACAGCCATGCAGCACCTGTCTCTCAGTTCCCGAAGGCACAAGACTGTCTCCAGTCTCTTCTGAGGATGTCAAGAGTAGGTAAGGTTCTTCGCGTTGCATCGAATTAAACCACATGCTCCACCGCTTGTGCGGGCCCCCGTCAATTCATTTGAGTTTTAATCTTGCGACCGTACTCCCCAGGCGGTCTACTTAACGCGTTAGCTCCGAAAGCCACGGCTCAAGGCCACAACCTCCAAGTAGACATCGTTGACGGCGTGGACTACCAGGGTATCTAATCCTGTTTGCTCCCCACGCTTTCGCATCTGAGTGTCAGTATCTGTCCAGGGGGCCGCCTTCGCCACCGGTATTCCTTCAGATCTCTACGCATTTCACCGCTACACCTGAAATTCTACCCCCCTCTACAGTACTCTAGCCTGCCAGTTTCAAATGCAATTCCGAGGTTGAGCCCCGGGCTTTCACATCTGACTTAACAAACCACCTGCATGCGCTTTACGCCCAGTAATTCCGATTAACGCTCGCACCCTCCGTATTACCGCGGCTGCTGGCACGGAGTTAGCCGGTGCTTCTTCTGCAGCTAACGTCAAACGAATGCGCTATTAACGCACCCGCCTTCCTCACTGCTGAAAGTACTTTACAACCCGAAGGCCTTCTTCATACACGCGGCATGGCTGCATCAGGCTTGCGCCCATTGTGCAATATTCCCCACTGCTGCCTCCCGTAGGAGTCTGGACCGTGTCTCAGTTCCAGTGTGGCTGATCATCCTCTCAGACCAGCTAGGGATCGTTGCCTTGGTGAGCCCTTACCTCACCAACTAGCTAATCCCACCTGGGCATATCCTGACGCGAGAGGCCCGAAGGTCCCCCTCTTTGGCCCGAAGGCATCATGCGGTATTAGCCATCGTTTCCAATGGTTATCCCCCACATCAGGGCAATTTCCCAGGCATTACTCACCCGTCCGCCGCTCGCCGCCCTTAACGTTCCCCGAAGGTTCAGTTAAGTCGCTGCCGCTCGACTTGCATGTGTTAGGCCTGCCGCCAGCGTTCAATCTGAGCCATGATCAAACTCTTCAATTTAAGATTTGATTCCCTAAATAATTAGGGGAGGCTCAATGAATACTGACTTCAAATTACCTTAGTAATTCAAAGCTATTACCATTCCAACAGAATGGTAATGAATTGACTGTGCTCGAATGATTGCTCATTCAAATTGGTCACTCAGTTCATTGATACCTAAGTTGATTCTTTAGAATCATCTTCGATTATCATCAACGAGTGCCCACACAGATTGATAGGTTTATATTGTTAAAGAGCATTTCTCTAAAAAGAGAAGGCTTTCAGTGCCTTAGCACCTGGGCAGGACGCGTATATTACGCTGTGCACCATGAAAGTCAACATAAAACTTTAAGTTTTTTAAAAGCTTTATGGTGACTTGTCTAATTACTAGACAAGTACAAATAAGAGCCTGGCGATGTTCTACTCTCACATGGGGAGGCCCCACACTACCATCGACGCTGTTTCGTTTCACTTCTGAGTTCGGAATGGAGTCAGGTGGGTCCAAAACGCTATGGTCGCCAAGCAAAATTCTGTTTAACTACCGCTGTAAGCGATAATTACCTTTTATTTTCACTTTTTTAAAAGTGAAGACAAAAGATTGGAAAGCTGTTTTCATTCTCATTACACATTCAATGTACTGGTCATTGAGTCCATCAAAACCCCTTGGGTGTTGTATGGTTAAGCCTCACGGGCAATTAGTACAGGTTAGCTCAACGCCTCACAACGCTTACACACCCTGCCTATCAACGTTCTAGTCTCGAACAACCCTTTAGGACACTTAAAGTGTCAGGGAAGACTCATCTCAGGGCTCGCTTCCCGCTTAGATGCTTTCAGCGGTTATCGATTCCGAACTTAGCTACCGGGCAATGCGTCTGGCGACACAACCCGAACACCAGAGGTTCGTCCACTCCGGTCCTCTCGTACTAGGAGCAGCCCCCTTCAATCTTCCAACGCCCACGGCAGATAGGGACCGAACTGTCTCACGACGTTCTAAACCCAGCTCGCGTACCACTTTAAATGGCGAACAGCCATACCCTTGGGACCGACTTCAGCCCCAGGATGTGATGAGCCGACATCGAGGTGCCAAACACCGCCGTCGATATGAACTCTTGGGCGGTATCAGCCTGTTATCCCCGGAGTACCTTTTATCCGTTGAGCGATGGCCCTTCCATTCAGAACCACCGGATCACTATGACCTGCTTTCGCACCTGCTCGAATTGTCATTCTCGCAGTCAAGCGGGCTTATGCCATTGCACTAACCTCACGATGTCCAACCGTGATTAGCCCACCTTCGTGCTCCTCCGTTACTCTTTGGGAGGAGACCGCCCCAGTCAAACTACCCACCAGGCACTGTCCTCGAACCGGATAACGGTCCAGAGTTAGAACATCAAACATACAAGGGTGGTATTTCAAGGACGGCTCCAACGCAACTGGCGTCACGTCTTCAAAGCCTCCCACCTATCCTACACATGTAGGTTCAATGTTCAGTGCCAAGCTGTAGTAAAGGTTCACGGGGTCTTTCCGTCTAGCCGCGGGTACACTGCATCTTCACAGCGATTTCAATTTCACTGAGTCTCGGGTGGAGACAGCGTGGCCATCATTACGCCATTCGTGCAGGTCGGAACTTACCCGACAAGGAATTTCGCTACCTTAGGACCGTTATAGTTACGGCCGCCGTTTACCGGGGCTTCGATCAAGAGCGTCGACCGAAGTCTAACCCCATCAATTAACCTTCCGGCACCGGGCAGGCGTCACACCGTATACGTCATCTTACGATTTTGCACAGTGCTGTGTTTTTAATAAACAGTTGCAGCCACCTGGTATCTGCGACTCTCATCAGCTCCATCCGCGAGGGACTTCACCATCAAGAGCGTACCTTCTCCCGAAGTTACGGTACCATTTTGCCTAGTTCCTTCACCCGAGTTCTCTCAAGCGCCTTGGTATTCTCTACCCGACCACCTGTGTCGGTTTGGGGTACGATTCCTTACAATCTGAAGCTTAGAGGCTTTTCCTGGAAGCATGGCATCAATGACTTCATCACCGTAGTGACTCGACGTCGTGTCTCAGCCTTATAGAGAGCCGGATTTACCTAACTCTCAAGCCTACGCACTTGAACCTGGACAACCGTCGCCAGGCCCACCTAGCCTTCTCCGTCCCCCCCATCGCAATTGTAAGAAGTACGGGAATATTAACCCGTTTCCCATCGACTACGCCTTTCGGCCTCGCCTTAGGGGTCGACTTACCCTGCCCCGATTAACGTTGGACAGGAACCCTTGGTCTTCCGGCGAGGAGGTTTTTCACCCCCTTTATCGTTACTCATGTCAGCATTCGCACTTCTGATACCTCCAGCATGCCTTACAGCACACCTTCAACGGCTTACAGAACGCTCCCCTACCCAATGCGATAAATCGCATTGCCGCAGCTTCGGTTTACAGCTTAGCCCCGTTACATCTTCCGCGCAGGCCGACTCGACTAGTGAGCTATTACGCTTTCTTTAAATGATGGCTGCTTCTAAGCCAACATCCTAGCTGTCTGAGCCTTCCCACATCGTTTCCCACTTAGCTGTAATTTGGGACCTTAGCTGGCGGTCTGGGTTGTTTCCCTCTCCACGACGGACGTTAGCACCCGCCGTGTGTCTCCCGGATAGTACTTACTGGTATTCGGAGTTTGCAAAGGGTTGGTAAGTCGGGATGACCCCCTAGCCTTAACAGTGCTCTACCCCCAGTAGTATTCGTCCGAGGCGCTACCTAAATAGCTTTCGGGGAGAACCAGCTATCTCCGAGTTTGATTGGCCTTTCACCCCTAGCCACAAGTCATCCGCTAATTTTTCAACATTAGTCGGTTCGGTCCTCCAATTGATGTTACTCAATCTTCAACCTGCCCATGGCTAGATCACTCGGTTTCGGGTCTATATCCAGAGACTGTGCGCCCAGTTAAGACTCGGTTTCCCTACGGCTCCCCTAAATGGTTAACCTTGCCACTGAATATAAGTCGCTGACCCATTATACAAAAGGTACGCAGTCACACCACGAAGGTGCTCCTACTGCTTGTACGTACACGGTTTCAGGTTCTATTTCACTCCCCTCACAGGGGTTCTTTTCGCCTTTCCCTCACGGTACTGGTTCACTATCGGTCAGTCAGGAGTATTTAGCCTTGGAGGATGGTCCCCCCATGTTCAGACAGGATAACACGTGTCCCGCCCTACTCGATTTCACTGAACATACGCTGTCGGCTACGGGGCTATCACCCTGTTTCGCGGTCCTTTCCAGAACCTTCACCTGACGCATATAAAGCTTAAGGGCTAATCCAATTTCGCTCGCCGCTACTTTCGGAATCTCAATTGATTTCTTTTCCTCGGGGTACTTAGATGTTTCAGTTCCCCCGGTTCGCTTCATTAACCTATGTATTCAGTTAATGATACCTGCTTATGCAGGTGGGTTTCCCCCATTCGGAAATCGTAGACTCAAGTGGCTCTTACTGCCTCATCTACGCTTATCGCAAGTTAGTACGTCCTTCATCGCCTCTGACTGCCAAGGCATCCACCGTGTACGCTTAGTCACTTAACCATACAACCCGAAGGAGTTTCGAGTTGATGAACCAAGTCACCAAGGTTTCGTTGTCTCTCATTATTTGAATGAGCGAGAGACTTTTCGATTTTGCCGGACTCAATTTTGAAACTTGTTAAACAAGTTTCTACCAAGCACACTTGAATGTGTTGTTGGTGTATTCCATTTCGGAATACATTGAGAACTTTACAAATAATATTTCGTTTACGAATAAACAAAAGATTATTTTGTCAGCTTTCCAAATTGTTAAAGAGCAAGAGTGACTTTCTGTAAAGAAAGAAACCATTTTTAAACACACTCGTAAGAATGCTTAAAAGTGGTATCCCGTAGGGGAGTCGAACCCCTGTTACCGCCGTGAAAGGGCGGTGTCCTAGGCCTCTAGACGAACGGGACACAGCAAAGTGCTCCGCATTCAAAGGCAGAGGCACAAATCTCTTCACTTTAATTAAACCATATCAATCTGTGTGGACACTCATCGTTATAATCATTCGTATAAGGAGGTGATCCAGCGCCAGGTTCCCCTAGCGCTACCTTGTTACGACTTCACCCCAGTCATGAACCACAAAGTGGCAAGCGTCCTCCCGAAGGTTAAACTACCTGCTTCTTTTGCAGCCCACTCCCATGGTGTGACGGGCGGTGTGTACAAGGCCCGGGAACGTATTCACCGTGGCATTCTGATCCACGATTACTAGCGATTCCGACTTCATGGAGTCGAGTTGCAGACTCCAATCCGGACTACGACGCACTTTTTGGGATTCGCTCACTTTCGCAAGTTGGCCGCCCTCTGTATGCGCCATTGTAGCACGTGTGTAGCCCTACTCGTAAGGGCCATGATGACTTGACGTCGTCCCCACCTTCCTCCGGTTTATCACCGGCAGTCTCCCTGGAGTTCCCGACTTTACTCGCTGGCAAACAAGGATAAGGGTTGCGCTCGTTGCGGGACTTAACCCAACATTTCACAACACGAGCTGACGACAGCCATGCAGCACCTGTCTCTCAGTTCCCGAAGGCACAAGACTGTCTCCAGTCTCTTCTGAGGATGTCAAGAGTAGGTAAGGTTCTTCGCGTTGCATCGAATTAAACCACATGCTCCACCGCTTGTGCGGGCCCCCGTCAATTCATTTGAGTTTTAATCTTGCGACCGTACTCCCCAGGCGGTCTACTTAACGCGTTAGCTCCGAAAGCCACGGCTCAAGGCCACAACCTCCAAGTAGACATCGTTGACGGCGTGGACTACCAGGGTATCTAATCCTGTTTGCTCCCCACGCTTTCGCATCTGAGTGTCAGTATCTGTCCAGGGGGCCGCCTTCGCCACCGGTATTCCTTCAGATCTCTACGCATTTCACCGCTACACCTGAAATTCTACCCCCCTCTACAGTACTCTAGCCTGCCAGTTTCAAATGCAATTCCGAGGTTGAGCCCCGGGCTTTCACATCTGACTTAACAAACCACCTGCATGCGCTTTACGCCCAGTAATTCCGATTAACGCTCGCACCCTCCGTATTACCGCGGCTGCTGGCACGGAGTTAGCCGGTGCTTCTTCTGCAGCTAACGTCAAACGAATGCGCTATTAACACACCCGCCTTCCTCACTGCTGAAAGTACTTTACAACCCGAAGGCCTTCTTCATACACGCGGCATGGCTGCATCAGGCTTGCGCCCATTGTGCAATATTCCCCACTGCTGCCTCCCGTAGGAGTCTGGACCGTGTCTCAGTTCCAGTGTGGCTGATCATCCTCTCAGACCAGCTAGGGATCGTTGCCTTGGTGAGCCCTTACCTCACCAACTAGCTAATCCCACCTGGGCATATCCTGACGCGAGAGGCCCGAAGGTCCCCCTCTTTGGCCCGAAGGCATCATGCGGTATTAGCCATCGTTTCCAATGGTTATCCCCCACATCAGGGCAATTTCCCAGGCATTACTCACCCGTCCGCCGCTCGCCGCCCTTAACGTTCCCCGAAGGTTCAGTTAAGTCGCTGCCGCTCGACTTGCATGTGTTAGGCCTGCCGCCAGCGTTCAATCTGAGCCATGATCAAACTCTTCAATTTAAGATTTGATTCCCTAAATAATTAGGGAGGCTCAATGAATACTGACTTTAAATTACCTTAGTAATTCAAAGCTATTATCGTTCCAACAGAACGATAATGAATTGACTGTGCCAAGTCCGAAGACTTGATTGGTCACTCAGTTCATTGATACCTAAGTTGATTCTTTAGAATCATCTTCGATTATCATCAACGAGTGCCCACACAGATTGATAGGTTTATATTGTTAAAGAGCTTTGCTTTCAGTGCCTTAGCACCTGGGCAGGACGCGTATATTACGCTGTGCACCGTGAAAGTCAACATAAAACTTTAAGTTTTTTAAAAGCTTTATGGTGACTTGCTTATTAAATAAGCAAGCGCGAATTAAAGCCTGGCGATGTTCTACTCTCACATGGGGAAACCCCACACTACCATCGACGCTGTTTCGTTTCACTTCTGAGTTCGGAATGGAATCAGGTGGGTCCAAAACGCTATGGTCGCCAAGCAAATTCTGTTTAACTACCGCTGTAAGCGATAATTACCTTTTATTTTCACTTTTTTAAAAGTGAAGACAAAAGATTGGAAAGCTGTTTTCGTTCTCATCACACATTCAATGTACTGGTCATTGAGTCCATCAAAACCCCTTGGGTGTTGTATGGTTAAGCCTCACGGGCAATTAGTACAGGTTAGCTCAACGCCTCACAACGCTTACACACCCTGCCTATCAACGTTCTAGTCTCGAACAACCCTTTAGGACACTTAAAGTATCAGGGAAGACTCATCTCAGGGCTCGCTTCCCGCTTAGATGCTTTCAGCGGTTATCGATTCCGAACTTAGCTACCGGGCAATGCGTCTGGCGACACAACCCGAACACCAGAGGTTCGTCCACTCCGGTCCTCTCGTACTAGGAGCAGCCCCCTTCAATCTTCCAACGCCCACGGCAGATAGGGACCGAACTGTCTCACGACGTTCTAAACCCAGCTCGCGTACCACTTTAAATGGCGAACAGCCATACCCTTGGGACCGACTTCAGCCCCAGGATGTGATGAGCCGACATCGAGGTGCCAAACACCGCCGTCGATATGAACTCTTGGGCGGTATCAGCCTGTTATCCCCGGAGTACCTTTTATCCGTTGAGCGATGGCCCTTCCATTCAGAACCACCGGATCACTATGACCTGCTTTCGCACCTGCTCGAATTGTCATTCTCGCAGTCAAGCGGGCTTATGCCATTGCACTAACCTCACGATGTCCAACCGTGATTAGCCCACCTTCGTGCTCCTCCGTTACTCTTTGGGAGGAGACCGCCCCAGTCAAACTACCCACCAGGCACTGTCCTCGAACCGGATAACGGTCCAGAGTTAGAACATCAAACATACAAGGGTGGTATTTCAAGGACGGCTCCAACGCAACTGGCGTCACGTCTTCAAAGCCTCCCACCTATCCTACACATGTAGGTTCAATGTTCAGTGCCAAGCTGTAGTAAAGGTTCACGGGGTCTTTCCGTCTAGCCGCGGGTACACTGCATCTTCACAGCGATTTCAATTTCACTGAGTCTCGGGTGGAGACAGCGTGGCCATCATTACGCCATTCGTGCAGGTCGGAACTTACCCGACAAGGAATTTCGCTACCTTAGGACCGTTATAGTTACGGCCGCCGTTTACCGGGGCTTCGATCAAGAGCGTCGACCGAAGTCTAACCCCATCAATTAACCTTCCGGCACCGGGCAGGCGTCACACCGTATACGTCATCTTACGATTTTGCACAGTGCTGTGTTTTTAATAAACAGTTGCAGCCACCTGGTATCTGCGACTTCCAATAGCTCCATCCGCAAGGGACTTCACCGTCAGAAGCGTACCTTCTCCCGAAGTTACGGTACCATTTTGCCTAGTTCCTTCACCCGAGTTCTCTCAAGCGCCTTGGTATTCTCTACCCGACCACCTGTGTCGGTTTGGGGGTACGATTCCTTACAATCTGAAGCTTAGAGGCTTTTCCTGGAAGCATGGCATCAATGACTTCATCACCGTAGTGACTCGACGTCGTGTCTCAGCCTTAGAGAGAGCCGGATTTACCTAACCCTCAAGCCTACGCACTTGAACCTGGACAACCGTCGCCAGGCCCACCTAGCCTTCTCCGTCCCCCCATCGCAATTGTAAGAAGTACGGGAATATTAACCCGTTTCCCATCGACTACGCCTTTCGGCCTCGCCTTAGGGGTCGACTTACCCTGCCCCGATTAACGTTGGACAGGAACCCTTGGTCTTCCGGCGAGGAGGTTTTTCACCCCCTTTATCGTTACTCATGTCAGCATTCGCACTTCTGATACCTCCAGCATGCCTTACAGCACACCTTCAACGGCTTACAGAACGCTCCCCTACCCAATACGATAAATCGCATTGCCGCAGCTTCGGTTTACAGCTTAGCCCCGTTACATCTTCCGCGCAGGCCGACTCGACTAGTGAGCTATTACGCTTTCTTTAAATGATGGCTGCTTCTAAGCCAACATCCTAGCTGTCTGAGCCTTCCCACATCGTTTCCCACTTAGCTGTAATTTGGGACCTTAGCTGGCGGTCTGGGTTGTTTCCCTCTCCACGACGGACGTTAGCACCCGCCGTGTGTCTCCCGGATAGTACTTACTGGTATTCGGAGTTTGCAAAGGGTTGGTAAGTCGGGATGACCCCCTAGCCTTAACAGTGCTCTACCCCCAGTAGTATTCGTCCGAGGCGCTACCTAAATAGCTTTCGGGGAGAACCAGCTATCTCCGAGTTTGATTGGCCTTTCACCCCTAGCCACAAGTCATCCGCTAATTTTTCAACATTAGTCGGTTCGGTCCTCCAATTGATGTTACTCAATCTTCAACCTGCCCATGGCTAGATCACTCGGTTTCGGGTCTATATCCAGAGACTGAACGCCCAGTTAAGACTCGGTTTCCCTACGGCTCCCCTAAATGGTTAACCTTGCCACTGAATATAAGTCGCTGACCCATTATACAAAAGGTACGCAGTCACACCACGAAGGTGCTCCTACTGCTTGTACGTACACGGTTTCAGGTTCTATTTCACTCCCCTCACAGGGGTTCTTTTCGCCTTTCCCTCACGGTACTGGTTCACTATCGGTCAGTCAGGAGTATTTAGCCTTGGAGGATGGTCCCCCCATGTTCAGACAGGATAACACGTGTCCCGCCCTACTCGATTTCACTGAACATACGCTGTCGGCTACGGGGCTATCACCCTGTTTCGCGGTCCTTTCCAGAACCTTCACCTGACGCATATAAAGCTTAAGGGCTAATCCAATTTCGCTCGCCGCTACTTTCGGAATCTCAATTGATTTCTTTTCCTCGGGGTACTTAGATGTTTCAGTTCCCCCGGTTCGCCTCATTAACCTATGTATTCAGTTAATGATACCTGCTTATGCAGGTGGGTTTCCCCCATTCGGAAATCGTAGACTCAAGTGGCTCTTACTGCCTCATCTACGCTTATCGCAAGTTAGTACGTCCTTCATCGCCTCTGACTGCCAAGGCATCCACCGTGTACGCTTAGTCACTTAACCATACAACCCGAAGGAGTTTCGAGTTGATGAACCAAGTCACCAAGGTTTCGTTGTCTCTCATTATTTGAATGAGCGAGAGACATGTCGATTTTGCCGGACTCAATTTTGAAACTTGTTAAACAAGTTTCTACCAAGCACACTTGAATGTGTTGTTGGTGTATTCCATTAAGGAATACATTGAGAACTTTACAAATAATATTTCGTTTACGAATAAACAAAAGATTATTTTGTCAGCTTTCCAAATTGTTAAAGAGCAATAACAGCCCGAAGCATTACGCTTCAAAACCATCAATCTGTGTGAACACTCATCGCAATAATCATTCGTATAAGGAGGTGATCCAGCGCCAGGTTCCCCTAGCGCTACCTTGTTACGACTTCACCCCAGTCATGAACCACAAAGTGGCAAGCGTCCTCCCGAAGGTTAAACTACCTGCTTCTTTTGCAGCCCACTCCCATGGTGTGACGGGCGGTGTGTACAAGGCCCGGGAACGTATTCACCGTGGCATTCTGATCCACGATTACTAGCGATTCCGACTTCATGGAGTCGAGTTGCAGACTCCAATCCGGACTACGACGCACTTTTTGGGATTCGCTCACTCTCGCGAGTTGGCCGCCCTCTGTATGCGCCATTGTAGCACGTGTGTAGCCCTACTCGTAAGGGCCATGATGACTTGACGTCGTCCCCACCTTCCTCCGGTTTATCACCGGCAGTCTCCCTGGAGTTCCCGACATGACTCGCTGGCAAACAAGGATAAGGGTTGCGCTCGTTGCGGGACTTAACCCAACATTTCACAACACGAGCTGACGACAGCCATGCAGCACCTGTCTCTCAGTTCCCGAAGGCACAAGACTGTCTCCAGTCTCTTCTGAGGATGTCAAGAGTAGGTAAGGTTCTTCGCGTTGCATCGAATTAAACCACATGCTCCACCGCTTGTGCGGGCCCCCGTCAATTCATTTGAGTTTTAATCTTGCGACCGTACTCCCCAGGCGGTCTACTTAACGCGTTAGCTCCGAAAGCCACGGCTCAAGGCCACAACCTCCAAGTAGACATCGTTGACGGCGTGGACTACCAGGGTATCTAATCCTGTTTGCTCCCCACGCTTTCGCATCTGAGTGTCAGTATCTGTCCAGGGGGCCGCCTTCGCCACCGGTATTCCTTCAGATCTCTACGCATTTCACCGCTACACCTGAAATTCTACCCCCCTCTACAGTACTCTAGCCTGCCAGTTTCAAATGCAATTCCGAGGTTGAGCCCCGGGCTTTCACATCTGACTTAACAAACCACCTGCATGCGCTTTACGCCCAGTAATTCCGATTAACGCTCGCACCCTCCGTATTACCGCGGCTGCTGGCACGGAGTTAGCCGGTGCTTCTTCTGCAGCTAACGTCAAACGAATGCGCTATTAACACATCCGCCTTCCTCACTGCTGAAAGTACTTTACAACCCGAAGGCCTTCTTCATACACGCGGCATGGCTGCATCAGGCTTGCGCCCATTGTGCAATATTCCCCACTGCTGCCTCCCGTAGGAGTCTGGACCGTGTCTCAGTTCCAGTGTGGCTGATCATCCTCTCAGACCAGCTAGGGATCGTCGCCTTGGTGAGCCCTTACCTCACCAACTAGCTAATCCCACCTGGGCATATCCTGACGCGAGAGGCCCGAAGGTCCCCCTCTTTGGCCCGAAGGCATCATGCGGTATTAGCCATCGTTTCCAATGGTTATCCCCCACATCAGGGCAATTTCCCAGGCATTACTCACCCGTCCGCCGCTCGCCGCCCTTAACGTTCCCCGAAGGTTCAGTTAAGTCGCTGCCGCTCGACTTGCATGTGTTAGGCCTGCCGCCAGCGTTCAATCTGAGCCATGATCAAACTCTTCAATTTAAGATTTTGTTCGGCTCAATGAATACTGACTTCAAATTACCTTAGTAATTCAAAGCTATTACCATTCCAACAGAATGGTAATGAATTGACTGTGCTCGAATGATTGCTCATTCAAATTGGTCACTCAGTTCATTGATACCTAAGTTGATTCTTTAGAATCATCTTCGATTATCATCAACGAGTGCCCACACAGATTGATAGGTTTATATTGTTAAAGAGCGTTGCCTTTCGAAACTTTCTTCTCAAAGCGGAGGTGCATTCTAGCGAGTTAATTTGAAGAGTCAAACACTTTTTCAAATTTATTTCTCAGAAGCTTTTCACCTCACTGACCAGCGCTGAAGCCTTGCGGCGTCTGCCGTGTCAGTGAGGCGGCATTATAGAGAGTTGCTTCCCGTTGGCAAGCGATATTTCAAAAAAATGCAAAAATAACGCTTAAGTGGCGATTTAACACTCAAAGCCTTATTTATCCATTTTTACCCCAAACTTGGCAACAACTTATCCACAGAGTTATACCTTTATGGGAGGTAAACCAGGCAGAAAAGACAAAACAACTAAGATAAAAAAAGCCGCTGACGCGGCTTTTTTTATCTGTTTCGGATTAAATACCCGAACCATCCTGTTCAGGTGGTGTATCTTCGTGAAGACCACACTCTCGTTTCAAACCAAAGAAACGGGTTTCTTCTTCACTCATACCCGGTTCCCACTTACGTGTGGTATGGGTATCACCCACTGAAAGGTACCCCTGCTCCCATAACGGATGGTATGGCAGGTTGTGTTCCTCTAAATAGTAGTGCACGTCTTTATTAGTCCAGTCGATGACCGGTAAGAACTTAAACACACCATTTTGGATGGCAAGAATAGGCAAGGTTGCACGTGACTTAGATTGTTCACGACGCAGACCAGAGAACCAGGTCCCCACTTCCAACTCGTTCAGAGCTCGGCGCATTGGCTCGACTTTGTTCAGTTTGTTGTACTGTTCAATGCCGGTCACGCCTTGTTCCCATAATTTACCAAAGCGCGCTTCCTGCCATGCAGGCGATAATTCGGCCGAGTAAATTTTCAGGTTCAGGCCCAGGCGCTCAGTCAACTGGTCAATAAACTGATACGTCTCAGGAAACAGATAGCCGGTATCGGTCAAAACAACCGGGACATCTTTCTTCACCGAAGTTACCAGGTGCAGCATCACAGCAGCCTGGATACCAAAACTGGAAGAAACCGCATGGGTTCCCTGCAGGTTATCCAGTGCCCACGCAACGCGGTCCTGAGCAGTTAATGTTTCCAGATAAGCGTTAATCTCTGCCAGGTGCAGCGTTTGCTGCACCTTAGTCAGGGTTAACAACTCCGTCAGATTCGGAGTAGTTACGGTCTCAGGCATAAAAATCCCTCTTGGAGACCACCACTTCCTGGATAATACCGGTACGAATAGTGAAGTCACCAAAGGCTTCGCCATCCTGACGCTCAGTTGCCCAGCGTCCTACCAGTTGATCGATCTCTTCCAGGATTTGTTTATCAGTGATGTTCTCTTTATACATTTTAGGAACACGGGTACCCGCGCGGTTACCGCCAAGGTGCAGGTTGTAACGACCTGGTGCTTTACCTACCAGACCGATTTCAGCCAGCATGGCTCGGCCACAACCATTCGGACAACCCGTAACTCGCAGAATAATGTTGTCTTCTTTTGGCAGTTGGTGTTTTTCCAGAATGCCTTCCACATCCGTCACGAAGCCAGGCAGGAAACGTTCTGCTTCTGCCATCGCCAGCGGACACGTCGGGAATGCCACACACGCCATTGAGTTCTTACGCTGCTCGCTGACAGTGCTGTCCATCAGGCCATGCGCTACCGCAATGGCTTCGATTTCCGCTTTCTGCTCTGCCGGAACACCCGCAATAATCAGGTTCTGGTTTGCGGTCATACGGAAATCGCCCTGGTGAATCTTCGCGATTTCAGCGACACCGGTTTTGAGCGGTTTACCCGGATAATCGAGCAGACGGCCGTTTTCGATAAACAGCGCCAGGTGATGTTTCCCATCAATACCTTCAACCCAACCAATACGGTCACCACGGTCGGTGAACTCATATGGACGGCTGTCAGCGAATGTTACCCCAGCACGTTTTTCCACTTCGGCTTTAAATACATCCACACCAACGCGGTCCAGAGTGTATTTGGTTTTCGCGTTCTTACGGTTAGAACGGTTACCCCAGTCACGCTGAGTGGTAACAACGGCTGCTGCGACATCCAGAGTTTTATCCAGCGGGATAAAGCCAAAGTCATCAGCACGACGCGGGTAAGTCGATGTATCACCATGCGTCATTGCCAGGCCACCACCCACCAGCACGTTAAAACCAACCAGTTTGCCGTTATCGGCAATCGCAACGAAGTTCAGATCGTTGGCATGCACGTCGATGTCGTTGTGCGGCGGGATAACCACTGTGGTTTTGAATTTACGTGGTAAGTAGTTGCTACCCAGGATTGGTTCTTCATCTGTGGTTTCAACTTTCTCGCCATCCAGCCAGATTTCTGCGTAAGCGCGGGTTTTCGGCAGCAGATGCTCACTGATTTTCTTCGCCCACTCGTACGCTTCCTGATGCAGTTCAGACTCTACCGGGTTTGAAGTACATAGTACGTTACGGTTTACGTCACCCGCGGTTGCGATTGAATCGATACCAATGCTGTTCAGCGTCTGGTGCATCAGCTTAATGTTTGGCTTTAGTACACCGTGGAACTGGAAGGTCTGACGGGTGGTCAGACGGATGCTGCCGTACATAGTGTGCTCAGTGGCAAACTTGTCGATCGCCAGCCATTGCTTCGGCTGGATGATGCCGCCCGGCATACGGGCACGCAGCATCACGTTATGCAGTGGTTCCAGTTTCTGTTTGGCACGTTCGTTACGAATATCACGGTCATCCTGCTGGTACATACCGTGGAAACGGATCAGCTGGAAGTTATCTGCAGTGAAACCACCGGTGATGCGATCCTGCAGGTCCGCTTCAATGGTGCCACGCAGGAAATTACTCTCGCGTTTCAGACGCTCGTTGTCAGAAAGTTGGCCCAGTACTTCGCCCAGTACTTCCTGAGTGTTGTTTTCAATTTTGTAGCTCATTAGTACACATCTCTCTGGTAACGTTTGGCTTTGCGTAGGTCGTTGAAATACTCTTCTGCTTTCTCACGTGACAGACCGCCTTGTTGCTCAGCGACTGTGACTAAAGCTTCGTGTACATCTTTTGCCATACGGGTTGCATCACCACAGATGTAGACATAAGCGCCATCTTGCAGCCATTGCCATACTTGCTTGGCCTGTTCCAGAACACGATGCTGTACATACACTTTTTCATTCTGATCACGGCTGAATGCCACATCCAGACGGTGCAGAGCGCCAGACTTGAGATATTTCTGCCATTCCACCTGATACAGGAAGTCCTGAGTAAAGGTGCGATCACCAAAGAACAGCCAGTTTTTACCTGATGCGCCACGGTTATCACGTTCCTGGACGAAACTGCGGAACGGCGCGATACCGGTCCCCGGACCAATCATGATCACCGGGGTTGCGTCATCCTGAGGCAGTTTGAAGTTATTGTTGTGTTCAATGAACACTTTCACTTCTTCGCCTTCTTCCAGACGCTGACCAAGGAAGCCTGACGCGCCACCCTGACGAGGCTGGCCATCTACATCGTACTCAACGATACCGACGGTCAGGTGGACTTCTTCATCCACTTCAGTCTGGCTGGAGGCGATTGAGTACAGACGCGGAGTCAGACGACGCAGCAGAGAGATCAGCTGCTCAGCCGACAGTTTGGTTTTCTTCTCCAGCAGCACATCCAGGATCTGGGTGTTGGCTGAGTACTCACGTAACTTGTCTTTGTCTTCCACCAGCTGCTGCAGTTTTTCACTGCCGGACAGTTCAGCAAATTTAGTGACAAACTGTGGGTTAGAAGTGGTGATTTCAAATTTGCTGACCAGAGCACTGTGCACCGACAAGCTTTCGCCATCGATTTCAACACTTTCGACCCCAGACAGACCAGCCGCTGCCAGTACAGCATTGGCCAGTTCAGGACAGTTTTCATACCACACGCCCAGTGCGTCACCCGGCTGATATGACATGCCAGATTCCGCCAGATCAATTTCAATGTGACGGACATCTTTGCCTGAATCACGACCAGTAATTTTCTGGCTGGTGAGCAGCGTCGCTGTGTATGGATTTTGTTTGTTGTACTGAGAATGGTGACCAGCAGCCTGACCAACCGGAAGCTGAACCACTTCCGCCTGGCTGTTTGCCAGCGCTTCTTTGACCACTTCCAGTGCTTTAGCACGCCATTCCGCTGCCGGTGCATCGTAATCCACGTCGCAGTCAACACGGTCGATGAAACGTTGTGCACCCAGTTTTTCCAGGAAGGCATCAAAGTCTTTACCGGTTTGGCAGAAGAATTCATAGCTGGAGTCACCCAGACCAATCACACCGTACTGCAGATTTGGCAGTTTTGGCGCTTTCTTCGATTGCAGGAACTCATGCAGCTCCAGAGCGTTGTCTGGTGCTTCGCCTTCGCCGTTGGTCGAGGCAACAAAGATCACGTGCGTTTCTTTCGCCAGATCTTTGCCTTTGTAGTCGCTGGCATCAAACAGCTGTACCGCAACACCGGCTGCCTGCGCTTCCTGTTCTAACAGTTCCGCGACGCCTTTGGCGTTACCGGTCTGCGAAGCATAGATGATGCTCAGCTTACCAGCTGGTTTTGCTGCCGTCAGTGCGGCGGCCTGAGTCAGAGGAGCTACAGCACCCTGAGTCTGGCTTAATCCCCAAAAATAACCGCTCACCCAAGCCATCTGCTGAGGTGAGAGTTGTGAAATCGTTTGTTGCAGCTGGTTGAGCTGCGAGTCGTTTAGTGGGCTTGCCAACCCAGCTAGTTCTTTTGGTATGGTGTTTCCTGAAGACATTGTCACGACTTCCTTATTCATTGCGTGACGATAGATTAACCACTCCTCTTAATAACAAGAAAGAATAGATGAGCATGTTTTATAACTTTTTGGAAGTAAGGAGGATAAAATTTCACCCTTAGCACTTAAGTGCCCTTATCTGGCTTCCACCCTTACCTGTTTAAAGCCGACCGCCATGGCGGATTTGGAGGCTTGATCCAGGTCGCCGTAGTGGCACTCCTCACCATTAGGGCCGGTCAGTAATAAGAAACCGCCTTCCTGATGGCGGAACTCCACTATCCATTCTCCTTCATCTGAATAAGGCTCGATGATCGCTTCTACCAGCATCTTTGCGCGGTATAGGTTTCTCAGTTCCGTGATAGTCATCGCCATTCTCACTATATTGCCGATCCTTCGTTATTAAGCATGGACGATTTCCATCAGAATGCGAATCGGCCGATACAGAAGGTTGATGACGACCACGCTCTGCTCAGCGGCGCCAGTTCCTGTATTGCGCATTACGGCCAGTGTCCCGGCAGTAATAACGGTAGGCCAGTACCGCCAGACCAATCACAATGATCCAAGGCAATAACTTAAGCGCGATGCCGAGCACACTAAGCAACAGCATAGTCACTGCCGCCGCACCAGCGGCCACCAGCACGCCCATCATGGTCAGCCCGCTGACCAGTAAGCCGACCACAAATACGGTCAGTACAATCAATTCCATCATAATGCTTCTCTGCGCCTCTTGCGTTACCCATCATGTGCTGTACTGACAATGTACAACTCTCATGCTGAAAGTGTTGCAGATTACAGGCCAGAAAATCAAACAGGCTAACCCACTGATAACTAACCGTGAGGCAATAAAAAAGCCACATGAGTTAACTCACATGGCTTGGTCATTTGGTCAAAAATACCAGTTAGCGGTGAATTTTACACACCGAGATCCTGGTATGGGATTTTGGCCAGCGCCTGCTCGACCACTTCAATGCCCGCGCCCGGTTTGTGCGCATTTTCACTGATGTGACGACGCCACTGGCGGGCACCCGGCATACTCTGGAACAGGCCCAACATGTGGCGGGTGATGTGGCCCAGATACGCGCCCTGCGACAACTGCCGCTCAATGTACGGATACATCTCGTGCACAATCTCAGAGCGCTTCTTGACTGGCTGTTCGAGGCCAAAGAGCTGCTGGTCAACTTCCGCCAGAATATAAGGACTCTGATACGCTTCGCGGCCAATCATCACCCCGTCCAGATGCTCGAGGTGCAGTTGCGCCTCCTGCAGTGACTTAACGCCACCATTGATAGCGATAGTCAGATGCGGAAAATCCTGCTTAAGCTGGTAAGCACGCGGGTAATCAAGCGGCGGGATCTCTCGGTTCTCTTTCGGACTCAGGCCACTCAGCCACGCCTTACGGGCGTGAATAGTAAACTGCTCACAACCGCCCTGCTCAGAAACCAGAGTCACAAAGCGGGTCAGGAATTCATAAGAGTCGAGATCGTCGATACCGATGCGGGTTTTCACCGTCACCGGAATATTGACCTCAGCTTTCATGGCTGCAACACATTCGGCAACCAGCTCAGGTTCAGCCATCAGGCAGGCACCAAAGCGGCCGTTCTGCACCCGGTCAGACGGACAACCGACATTGAGGTTAACCTCATCGTAGCCGCGCTCTTCGGCCAGTTTGGCACAGCGCGCCAGATCCGCCGGGTTAGAGCCGCCCAACTGCAGGGCAAGCGGATGCTCTTCCTGGTTGTAGGCCAAAAAGTCACCCTTTCCATGGATGATCGCACCTGTGGTTACCATTTCGGTATAAAGTAAGGTTTGCGATGAGAGCAAACGATGGAAATAACGGCAGTGGCGATCGGTCCAATCTAACATTGGCGCCACAGACAGCCGGCATGAGTGAGTCATTGGTCTAACATCCCCGTTTTCGGTCTAAAGCATTCGGTCACCGGGTGACCAAAACAAAGCTTGGCATTGTAATCGCTTCTGTTTATCTCGCCAACCGTTGTTCGAGGTATCGTTTTGTGAACAAATAAGGTAAGTTAGCGCTTATCTGACGAGATATCCTTGTTAGTGGTTGAAAAAGCCGGTTTTATTGATGAGGAAACGATCTTCATTCGGAAATAGTATATGATTACTACAGTCCGGCAATTATGGTGATAAATTTGGATACTAAGCTTACCCAACAGATTGAAGAAATATGTGCCGCACGAGGTGTCAGGCTCACAACGCAGCGCAAACGGGTCTTTGAACTGATTTGTGCCAGCAAAAAGGCATCCAGTGCCTATGAGTTACTGGAAGACCTCAAACAGAGTGAACCACAAGCCAAACCACCAACCGTTTATCGGGCACTGGACTTTCTGATGGAGCAAGGTTTCATTCATCGGGTGGAATCCACTAACAGTTTTATTTCCTGCTGTTCCTGCAATGCCCACAAGCATTTCTCGCAACTGTTGATTTGTGACCAGTGTGGCAACGTCATTGAACTGCAAGATGATAGTCTGATAGCCTTACTGGCAGACAACGCGGAGAAACACGGCTTTAAGATTGATAATCATGTGATTGAATCACATGGCGTGTGTCAATCGTGTTCCTCAAAATAAGAATGAAACAATAGAAGAAGGTTATGCGCGCTGAATTTGTAAACCCGTTTTTAGCGTCTTTGTTGAACGTTTTAAAAACGATGGCTTCACTAGAGCTGAAGCCCCAGAAACCTCGTCTGAAAAAAGATGAGATCGCCCGCGGTGATGTGTCCGGTTTGATTGGCATGATCGGGCAGCAGACTCGTGGCTCAATGTCGATCACCTTCGATGAGAGTCTGGCACTGGAGATCATGCAGAACATGCTGGGCGAAAGGCCAAACGGGTTGAACGAAGAAGTGACCGATATGGTGGGTGAAATCACCAACATGGTTACCGGTGGTGCAAAACGCATTCTGGCAGAAAGCGGCTTTGATTTTGATATGGCCACGCCTGTGGTGGTATCCGGCCGTGGTCACACCATTCGCCACAAGTGCGAAGGCTCCATCATCATCATGCCGTTTGCTTCCCAGTGGGGTAACGCTTTTATCGAGATCTGTTTCGAATAATCCCTGGCGGTATTCATACATAGAAAAAGCGGATGCACCGGCATCCGCTTTTTTGTGTCTGTGACTTCAGAACCTGAGTCGTTTCTGAATCGGCATGCTTCGGGCACTTGGCCCGAAGCATTAATGGTTAAGCGCGAAACGCTTTAAACGCATTGATCAGACCGTTGGTTGAACTGTCGTGTGAGCTGATTGCCGCATCGTCTGCCAGTTCCGGCAGGATTTGGTTAGCCAGTTGTTTACCCAGTTCTACCCCCCATTGGTCAAAGGTGAAGATATTCCAGATCACGCCTTGTACGAAGATTTTGTGCTCGTACATCGCAATCAGGTTACCCAGCGTACGCGGGTTGATCTGTTTGACCAGAATCGAGTTGGTCGGACGGTTACCTTCAAACACTTTGAATGGAACCAGCTCTGCCGCTTCCTGCTCTGTTTTGCCCGCTTTTAGCAGCTCAGCTTTCACTGTCTCAGCTGACTTACCAAATGCCAATGCTTCAGTCTGAGCGAAGAAATTCGACATCAGTTTTTGATGATGGTCGCTAACGGCATTGTGAGTCTGCGCTGGCGCGATAAAGTCACAAGGAATCAGTTTGGTACCCTGGTGAATCAACTGGTAGAACGCGTGCTGGCCGTTAGTACCTGGTTCACCCCAGATAATAGGCCCCGTCTGGTAAGTCACCGGGTTGCCGTTACGGTCAACGTACTTACCGTTTGATTCCATGTTACCTTGCTGGAAGTAAGCCGCGAAACGGTGCATGTACTGATCGTATGGCAGAATTGCTTCTGATTCCGCGCCGTGGAAATTGTTGTACCACAGGCCAATCAGCGCCAGGATAACCGGAATATTGCTTTCAAACGGAGTCTCAACAAAGTGTTGGTCCATTTCATGCGCACCGCTCAGCAGCTCAACAAAGTTGTCGTAGCCGATAGACAGGATGATCGACAGACCAATCGCTGACCATAGTGAGTAACGACCGCCCACCCAGTCCCAGAATTCAAACATGTTGTCAGTATCGATACCAAACTCTGCCACAGCCTGAGCGTTGGTTGACAGTGCCGCAAAGTGTTTTGCAACATGCGCTTCATCACCGGCAGACGCCAGGAACCAGTCACGGGCTGAATGCGCGTTAGTCATGGTTTCCTGAGTGGTGAAGGTTTTCGATGCCACCAGGAACAGCGTAGTTTCCGGGTTCACTTTCTTCAGTGTTTCTGCGATGTGAGTACCATCAACGTTCGACACAAAATGCATAGTCAGATGATTTTTGTATGGCGTCAGCGCTTCTGTCACCATATAAGGCCCCAGATCCGAACCACCGATACCGATGTTCACGACGTCAGTGATGGCTTTGCCAGTGAAGCCTTTCCACTCACCACCGATGATGCGCTCAGAGAAACCTTTCATTTTCTCCAGCACAGCGTTGACTGCAGGCATGACATCCTGACCGCCAGACATCACCGGGTTATTGCTGCGGTTACGCAGTGCCGTGTGCAGCACTGAACGACCTTCAGTCTGGTTGAGCGCTTCACCGCTGAACATGGCTTCAATCGCGCCTTTAACGTCTGTCTCTTCTGCCAGAGCCAGCAAGTGCTTCATAGTCTCTTGGTTGACCAGGTTCTTAGAGTAGTCAACCAGAATGTCAGCGCCAAAACGTGTAGAGTAGTTGGCGAAACGCTCACTGTCCTGTGCGAACAATGATTTGAGGTCCATATCCTGTGCAGATTCAAAGTGTGCAGTCAGTGCTTTCCAAGCTTGTGTTTGCGTTGGATTGATATTTTTCAACATGGTATCTATCCCGATGTTACTTTGGTTTTATTCCACTAATCTTAGCCACTGGCGCCAAGAATGCAGAATCCCCGATTGAGCAAAAAGAAAATGATAAAATTGGGTGCGGATTGCCGCTTAAAAATGTAATAAATTTTCAATGCACAATTATGACTCAGCTGTGCGCTACCCGCATTGAGTTAAGTCACGTAAACACCTAGTGTTTAACTATTACCTAGTGTTTAACTATTGCCTGATATTTAAATATTGTATTGCAATCAAGTGGCGCCACCATAGCGTTTCTAGCACCGTTTGCCAAATAGATTATGGAGAGACCCTTATGTGGGCACAACAGAAAATTCAACTACGCGCATACCCGCGCGGCTTTCATCTGATCACTGATGAAATTGAACAACAATTGCCGCAGTTGCGTGAGTTATCTGTCGGTTTACTACATCTGTTTATCCAGCATACCTCAGCCAGCCTGACCATCAATGAAAACGCCGATCCGACCGTACGCTCCGATATGGAACAGCACTTTAACCACTTTGTTCCGGAGCAGGCTGCCTACTACGTGCATACCTATGAAGGGGATGACGACATGCCGGCTCACATCAAAGCATCCCTGCTCGGATCCAGTATCACGCTGCCAATCAGCAACGGCCGGTTAGCTTTAGGAACATGGCAAGGCATTTACCTCGGGGAGCACAGGGATCATGGTGGGCCGCGCCGTCTGATTGCGACGCTGCAGGGCGAATAAGGGAGAGCCAGGGTGTGCAGAGAAAAATGTCATCGCGCCTTCAGCTATTGAGCGCCAATAAAAAAACAGGCCTAAAGGCCTGCTTCGCTATAAGACATCACCACCCGGGCGGTCAGCTTAGTGACCAGCTCATAGCCGAGAGTTCCGACATGGCGCGCGACATGCTCGACCGGCAGGCCGTCGCCCCATAAAATGGCTTCATCGCCGACTTTCTCGCTGCCATGCGGGCCTAAGTCAACACACAGCATATCCATGGACACCCGCCCCGCCAACGGCACGATACGGCCATTGACCAGCACCGGCGTACCGTTTGGTGCCATGCGCGGATAACCATCGCCATACCCCATAGCGATCACACCAATCCGGGTATCGCGCAGCGCGGTCCAGTGTCCGCCATAACCGACACTTTCACCCTCTTTGACGTCACGCACCGCGATCAGCCGCGATTTCATCGTCATCACCGGCTGGTAACCCAGCTCTGATCCGGTCTGGTCGGCAAACGGCGACACACCATACATAATGATACCCGGACGAACCCAGTCCATCTGGCTGCGTGGCCAGGCGAGTAATCCGGCCGAAGCCGCCATCGAGCGCTCACCCGGCAGACCGAGAGTGACGGCCTGAAACTGTTTGATTTGTTCGTGAGTAACCGGGCTGTCCAGTTCATCGGCACAGCCAAAATGGCTCATAAAGCGCACCGGTTGCGCCACATTGGCACAGCGTTGCAGACGCTCAATAAATCCCGCGCACTGTTCAGGGCGCACGCCAAGGCGGTGCATGCCGCTGTCGATTTTGAGCCACACCACGACCGGTTTATCCAGAGTGGCAGTTTCCAGCGCTTGTAACTGCTCTTCGCAGTGCAGCGCAGTCTGAATATTGTGTGCGGCCAGTAATGGCAAATCGGCGGGCAGATAAAACCCTTCCAGCAGCAAAATAGGTTTGGTGGCACCACTGGCGCGCAGCTGCAGCGCTTCTTCCATCCGGGCGACGCCAAACGCATCGGCTCCTTGTGCATGCTCAGCAACCGGGCATAAACCATGACCGTAGCCATTGGCTTTCACCACTGCAATTAAGCGGCTGTGCGGCGCCTGCTGCTGGATACGCTGCAAGTTATGGCGCAGCGCAGCCAGATTAATATGGGCGGTGGCCGCCTGGGTATAGCTCATACCCTTACTCATCATCGTCAAAGGCCGGCCCCGCGTAGTTGTCAAAGCGCGAATACTGGCCCTGGAAGGTGAGACGTACCGAACCGATAGGGCCGTTACGCTGCTTACCGATGATGATTTCAGCGGTGCCTTTCAGCGCGCTGTCCGGGTGATACACTTCATCGCGATAGATGAACATGATCAAGTCGGCATCCTGCTCGATTGAGCCGGATTCACGCAAGTCCGAGTTAACCGGACGTTTATCGGCCCGTTGCTCGAGCGAGCGGTTCAGCTGTGACAGTGCGACCACAGGTACATTAAGCTCTTTGGCCAGCGCTTTCAGCGAGCGTGAAATCTCAGCAATTTCCAGTGTCCGGTTATCAGACAGCGCCGGTACACGCATCAGCTGCAGGTAGTCGACCATGATAAGCGACAAGCCGCCGTGTTCACGTGCAATACGGCGTGCACGGGAACGCACTTCGGTTGGTGTCAGACCCGAGCTGTCATCGATGTACATGTTTTTCTTCTCCATTAGGATCCCCATGGTAGAAGAAATACGTGCCCAATCCTCATCATCAAGCTGACCGGTACGAATCTTGGTTTGATCAACCCTTGATAATGAAGCCAGCATACGCATCATGATCTGTTCGGCTGGCATCTCCAGCGAGAAGATCAATACTGGCTTTTCCTGCTCCATGGCCGCGTTTTCACACAAGTTCATCGCGAAGGTGGTTTTACCCATCGACGGACGTGCCGCCACAATGATGAGATCCGAGCCCTGCAGACCGGCGGTTTTCTTGTTGAGGTCGGTAAAACCGGTATCGACCCCGGTCACACCATCCTGTGGCGTTTTGTACAACAGCTCAATCCGCTCCAGGGTCTTTTCCAGAATGTTGTCAACATTCTGTGGCCCTTCGTTCTCACTGGTACGCGCTTCAGCGATAGCAAACACTTTACTCTCTGCCAGGTCGAGCAGATCTTCCGAGCTGCGCCCCTGCGGATCATAACCGGCATCAGCAATTTCATTCGCCACACCAATAAGGTTGCGAACCAGCGCGCGTTCAGCGACAATTTCGGCGTAAGCATTAATGTTGGCCGCACTCGGCGTATTCTTGGCCAGGTCAGCCAAATAGGCAAAGCCACCGACATCTTCCAGCTGCTCACGCTGTTCAAGAAATTCGGACAGCGTGATCAGATCGAGAGGTTTGCTCGCTTCCAGAATAGATTTCACGCCATCGAAAATCAGGCGATGGGGCCGGCTGTAAAAGTCGTGAGTAACAACCCGCTCTGAGACCGTGTCCCAACGTTCGTTATCCAGCAATAAGCCGCCGATCACGGACTGCTCGGCTTCTAAGGAATGCGGCGGTGCTTTGATCGCTTCCACCTGGGCATCGGAAGATTTGCGGTTTCGATTATCTGTTCGGGGATCAGCCATGACTTCACTCGGTAACTCTTTAATGACCGACCATTATACACAATTTATAATCACCCAAGAGAAAGTTTATGGGCTGCGAAAACAGAATTAACGGTCACATGACCCACGCCCGACGAGACAAACTTATTATGCAATTTATCCACCCGTTTTTTGAGGTACTGCGTGTCCAGAATTTGGCTTCTTAGTCTTGGCCTGATGACCAGTTACTGTGTATTCGCACAGGAAGAACCTGAGAGTGAAAGCGAGATTCAGGTGCCTTCCCACTGGACCAGCCAGGTAGAATTTGGCTACCAGTCCCATACCGGCAATACCGATTCGGAGTCGCTCAATACCCGCATCAAAGGTGAATATATCGAAGGGCGTCACCGGACCAACGGTGAGTGGCGTTTTTACCGGCTGAATAAAAATGGTAAAGAGGACAAACGCCAGTCCAACTATGCGCTGCAGACCGACTACAAGTTAGGCCCGAAATCCTATCTGTACGGCAGCTTTAAAGGGATTGATTCACGCTACAGTGCCTACTTTACCGATTACACCTGGTCGGCCGGTATGGGTTATCAGCTGACCAATACCGAAGATCTGCTGATTGAGCTCGAAGCCGGCCCCGGTTACCGCTATCAAAAACCGAACCTGGATGAAATCGACAGTGACGATGTGGTGTTCCCGAATAAAGTGAAGGAGCCTATCTTCCGCAGCAACATCAAGGCGGAATGGCAGGTATTCAAATCACTTAAGCTGGCGGCAGACCTGAACCTTATCAACGGTGAAAGCAATACTCGGCTCGATTCCGAGCTGAGTGTCATTAATAACATCACCGAAGATATCGCTCTCAAGATCAACCAGTCGCGCCAGTATCACACCAAGGTGCCGGAAGGACTGAGCAAGGCCGACAGCGTGTTGTCGGTCAACCTGATCTTCCTGTTCTGAGGTTCTGAGGCCCGGAGCACGGATTACAGACATAAAAAAACACCAGCCGAGGCTGGTGTTTTTAATTCGTCTGTCAGCTGAAATTACTCAGCAACAACCTGCAGATTCACAGTTGCGAAAACTTCAGAGTGAAGTTGAACGCTAACTTCGAATTCACCAGTGTTGCGCAGAGCGCCTTCAGGTAGGCGAACTTCGCTCTTAGAAACTGCAACGCCTGCTGCAGTGATTGCATCAGCGATGTCACGAGTACCGATAGAACCGAACAGTTTACCTTCGTCACCAGCTTTAGATGCGATAACTACCGCTTCCAGAGCTTCAACTTGGTCAGCACGAGCTTGTGCAGCAGCCAGTTGCTCAGCAACTTTCGCTTCAAGTTCAGCACGACGGCCTTCAAACATTTCAACGTTAGCTTTAGTTGCCATTACAGCCTTACCTTGTGGGATAAGGAAGTTACGAGCGTAACCAGATTTAACGCTAACTGTATCGCCAAGACCACCTAGGTTACCGATTTTATCAAGTAGAATAACTTGCATTGCTTAATCCTCTTTCTTAATAAACGGTGCCAATTACTGATGTTTGTCAGTGTATGGCAGTAGAGCTAGGTAGCGAGCACGTTTGATTGCACGAGCTAGCTGACGCTGGTACTTAGCACTGGTACCAGTGATACGGCTAGGTACGATTTTACCAGCTTCAGTGATGTAGTTCTTAAGAGTTGCTACGTCTTTGTAATCAATCTCTTGTACGCCTTCTGCAGTAAAACGGCAGAATTTACGACGACGGAAGAAACGAGCCATGGGCTATCTCCTGATCTAAATTTGGATAATGTTGTCGGCATGAAGCACCACTTTACCGACGCCATTCCGGCCGGTCTGGTAAGCGACAAACCCGCTCACCTGAATGGTGCTGCCTTGTACTAAATGTTGAGTTAACGCTTTTGACCTTTGCCCGCTGACCACCACTGGCATGCGGCAATACACTTGCCTCGGCAGGTCGGCTTCAAGCACTGTAGAGCGATGTTCAAGCCAGAAACGGCAATGTTCAACACCCGACGGGCTCTTGCTTCGAATCGGAGGTTTCGCGACTGAGCCACTCAACTCCATTCGATTGGTCATAAAGGAAATTACTCAGCTGCTTCTGATTTAGCTTCTTCACGATCTTCGCGACGAGGAGCACGCTCTTCTTTCGCTTTCAGCATGATAGACGCTTCAGTTACAGGCGCTTTAGTACGCATGATCATGTTACGCAGAACTGCGTCGTTGAAACGGAAAGCAGTTTCCAGTTCATCGATAACAGCTTGGTCAGCTTCAACGTTCATCAGAACGTAGTGAGCTTTGTGAAGCTTGTTGATTGGGTAAGCCAGTTGACGGCGGCCCCAGTCTTCCAGACGGTGTACAGTACCGTTCGCTTCAGTGATAAGACCAGTGTAACGCTCGATCATGCCAGCAACTTGCTCGCTTTGATCAGGGTGCACCATGAATACGATTTCGTAATGACGCATCGAATTGCTCCTTACGGATTATTCAGCTTCCAGAGTTGGCCCGGTCGTCCAGAGGAAGCAAGGAACTAATGAAAATTGACCGAGAATTTAGGAGCGGAGATAGTACAGAAAGACAGCAGCTTTAGCAAGGGAAATGTGTGGGTCTCACAGTGTGGGTCTCACAGTGTGGAATTCAGGGTCCGGGACAGCGCCCAAACCCTGTAAAGATAAACCGTTAGTCTTCATCGACAAACTGGGCTTGCAGATAGTTTTCAACGCCAGTCATTTCAATCAGACCAAGCTGGGTTTCCAGCCAGTCGACATGTTCTTCTTCGTCTTCCAGAATATCCTGGAACAGATCACGGGAGACGTAATCACGAATATCTTCTGCATAAGCAATCGCATCACGTAAGTCCGGTATCGCGGCCATTTCCAGTTTCAGGTCGCATTCGAGCATCTCTTTGGTGTCCTCGCCGATCATGAGTTTACCCAGATCCTGCAAGTTGGGGATGCCTTCCAGAAATAAGATACGTTCAATCAGATGATCCGCGTGTTTCATCTCGTCGATAGACTCGTGATACTCCTTATCAGCGAGGTGTTTCAGGCCCCAGTCTTTATACATACGGGCGTGGAGAAAGTATTGATTGATGGCAACCAGTTCATTGCCGAGAATTTTATTCAGGTGTTGGATGATGATTGGATCACCTTTCATGACAAAGCCCTCCTCTTTGGCTCTTTTAACTGTAGAACCAAATGAGAGAGTGTCAAAAAAGTCAGCAAGTTAAGTATTAACTAATACTAACTGGCCTGTTGGTATTGAACCGGAATAATTTCGCCGAGAATCTCTTTTGCCTGCCTCACACATTTTCCGCATTGAGAGCCGAGAGCGGTACAGCGTTTGATTCCACGAATATCCGTGACGCCCTGTTCAAGGGCTAACTTCTTAATCTTTTTGTCAGAGACACCATGGCACAAACAAACGTACATACTTCACCTCTCATTCATCATTAATCGCAATATAAAAGAGAATCATTCTTATTACTAGCCATTTTCAGGCACGAGCTAAGATCGATTAGTTATAAAAAACCGGTGAAATTTGAGGGCAAAAATAGTTAGCTGCCGCAATAATGACAGTTATCTTAGTAACACTTTGTTTTAGAAAAGAAGTTATCTCGAACGAAAAACTAAGGCAGGAATTTTCTTATAACCGAATGGCTATAAGGCTCAAACTCGATCGATAAAAAGCAAAAAGGGAAGCCGAAGCTTCCCTTTTCTAATGCGATATGCGCACTAAGTTTCGCGATTAAGCGAAGATCTTAGCTACAACACCAGCACCTACTGTACGGCCGCCTTCACGAATCGCGAAACGTAGACCTTCGTCCATCGCGATTGGAGCGATCAGGTCAACAATCATCTTGATGTTGTCGCCTGGCATTACCATTTCTACGCCTTCTGGCAGCTCGATGTTACCAGTTACGTCAGTTGTACGGAAGTAGAACTGTGGACGGTAGCCTTTGAAGAATGGAGTGTGACGACCACCTTCATCTTTAGACAGTACGTATACTTCTGATTCGAACTTAGTGTGTGGAGTGATTGAACCTGGTTTAGCAAGTACTTGACCACGTTCTACTTCATCACGCTTAGTACCACGTAGAAGTGCACCAACGTTCTCACCTGCACGACCTTCGTCTAGCAGTTTACGGAACATTTCAACACCTGTACAAGTAGTAGTTGTTGTGTCGTGGATACCAACGATCGCAACTTCATCACCTACTTTCAGGATACCGCGCTCGATACGGCCAGTTACTACTGTACCACGACCTTGGATTGAGAATACGTCTTCGATTGGCATCAGGAACGGCATGTCTACTGCACGCTCTGGCTCTGGGATGTAGTTGTCCAGTGCTTCTGCCAGTTCAACGATTTTCGCTTCCCACTGCTCTTCGCCGTTTAGTGCGCCTAGTGCAGAACCTTGGATAACTGGTAGGTCATCACCTGGGAAATCGTATTCAGAAAGAAGTTCACGAACTTCCATTTCTACTAGTTCTAGCAGCTCTTCATCATCAACCATGTCACATTTGTTCATGAATACGATGATGTATGGGATACCAACCTGACGGCCTAGCAGGATGTGCTCACGAGTTTGTGGCATTGGACCATCTGTCGCAGCAACAACTAGGATACCACCGTCCATCTGTGCAGCACCGGTGATCATGTTTTTAACATAGTCAGCGTGTCCTGGGCAGTCTACGTGTGCGTAGTGACGAGTTGGAGTGTCGTACTCTACGTGTGAAGTAGAGATCGTGATACCACGCTCACGCTCTTCTGGAGCGTTGTCGATTGACGCGAAGTCACGAGCTGAACCACCGTACACTTTTGACAGTGTAGTACAGATAGCTGCTGTTAGAGTTGTTTTACCGTGGTCAACGTGGCCGATAGTACCAACGTTTACGTGCGGTTTCGTACGTTCAAATTTTTCTTTAGACACGATCGTGTTCCTTCCTAGTTATGATTCACCTTGAGTAACGTACACTCAGGGCGCGCCAGAAATTGCTATTTTATGCGCCAACGTCCGTCAGCGCAATAGATACGTCATTAATCAAATAACAACTAACCGCGTTCTGCCACAATTGCATCAGCAATGTTTTTTGGCACCTCGGCGTACTCTTTAAACTCCATGGAGTAAGAAGCACGACCTTGGGTTGCAGAACGCAAATCAGTCGCGTAACCAAACATCGCAGACAGTGGGACGCGGGCACGGATAATTTTCAGACCCGCCGGGCCATCATCCATACCTTCGATGATGCCGCGGCGACGGTTAAGGTCACCGACTACATCACCCATCCAGTCTTCCGGAGTGGTTACTTCGACTTTCATCATCGGCTCAAGAATAACCGGATTCGCTGCAAGCGCACCTTTCTTGAATGCCATGGAGCCGGCGATCTTAAACGCCATCTCACTCGAGTCGACATCGTGGAATGAACCATCGTAAAGTGTTGCCTTAACATCCAGTACTGGATAGCCGGCCAACACACCGTTGTTCATTTGTTCCTCGATACCTTTCGCTACCGGGCCGATGAATTCCTTAGGAATCGCACCACCCACGATTTCGTCGACGAAGACAAAGCCTTCGCCAGGTTCGGAAGGTTCGACTTTCAGCCAGACATGACCATATTGACCACGACCACCTGACTGACGAACAAACTTACCTTCCACTTCCGCTTTACCAAGAATGGTTTCGCGGTATGCAACCTGAGGTTTACCCACGTTACAGTCTACGTTGAATTCACGCTTCATGCGGTCAACGATGATGTCGAGGTGAAGTTCACCCATACCCGAGATCAGAGTCTGACCGGTTTCATCATCGGTTTCCACGCGGAATGACGGGTCTTCTGCAGCCAGTTTACCCAGCGCAATACCCATTTTTTCCTGATCGGCTTTAGAACGAGGTTCTACCGCGATCTGAATAACCGGAGTCGGGAATTCCATGCGCTCCAGAATCACTTTATGATTCGGATCACACAGGGTATCACCTGTGGTTACGTCTTTCAGACCGATTGCCGCAGCAATATCACCAGCGCGAACTTCTTTGATTTCTTCACGTTTGTTGGAGTGCATCTGAACGATACGACCGAAACGCTCTTTCTTCTGTTTCACTGAGTTGTAAACAGCATCACCTGAGTTCACAACACCAGAATAAACACGAATAAAGGTCAGCGTGCCCACGAATGGGTCGGTTGCGATCTTAAACGCCAGAGCCGAGAAAGGTTCGCTGTCGTCAGCGTGACGCTCAACTTCTTTCTCGTCATCATCAATACCTTTGATTGAAGGAACTTCAGTCGGTGATGGCAGATACTCAACCACAGCATCCAATACGGCTTGTACACCTTTGTTCTTAAATGCACTACCACAAGTGGCCAGTACAATTTCGTTATTTAGTGTACGCAGGCGCAGGCCTTGCTTGATTTCAGCTTCGCTCAGCTCACCTTCTTCAAGGTATTTATCCATCAACTCATCGTTCGCTTCTGCCGCAGCCTCAACCAGGTGAGTACGCCACTCTTCAGCAAGCTCTAACATGTCGGCTGGAATGTCTTCGTAAGTGAAGGTCATGCCTTGATCGGCTTCATTCCAGTTGATGGATTTCATCTTGATAAGGTCGATGACACCTTTGAACTCGTCTTCCGCACCAATGTTCAGTTGGATAGGAACCGGGTTCGCACCAAGACGGTTTTTAATTTGGTCTACAACGCGTAAGAAATCTGCACCCGCACGGTCCATCTTGTTAACAAACACCATGCGTGGAACATGATATTTATCTGCTTGACGCCATACAGTTTCAGACTGAGGTTCAACACCTGAGGAGCCACAGAACACAACGACAGCACCGTCAAGTACACGAAGAGAACGCTCTACTTCGATTGTGAAGTCAACGTGTCCCGGGGTGTCAATGATGTTGATGCGATGATCGTCGAATTGAGCTTCCATACCACGCCAGAAGGTGGTAGTCGCAGCGGAGGTGATTGTGATACCACGCTCTTGCTCTTGCTCCATCCAGTCCATGGTGGCAGCACCATCGTGAACTTCGCCGATTTTGTGAGAAAGGCCAGTGTAGAACAGAATACGCTCAGTAGTGGTAGTTTTTCCTGCATCTACGTGAGCACAGATACCGATGTTGCGGTAGCGCTCAATAGGAGTTTTACGAGCCACGATTGTATCCTCTTACTAAGGTTAACCTTAGAATTTAGAAATGTGCTGCGAGAGAACCTCGCAGCACAGAAGGTATTACCAGCGGTAATGAGCAAACGCTTTGTTCGCTTCTGCCATACGGTGAACGTCTTCACGTTTCTTAACAGCAGTACCTTTGTTTTCTGACGCGTCTAGCATTTCAGCAGCTAGGCGTGCAGCCATAGATTTTTCACCACGCTTACGCGCAGCTTCAACCAACCAACGCATAGCAAGTGCGTTACGGCGAACCGGACGTACTTCTACAGGAACCTGGTAAGTTGAACCACCAACACGGCGAGATTTAACCTCTACCGCTGGGCGAACGTTTTCAAGAGCTTCTTCAAATACAGCTAAGTGATCTTTACCAGATTTCTCAGCCATAGAGTCTAGTGCAGTGTAAACAATTTTCTCTGCAGTAGATTTTTTACCGTCAACCATAAGGATGTTAACGAATTTTGCCAGCAGTTCAGATTTGAACTTTGGATCTGGAAGGATCTTACGCTGACCAATAACGCGACGACGTGGCATGGAATATTCTCCGTTGTCTTCTTCAGGTTTTATCCAAAACTTTTCAGTTTTTTCAAAAAATTAAAATTGAAAATAAGTGTTTGGCCTTACTTAACGCTTTCTTTATAAAAAAGACGCATTAAGACTTAGGACGTTTCACACCGTACTTAGAACGAGCTTGTTTACGATCGTTAACGCCTGAACAGTCAAGCGCACCACGTACAGTGTGGTAACGAACACCCGGAAGGTCTTTAACACGACCGCCACGGATCAGAACAACGCTGTGCTCTTGCAGGTTGTGGCCTTCACCACCGATGTATGAAGTCACTTCAAAACCGTTAGTCAGGCGAACACGACATACTTTACGTAGTGCTGAGTTAGGTTTTTTAGGTGTAGTAGTATATACACGAGTACATACACCACGTTTTTGTGGGCACGCTTCTAGTGCAGGCACGTTGTTTTTCGCAACTTGCTTTACACGTGGCTTGCGTACCAACTGGTTAATAGTTGCCATTAGCTAGCTCCTGAAATTTACTAAAAAGTAAGCTTTGTGAAAAATCTATCCCTATTGCACTTAGCGCAATTAGGGACGCAAAATTCTATGCAGCAGTGGGAAGTGTGTCAAGAAATATACAGATCTTTTTTGCCGGTTGGCGCAAGTGGGGTGGACACCCGAACGTACACCCCGCAGCGCTTATTACCAAGTAATTGATTTACCGTATTTTACTGTGGCATCCACCCAACCATCCATATCGATAACCTCAACCAGTGGGGGGCAGTGTGCGAGCCATCCGCGCGCTTGCAGATCCTCTCGCAGTGCATACACAGGAACAGCCGTCGGAAGATGGGCATAAAACGGGCTGACCTGACTCGCCGCATACACGGCATTCTCAACCAGCAACAGAGCATCCTGGCTAAGCAGGTAGCGGCTGACCAGCGCCAGTTGCTGAGGGGTTTTTACAATATGCAGCATACGATGTCCTAAAACGTCACAATCTGATCAAAGCGTTGCCACAGCGTCGCAATCGCCTGCGGCTCCAGCGGCTTGGTCCCGACCACCAGATCCTCACTGCGCAGGCCCCATTCAGTGAGGCTGTGCGCGCAGGTATAACGCTGTTCGATGTCATACAAATCGAGCAGTTTAAATGCACTGATGTAGTCGCGGCTCAATACTGCACCCGGCTCCTGACCCGCGACCAGTTGCAACACCCCTTCACCAATAAAAAATACCGCCAGATCTTCGCTATAAGCCGAGGCCGCCAGCAAAGCATCCAACCCTTCCCGACCGGCACTGACGGCATGCGGCGCGGAATGAAATACAAACGCGACTTTATTCAAAACTGTACCACCCTGTCTTGTGCCAATAATGCTTCTGCCAGACTACCAAGTCCGGTCTGTTCGAACGGTGCGGCCAGATTCGAGGCAGGCAACTGGTGCTGCTCGGCTTCAGCTGGGCTGAGCACACCGCGGCGCAGCGCAGCAGCCACGCAAGTCTCGAGGCGTACATTATGTTCTGCCGCCAGGCGCTGCCATGCGGCAACCAGATCAAATTCATCGTTAGCCGGTGCGGTCAATGCCGAGCCATTCTGCACTCCGTCCTGATAAAAGAATACGCTGCGCAGAGTATGGCCCTTGGCAATCACCCGGCTGGCAAACAGGTAAGCGTTGCGCGCCGACTGGGTACCGTACACCGAGCCATTAACCAGCAAGGTAAAAGTCAGAGTCTGGTTTTCAGTGCTCACTTCTCGTCGTCCTCAGTCTTGCGCTGACGGATATACAGATAGACGGTGTGCTTAGAGATGTTGAGGCGATCCGCAACGCGGTTAATCGCATCTTTAATATCAAAAATACCTTTATCAAACAGCGCCATCACAATCTGACGGTTCTTGGTGTTGTTCGACACCGATTTGTCAGCATTGATCTCTTCAATGGTGCGCTCTACGGTCTGATCCACCAGCTCCTCAACGTCACTGGCGAAGTTGACCGATGAGGCGGCCGCTTCCGCTTCCTGGGTCGGCATAAACGAGTGCAACACCTGCGAAAACGGAGCGTCGAGGTTGACGTTGATACACAGCAGACCAATGACGCGGTTTTCGTCATTGCGGATCGCAATCGTGATCGACTTCATCAGCACGCCGCCTTTGGCGCGGGTAAAGTAAGAACGCGAAAAATTGCGCTCCGAGCCCTCGATGTCGCGCAGCATTTTCAGCGCCAGATCGGTGATCGGCGAGCCGACCTGACGCCCGGTATTTTCACCATTGGCAATTTTGACCGCCGAGGTGTTCAGATCTTCCAGCGAATGCAGAACGATTTCACAAAATGGCCCAATCAGGCTGGCTATCCCATCCACGACCGCTTCATATGAGCGCAGAATGACTTTGTCATGGTCCGTAAATGGTTTGACATGCACGGATTCCATTTCAAGTAACATATCGGCATTAAGGTTTTCTGTCGTTGTCACTGTACTTTGACCCTAGAACGAAAAATCAACAAATTGATGTAAGTTTATCAGAAAATTTTAACCGAATACTCAGCTATCTTGCCAACAAGTGATTTAGAACAACTTATGTACCCGGCGTACAAAAAAAGGGCCTGAACAAGTCAGGCCCTCCGATTACTTACTCAGTGCGGCTTACTGCGCGCTTTTCGCTTTTGCGTCGGCATCGCCGTTATCGATCTTCAGCAGCTCAACTTCAAACACCAAAGTTGAGTTAGCCGGAATCGTTGGCGTGTCCTGCTCGCCGTACGCCAGTTCTGGCGGGATAACGAACTTGTACTTGGCACCCACTTTCATCAGTTGCACGCCTTCAGTCCAGCCCGGGATCACACGGTTGAGCGGGAATGTTGCCGGTTCACCGCGATCGTAAGAGCTGTCGAACTGAGTACCGTCGATCAGTGTGCCTTTGTAGTGCACTTGTACGGTGTCCGTTTCTTTTGGCGTTTCGCCTTCACCCGGAGTCATCACCTGGTACAGCAGACCCGAGTCAGTCTTCTTCACACCATCCTGTTTTTCAAAATCAGCACGGAAGTCATCACCAGCCTTCTTGTTGGTGGCGGCTTTCTCTTCAGCCTGAGCTTTCATTTTCTCTGCAACACGTTTGTCCAGGCTTTCCAGCGCGGCACGCGTCTCTTCTTCAGTCATTTCTGCTTTACCGGCAAATACGTGCTGAATACCTTCCAGAACCAGATCCTTGTTGAGGTTGATTCCGATTTCAGCCGGCTTTTCAATACTGTTGCTCAGGTAGTTAGCAAACGAAACACCGATGGCGTACGCTGCTTTATCGTCTTCTGACTGCAGGTTCACCGTTTTCGCGGCGGCTGACTGTTCAGCGGCAGGTGCCGCACCTTCCGTTTTCGGTGCATCTTCCTGACAACCTACGGCCAGCATAACGGTTGCGGCAAGTAGCGACACTTTCAAAAGTGATTTCATTGAATTCTCCAATTTCGAGGCAAACCTTTTGTTATTGTGCACAAAACTTGGTTTCAAGCTGGTGCGCAACACAGAGTTGTACCAATATAGCTTTATGTATTCAGATTGTCTTTACACACTAGACGGATAATTAGATTTGATGCGAATAATTTCTCATTCCATCCTGCTGCTTGTTGTCATAGCGATGTTAAATGGCTGCTTTTTCTCTAACCAGGAAGCCGAACGCTGGGAACTGGAGCCGGAAGGGTCCACCAGTTTCGGGCTCAGCAGAGACGGTCGCTTCGCCCTCGTCTATTCCAAACAACACCAATTGGTGTTCTGGGATCTCACCGAGCGCAAGCAACTGGCAGAACTCGGGGCTCAGGACCCGCAGGCCAGCACAGTATCGCTGATCCGCATCTCAGATAACGGCCGCTTTGCGATCACCGCGACCCAGGACAATTTCGCCGTCTGGGACCTTGGCTGGACGCAAGCCGAAGGTCTCTGGTCTATCTCTGATGGTCAAATCCGCGCAGTGGACATCGCCAGTAACGGCGAACAGGTACTGCTCGGATTATCCAATGGCAAAGCCATTTACGTCGATTTAGTCAGCGGGCGGCGCCTGGAGTTCCTTGCCCACCAAGAAAAAGTTAATTCTGTCGCGCTGGCCCCTAACGGACGCTACGCGCTGACCGGCGGCAATGATTACGCTGCTTACCTGTGGGATACCCAAAGCGGACAAATTCTGCGTAAGTTTGAACACGAACAAAGGGTCAATCGGGTCGCACTACAGCGCGATGGGAAACTGGCCTTTACCTCAGACGGCGGTAACCAGTCTTTCATCTGGGATCTGGAAAGTGGTCAAAAGCGCTCAGCGCTGCGCAGCTTCTCGCGTCAGCTGATTTTTTCTAGCGCACGCTTTTCCGATGACGGAACCAAGCTGGTCACTGGCACGCCATCCAGCCGCATCGAAGTGTGGGATACCAAGAGTGGCAAAAAGTCCGCCACCTTCGAAGCAGAACCTCGAAAAGATGCCCGCCCGCCACGCGCAGTAGTGTATGATGCGGCTTTTGATGCACAGCAGCGGGTCATATCGGCCACGTCTGCTGGGATAGCCCAAGCCTGGAAACTCGATTAATCATGCAAGACAACACCACGCAACAGCTGCTACAGCGTATTGATGACCTGGAATGTAAATTAGCGTTTCAGGAGCAGACCATTGACGAACTGAACGAGGCCCTAAGCCAGCAACAACTGCTGATCACTAAGATGCAGGATCAGATGAAATACGTGGTGGGTAAAGTTAAGAATATGGATACCTCCAACCTGGCCGACCCGGCGCAGGAAACGCCGCCGCCTCATTATTGAGTCAGGCGCTGCATCCGTTTTTATCTCGTCGCTCTGAGCCTTGACACCAGCAGCTCAGGGCGGCCTGAATCTGAGCCGACGCCTGCGATGCTGTTGCTGGCTGCGGGCTCATATCGGCCAGTACCTTCGCTCAATTCGCCGCAGCTCAGCGAATAAACCAGTAGGCAATCACCGCACCGGTGACCACCAGGCAACCGCCTATCCGGCGCAGTTGAGTATCCGGTTGCTGACTCAGCTGAGCGACCATTTGCCGCCATCCATTAGGCGCGATTAACGGCCCCAACCCTTCGGCAATCAAGACCAGGCCAAAGGCAATCCAGAGTGAATCCGGCATTTTCTTTCTCTCCCGAGCGTATTCGCTCAACATTCTGTCTATGCCAACAATCCGATAAGCCCGGTCAGTACAGACGAAAAAAAGGCTCCGTGACGGAGCCTTGGTATACTATCAAGCGATTACTGAGCAGAGCCCGTTCCCTTCGCATTGTTCATGTATTTGAAGAAGTCGCTCTTCGGATCCAGAACCAGAATATCGCTCTTATTACTGAATGATTTCTCATACGCCTGCAGTGAACGCAGGAAACCGAAGAACTCCGGATCTTTGTTGTAAGTATCCGCATAGATTTTGGCTGCATTCGCATCCGCGTCACCACGGGTCACGCGCGCGGTTTTATCCGCTTCGGCCAGAATTGTTGCCACTTCCAGCTCTGCCTGAGCGCGAATCACTTCTGCTTTTTCACGACCTTGCGAACGGTGCTTACGAGCAACCGACTCACGTTCAGCACGCATACGACGGTAAATCGATTCACTGATTTCATCCGGCAGGTTGATTTTCTTCATCCGGAAGTCAACCACACGCACACCCAAATCTTTCATCGCGCTGGTCCGTGTATCCGCCAGCACGTTTTCCATGATTTGGTCACGCTGACCATCGATTTCCAGAGCCTGCTTGGCCGCTTCAGTGGTTACCACCTCGGAATCCGGACTGTCTGGCAGCACGTCGCTGTTACGCGGACCGGAAACGATTTGTTTGATTTCACGCGCACCGATTTCTGAACGCAATACGTCGGTGACTTTACGTTCCAGCAACGCTTCTGCCGTCAGAGCGTTACCGCCACCGGTTGCCAGGTAGTACTGACCAAAGTCATCAATACGCCATTTCACGTACGAATCAATGATGACGTCTTTTTTCTCCGAGGTCACGAAACGGTCAGAACGGCCGTCCATGGTCTGGATACGTGCATCAAGAGTCTTCACACGGTCAAATAGTGGCATCTTGAAATGCAGACCCGGCTCGTAAATACGGGCGATTTCGTTGTTGTCTTTCAGGACACGACCAAAGCGGATTACGATACCGCGTTCCCCTTCAGGGATCACGAACATCGCCATCAGCAGCAGTGCCAGAACAACAACAACGACAGGGATCATCAACTTACGCATTCTTAGTATCTCCCTTGACGTGTGCTGGTTGAACGAGATTGGTCTTCACTTGGCGTTTCAGTACGCTGTGATTCCAGTTCGATCTTGTCGTAAGCCGACGAAGATTTGGTCTGACGTTTGGTCTGCTCACCTTCCTGACCTGCCAGCTTATCAATTGGCAGGTACAGCAGGTTGCCGCTTGAGTCTGAATCCACCAGCACTTTAGATGTATTACTGTACACTTCCTGCATCGCATCCAGGTAGAGACGATCACGGGTAACTTGTGGCGCCGCCTGGTATTCCGGTAACAGTTTCTCGAACTGCGCTACCTGACCCAGAGCTTCGTTGACGATGCGCTCATTGTAACCTTGTGCTTCTTTCTTCAGACGCTCAGCACGACCGGTTGCTTTAGGCAAAATTTCGTTTTTGTACGCTTCTGCTTCACGGATGAAACGCTCTTCATCTTCTCGCGCGGCAATCGCGTCATCAAACGCGTCTTTTACCTGCTCCGGCGGACGGGCAGACTGGAAGTTGACATCGACCAGAATCAGGCCCATGTCGTAGTTATCAATGATTTGATTCAGTGTTTCCTGAGTGTACTGACGAATCTGTTGACGACCACTGGTCAGGATGCTGTCCATCAGCGAGTCACCGATTACCGCACGCAGTGCAGAGTCGGTGGCCTGACGCAGGCTGTCATCCGCATTAGTCACCTTGTACAGGTACTTGTACGGGTCAGCGATACGGTACTGCACGTCCATCGAAACCGTCACCACGTTTTCATCTTTGGTCAGCATGAGACCTGATGCACGCAGTGAACGGATCGCCTGCACGTTAACCGGAGTCACTTCATCGATAAAACGCGGACGCCAGTTCAGGCCCGGATCAACGATACGATCGTATTTACCCAGACGTAACACCACGCCACGCTCAGCTTCACCAATTGTGTAGAAGCCAGCAAAGAACCAGATAGCGATCGCTATAACAGCAATGACACCAAAGCCAATTGCGCTACCACCAGAGAAAGACGGTCCTTTCCCTCCGCCTCGCTTACCAAACTTGCCCCCCAGTTTCTGACTCAGCTTGTTAAAGACTTCGTCTAAATCTGGCGGACCTTGTTCACGGCCACCTTTACCGCCGCGATTATTGTTACCCCAAGGGTCATTATCGCGGCCGTTGTTGCCGTTGTTATTACCGGGCTCATTCCACGCCATTAGAAAGCTCCATCATTTGATATGACGTTATACTTTAGCAGTCCTTTAAGTAACTATAAAGTCACGTAAAACTGCCTCTTCTCTTTTCTCTAGTCTAGACCAATCCACCTGCTGCATACGAACTGTGATCAGTAAATTGCCTTCCTGATCATACTCTTCGTCCTGTATACACTTCATTTGGAAGAATGTACTACGGATTCTGCCCTGATGTTGCGGCGGAATGCACAGGCGGTGCTCGACTATCTGACTGGCCAAACGCTCGGTCAGTGCTGCAAATAGCAGATCCAGCCCCTGACCTTCCATAGCCGAGAGCCATACCGTTCTCGGTACGCCTTCGTCATCTCTCTCTATACGAGGTTGCTGTCCATCCAGATTATCTATTTTGTTCATCACCAGCAGAGTCGGGATTTCATTCGCCTCAATCTCTGTCAGTACAATATCAACAGCTTGGATATTCTCACGAAAACGGTCATCACTGGCATCGACAACATGTAACAAAATGTCAGCTTCCTGAGTTTCTTGTAACGTTGCTTTAAATGCCGCCACTAAATCGTGGGGTAAGTGACGAATAAAACCTACCGTGTCAGCCAGAATCGCCGGTCCGACATCCGCCAGGTCAATTTTACGCAGGGTAGGATCCAGCGTCGCAAATAACTGGTCTGCGGCGTAGACATCTGCCGCGGTAATGCGGTTAAACAGTGTCGATTTGCCTGCGTTTGTATAGCCGACCAGAGAAACAGTCGGAATTTCTGCCCGGTTACGAGCCCGTCGACCTTGTTCACGCTGTTTAGCCACTCGGTCTAAACGGCGCAGAATCGCTTTGATACGTTCACGCAATAAACGACGGTCGGTTTCCAGCTGAGTTTCCCCCGGCCCACGTAAACCGATACCCCCTTTCTGCCGCTCCAGGTGCGTCCAACCACGAATCAGGCGCGTTGAGATATGACGCAGCTGCGCCAGTTCAACTTGTAGTTTACCTTCATGGGTACGGGCACGCTGTGCAAAGATATCCAGGATCAGACCGGTACGGTCAATCACCCGACACTGGCAGAGATGTTCGAGGTTACGTTCTTGGGCAGGAGAAAGGGCATGGTTGAAAATCACCACATCCGCGCCGGTCATCTGAACGGCTTGTGCGATTTCCTGGGCTTTGCCCTCACCGACATAATATTTAGGGTGAGGAGATTGTCGGCTGCCGGTCACAACCTGCAGCGTCGATACTCCAGCAGAAGAGACCAGCATCTGGCATTCGCTGAGATCTTCCCACTCACCCTCTTGCGTGAAGTTGATATGAACAAGTACGGCTCGCTCACCGGCTTCATAACGGTCAAACAAGCTACCAACTCCTTAATCGATAGTAATATACACGCAGAAGAATTAGTCTTCTGACTTATCAGCACCACGCTCATTAGCAGGACGTTCACCGCTGTGATGGCTCACAGGACGAGCAGGTACTACTGTTGAAATCGCGTGCTTGTAAACCATTTGGTTTACTGTGTTTTTCAATAGGATCACAAACTGATCAAATGATTCAATCTGGCCTTGCAGTTTAATGCCGTTTACCAAGTAAATTGATACTGGGATACGCTCGCGACGTAGTGCATTCAAGAATGGGTCTTGTAGAGATTGCCCCTTAGCCATTTTATTTTCCTTATTTTGTATTTTGTTGTAGTTATTTAGCTAGCGGTGCACGGACTTCTGTGCGGCCTTCGCATCTGAGCTAAACGAATAAAATCACCCCGTTGTTACCTATGATTGGGGCAGATGCGCCAAAAACAAGTAACGGATCCTTTACAGGGTACATCTACGCAAAAGCGATCACATTATACACAGCTAATTCAATCAGATGCTATGGCATTTGAGAGAGTTTCCAATGCTTGTTCAACGTTTTCGCTATCTAACCAAGTTAAATCATTCCAGCTGCGTAACCAGGTGATCTGACGCTTGGCCAATTGACGAGTGGCGCAGATTCCGCGAAAAATCGCTTCATCCAGAGTACCGTTCCCGTCTAAGTAATCCCACATCTGTCGATAACCGACACAACGAATGGATGGCAGATCCGGGTGAAGATCATCACGCTGATACAGCGCTCTGACTTCTTGTTCAAACCCGGCTTCGACCATCTTTTCAAATCGGAGTTCAATTCGACGATGGAGTTCAGCCCTTTCCTTGGGAGCTATAGCGAACTGCTTAACCCGGAAAGGCAATGCCTCACCTTTAGTTTGAGTCAGTTCAGTAAGAGTTTTACCTGAAATCCGGTAAACTTCCAATGCCCGAGACAATCTTTGTGGATCATTTGGATGAATTCGCTGCGCAGAAACGGGATCAATGTCTTGCAACTGCTGATGCAGATGAGCCCAGCCAAACTGTTTGGCCTCGTCATCGATCTGCTGACGAATATCAGGATTCGCCGCCGGCAGAGGCGATAAACCTTCCAGCAGCGCTTTGTAATACAGCATAGTACCGCCCACCAGTAGCGGGATTTTGCCCTGATCGGCAATCGCCTGCATTTCACGCAGGGCATCGCGACGAAAATCAGCTGCTGAGTAAGCCTCGCTCGGATCGAGAATATCGATCAGACGATGCGGCGCCAGTGCCAGTTCAGACGGCTCCGGCTTGGCGGTGCCGATATCCATGCCTTTATAAATCAAAGCGGAATCGACACTGATGATCTCGACCGGGAATTTCTGGCGCAGGCGAATCGCCAGATCGGTTTTACCGGAGGCGGTCGGCCCCATTAAAAACAGGGCTAAAGGTAATTGTTCACTCATGACTTCAATGCTGCAATGGTCGCGGAAAAATCCACAGGCCGGACAAACTGCCTGTCGTGTAAGGGAAGGGTTCCCTGCCACAACTGCTCAATCTCTGCTATCAATTGGATGGCCTGCGACAAAGTGTAGTCCGCTTTGCGGTCTGCCACATAATCAGCCAGCCAATCCGCCAGAGCGCCGAGGGTTAACTCATCCGCTGCCTGCTCGTAAATTTGGGTGACGTAAGATAACAGATCTGGCAGTAAGTTTTGCAGATTTTGCTGCCTTAATGGTTGCGGCACCCCCATCACCATCAAAGAAGTGCCATTGCGCGCTTTGAGCTCAATACCAAACCGGCTGAGCAAAGGCTGATAATGCGGCAGCGCGGCAGCTTCCTGCGGGGAAATTTTCAGTGCCAGCGGTACCAACAGCGGCTGACTCTTGAGTGACTCTTGCTGCGGTTCAAGCTGACCACGGCTGCGCAGCCAGGCCGCTTTGGCCAGTGACAACAATACACACCCCTGCAAAGACGTCATCAGCAGATACTCGCCTTCCACCACGGCAACCGCTTTACCGAGCTGTTCGAGGCTGAGCGGCAACTCCTCTGGATGGGGAACCTGTGTCTGGTGCTGAGCTGGTTGCTCGCCCTCTGATGTGGCGGATGGTAAGTCCGGGGTTTGCATTAAACGCTGGTAGGCTCTGACCTCTGCCGCACTGGGAGACGGTTTGGGACCGCGCTCGGATGCCGACCGGCCCGATGAAGACGCGGCCTCACGCCACTCAGAACGCGGCGCCGACTCACGCACCTGACTGCGCTCGCCGCCTGATGAAGAGCGGTCGGAGGCGTAGTCAGAACGCCCCGGATAGGACGGGGTATTTTCCACCGCACGATAAACATGCTGAGGCACCGGCGATGAGCCGGCTTCAGCCACCGCTGGTTGCGCCAGCCGGTTGTCCTCTTCTGCCGTCTGTTCTGACATCATGGCCTGCTCTGACATCACGGCCTGGTCACTTGGCTGCACTGGCGGGGATGGCTGAGACGACGAATGGGGCTGATGGAATGCCGCTTCACTGTGGGCCGGAGCATCAATATGCTGGCTTTGTGCTAACGCGCTGCTCAGCGCCTGATAAATAAAATCATGCACCAGTCGGGCCTGATGGAAACGCACCTCATGCTTGGCGGGGTGGACATTAACATCCACTTGATGCGGATCGATTTCGATAAACAGGACATAAGTTGCGAACTGGTCGGGACGCAGGCTGGTTTCATAACTCTGGCGGATGGCATGATTGATGAGTTTGTCGCGCATCATGCGTCCGTTGACATAGCAGTACTGCAAGTCACTTTGGCTACGGGCGCCCTCTGGGGTGGTTATCCAGCCATGCAGTCTGAGCCCCTGATGTTCGAGCTCAATTTTCAGCATATGACGCACAAAAGAGGCACCGCAAACCGCAGCAATACGCTTTTCCAGCTGAATTTCCGTTTTGGCAGCCCGGTACTGGCGAATCATTTTACCGTTATGGCGCAGATTAAAGGTGACATCAAAACGGCTCAGAGCAATACGCTTGAGCAACTCGTCGATATGGGTAAATTCGGTCTTTTCGGTGCGCAGGAATTTGCGCCGCGCCGGAGTATTGAAAAACAGATCCAGCACTTCCACACTGGTTCCGATCGGATGTGCTGCCGGTTGCAGCTTCACTTCCATATCGCGGCCTTCACTGTAGGCGGACCAGGCTTCTTCCTGTGTCGCCGGGCGAGAAGTCATAGTCAGACGTGACACCGAACTGATACTGGCCAACGCTTCACCACGAAAGCCGAGGCTGATGATGGCTTCGAGATCATCCAGAGTATGGATTTTAGAGGTCGCGTGACGACTCAATGCCAGCCCTAATTCATCTTTATCTATCCCGCAGCCGTTATCCCGGATACGGATCAGCTTGGCACCGCCTTTTTCGATATCGATATCGATGCGGGTAGCTCCGGAATCAAGGCTGTTCTCAACCAGTTCTTTGACCACAGAAGCCGGTCTTTCCACCACTTCCCCGGCGGCAATCTGGTTTGCCAGACGTGCCGGCAAAATACGAATCGTCATACACGCCCCGTGTTATTTATTGGGAATAATCAGCACCTGTCCCACCGCCAGCTGATCAGAACGCAGCTTGTTGGCATCGCGAATACTCTGAACGCTGACACTGTATTGTGAGGCAATTTTACCGAGGAATTCACCACGCGCCACCTTATGTTTACGCAATGGCTTATCTTTCAGACTGACGGTAATTTTCAGCTTCTGTCCCAGGCGCAGAGTATCGGACTTCAGGTTATTCTCACGCTTAATCGCCTCAACCGATACTTTATAGGTCGCGGCAAGCTTACCGAGGTAATCACCGGATTTCACCTCATGGGTAATCGTCTCGGTCTCAACCGGATTATTCAGCACCGGAACCTGGACCGGAGAACGCTGCCCTCCCGGAATAGTCAGTACCTGCCCCACCGCAATACTGCTGCTTTTCAGCTTGTTGACCTGCATCAGGGTATCCACGCTGGTACCGTACTTACTGGCAATCACCGACAACGATTCGCCGCGCGCCACTTTATGCTGCTGCTTTTTACCCCGGTTGGCAAACAGTGTTCCTTCCGGCGGATTATCCTCAAAATACTGCACCACCGCTTTGGTCATTGCCCGGGCCAGCTTGTCCTGATGGCTGCGCTGGAAGAGTAGCTTCTCCTCCGTGGGGTTAGAGATAAAACCGGTCTCTACCAACACCGAAGGAATATCCGGTGATTTCAACACTGCCAGGCTAGCGTTGACCGGGTCTTTTTATGTAAGTGTGCCACTTTACCCATTTCCCGCAAAATGTTGGAGGCGACTTTGTAGCCCTCTTTCTGCGAATGGCTGAACTGCAGATCAAGCAAGGTCTGACTGACGTTGCGGTCGGCATTGTTCTTAGACAATACTTCACCGGCACCACCCAGTAATTCTGATTGCTGCTCGTGATTTTCAACCCAACGGGCAATCTCGGTATTGGCACGACGGGTGTTAAGCACAAACACCGATGCGCCACGCGGCTGCGGCGAACGGAACGCGTCTGCGTGTACCGACACCAATAAGTGCGCTTTGTTCTTACGGGCGATTTCTGAACGTTTGTTGAGATTGACGAAATAGTCGCCACGACGAGTCAGTACCGCCTTCATACCCGGAACCGCATTGATCTGTGCGGCCAGCTTCTTGGCCACAATCAGCGTGATGTCCTTTTCATAGCGACGGGACGGACCAATTGAGCCCGGATCTTCGCCACCATGTCCGGCGTCGATAGCCACCACAATATCTTCGGTACCATACAGCTGAGAGGCATCTCGGCTGACTTTATTCTCACTGCTGCCAGCAGATGACGCGGTCGATGACGTATCGCCATGGGGCAGATCGATGACCAAACGATGACCGTACTGCCCTCCCGGTGTCGGAGCCAGTTTGAACAATTGCGGCGCGGTGCTTTTTTTCAATTCCAGCACCAGACGGTAGGTCGATTTATCAGGAGGAGAGCTGGCGCGGATTTTGGTAAGAATTGCGCTATCGCTGACCGATACCGGCAATTTAGTGTCTGATGAGGTTTGCTGCAGGTCAACCACCAAGCGATCAGGACCACTTAAGGTGAAGTAACTGAAGGTGACCTCAGACTTAACGTCAATCACGACACGAGTTTCATCGGGTGAGGGCCAGACCCGCACCCCTTCGAGAACATTGGCATTCGCAAGCGCAGAAACAAATGCCAGCGCCATGACAATCAGGGCGCTGCAAAAACGGGAAGGTTTAACAATCAACATAACTCCAACTGACTCAGTAAAGTTCGCCCATAGTCATTATTGGCCGTCAACACCGCCTGACGTTGCTGCCCATCGTAACGCATTTCAATATCCAGGTCGGATGTTGGCAGCATGCCGTAGCCCTTCTCAGGCCATTCCACCAGACAAATAGCATCATCGGTAAAGTAGTCGCGGATGCCCATGAATTCTAACTCTTCCGGATCCGCCAGACGGTAAAGATCAAAATGATAAACCTTCCAATCGGCTAACTGATACGGTTCCACCAAGGTGTAAGTCGGGCTTTTCACATTACCCGGATGACCGAGAGCGCGAATGAAACCGCGGCTGAACGTGGTTTTACCGGCGCCTAGATCACCGTGCAGATAGAGGGTGGTTTGTTGCGAGCACAGATTTGCCAGCGCCGTGCCGAGTTTTACCGTCTCTTGCTCATCTTTAAGAGTGAAAGTCTTGGTGCTCATGAATAATATCTCTAATACGTCGAACATCGACTATATAAAAATCAAAAGAAACAGAATAGTAAACTGGGTTGGATTTAAGAGACAAGCTCTGTTCTGTAAGCATACCGAAAATTCTTCAAAGGATAAGAGGCAAAAGCGCCGGATCCGGCTGGATCCACAGACTGAGATCCGCTAAGATCCCGCCCCCTTGCAGCGAGCATTAGACTATGGATTACCATCAACTTGCCGATCAAATCAAACTGTGGGCCAAACAACTCGGTTTTGACAAGGTTGGGATCTGCGATGTCGATCTAAGTGAACACGAAGCGGAGCTGCAGCGCTGGCTGGATGCCGGCTACCATGGTGATATGGACTGGATGGCAAGACATGGCATGCTAAGAGCCCGGCCAGACGAGCTGCTGCCAGGCACGATTCGGGTTATCAGCGCACGAATGAACTATCTGCCACCACAAGCCCAGTTTGCCAGTAACCTTGATGATCCGAGCCAGGCCTATATCAGCCGCTATGCGCTGGGGCGTGACTATCACAAGCTGGTACGCAACCAGTTAAAAAAGCTGGGTGAAAAAATTGAGCAGGCCGTGGGACAGTTAGGTTATCGCCCGTTTGTGGACTCGGCGCCTATTCTGGAGCGCCCGCTGGCGCAAAAAGCCGGACTGGGCTGGAGCGGCAAGCACTCACTGATACTGGATAAAGACGCAGGTTCATGGTTCTTTCTCGGTGAGTTGCTGGTTGATATCCCGTTGCCGGTTGATACACCAGCCAGTAATGAGTGCGGAAAATGCCAGGCCTGCATGACATCCTGCCCGACCGGTGCGATTACAGAAGAAGGGGTCGTTGATGCCAGACGCTGCATTTCGTATCTGACAATTGAGTTTGCCGGTGTGATACCGCTCGAGTTTCGCCAAGCGATGGGTAACCGAATTTATGGCTGTGATGATTGTCAGTTGGTGTGTCCGTGGAACCGCTTTTCCGATGTGACCGAACAGACCGATTTTCATCGACGGGATATTTTTAACGACCCGGATCTGGTCACGCTATTTGAATGGGATGAAGAAACCTTCCTACGCAATATGCAAGGCTCGGCAATTAGACGTATCGGCCATGAGCAATGGCAGCGTAATTTAATTGTTGCCATGGGGAATGCCCCTTACTCTGGCAGAATCATTGCCACGCTGGAGAGTCACCAAGGCCGCTCAGAATTGCTGGATACACATATTGAGTGGGCGCTGGCGCAACAGTACCAACAGTTACCACAGACGAATAACAAGCATCAACGCTTAATACGGATAATCCAAAAAGGGCTGCCAAGGGATGCATGAGTAGTATCTGGTGACACAACCGCTACGCACATACTTTGATATGGTTCTCAAATATACGTAATGTGGAAAAAATTTTAACTCCACATCATTTTCTAAATTTCAGAAAAGTTAGTCACACCAGCAGGAAATGATTAGGATCAACGAAAATACAGTTAATGATCGTTTTTTATCCAGAAGAAAACCGAGAAAAATCAAAAGATATTCATTTAAATCAACAAGTTACATATAAACCTGTTGTCGGACATAACTGGGGACACGAGAAAAGATCCTGCCGCAAGTGTCCATTCCAGCTACTGAAAAACACTTTATACACCAAGTTATCCACAATTCTATTCTGTGGATAAGTCTGTTAATGAACGGTACAAAATCCGTGTACTCCTGACAAAAGAGCAACGAAAACTTGCTGGATAATGTTTTTTTGAGGTAAAAAAACCACCCTGCCAGACAGCAGCGTGTTCTTTTTAAATGGGGGTTTATGCTTCACAGCATTAGAGAAAGAGCGTTGGCGACTAAGCCAGATTTGCTGTTTTCAAAGCAAAAAAATCTGCGAACCAGTCGCAGTATTCTTTAACTTCTATTCACTTTGTTGAATTTGGTTGCTTTGCCGGGCTGTATTTGAACCTAGCGGCGCATCCGTCGATGACCTGAGGGTTATGATTATCACAACGAGCAGACTATCTTGAATTTGGTTGCGGGGCCGGGTTTGTACCGGGCGGCGCATCCGTCGACGGCCTGAGGGTTATGATTATCACAACGAGCAGACTATCTTGAATTTGGTTGCGGGGGCCGGATTTGAACCGACGACCTTCGGGTTATGAGCCCGACGAGCTACCAAGCTGCTCCACCCCGCGTCCGTATTGTGTTCACCGTTGAGCACGATGAGGGCTTTTACTTTCTGTTAAGAAAGAATTTGGAGCGACACACGAGGTTCGAACTCGTGACCTCAACCTTGGCAAGGTTGCGCTCTACCAACTGAGCTAGTGTCGCATAACAATTCGTTATTAAACCAATTGTCTGAATTTGGTTGCGGGGGCCGGATTTGAACCGACGACCTTCGGGTTATGAGCCCGACGAGCTACCAAGCTGCTCCACCCCGCGTCCGTATTGTGTCACCGTTAAGCACGATGAAGGCTTTTACTTTCTGTTAAGAAAGAATTTGGAGCGACACACGAGGTTCCCTTACCTTTAACAAAAAGGCGTGACCTCAACCTTAGCAAGGTTGCGCTCTATTTACTGAGCGAGTGTCGCAAGGATTAATCGCATTAACGATTAATCTAGCTTTCTTTATCAAAGAAAATGGAGCGACACACGAGGTTCGAACTCGTGACCTCAACCTTGGCAAGGTTGCGCTCTACCAACTGAGCTAGTGTCGCATAACAATTCGTTATTAAACCAATTGTTTGAATTTGGTTGCGGGGCCGGGTTTGTACCGGGCGGCGCATCCGTCGACGGCCTGAGGGTTATGATTCTCATAACGTTCAGACTATCTGAAATTTGGTTGCGGGGGCCGGATTTGAACCGACGACCTTCGGGTTATGAGCCCGACGAGCTACCAAGCTGCTCCACCCCGCGTCCGTATTGTGTCACCGTTAAGCACGATGAAGGCTTTTACTTTCGGTTAAGAAAGAATTTGGAGCGACACACGAGGTTCGAACTCGTGACCTCAACCTTGGCAAGGTTGCGCTCTACCAACTGAGCTAGTGTCGCATAACAATTCGTTATTAAACCAATTGTCTGAATTTGGTTGCGGGGGCCGGATTTGAACCGACGACCTTCGGGTTATGAGCCCGACGAGCTACCAAGCTGCTCCACCCCGCGTCCGTATTGTGTCACCGTTAAGCACGATGAAGGCTTTTACTTTCCGTTAAGAAAGAATTTGGAGCGACACACGAGGTTCCCTTTCCTTTAACAAAAAGGCGTGACCTCAACCTTAGCAAGGTTGCGCTCTATTTACTGAGCGAGTGTCGCAAGAATTAATCGCATTAACGATTAATCTCAATTTGGAGCGACACACGAGGTTCGAACTCGTGACCTCAACCTTGGCAAGGTTGCGCTCTACCAACTGAGCTAGTGTCGCATGTCATCGTTAAGCACGATAAAGGCTGTACTTTCTGTTAAGAAAGATTTTGGAGCGACACACGAGGTTCGAACTCGTGACCTCAACCTTGGCAAGGTTGCGCTCTACCAACTGAGCTAGTGTCGCATTGTCATCGTTAAGCACGATACAGGCTGTACTTTCTGTTAAGAAAGATTTTGGAGCGACACACGAGGTTCGAACTCGTGACCTCAACCTTGGCAAGGTTGCGCTCTACCAACTGAGCTAGTGTCGCATCAACAACGATTTCCGTCGTTTAGGGCTGCGAATTATAAGAGCATTTTTTTGCGATGCAAGAGATTCTCGCTAAAAAAACAGAAGTTTTTTTTGTTTGCCGAAAAAACATGCAGAAAGCACCATATTTGAGAGGCTTACTGGCGACTATAGCAGCAGCAAGCGTCTCAAGCGGACATTGAACACAGCCCAAATGCGTTATTCGCACCACAAATCAGATGGAGAATATGGTCGCACGATAATATTTGAGTTCAGCAATCGACTCACGAATATCATCCAGAGCAAGGTGGCTGCCCTGTTTAGAAAAACCATCCAGAATTTCCGGTTTCCAGCGCCGAGTCAGTTCTTTCAGGGTACTGACATCAAGATAGCGATAATGAAAATAGGCTTCCAGGCGTGGCATATGCTGGTAAAGGAAGCGACGATCCTGGCCGATGCTGTTACCACAGATGGGTGACTTACCCTCAGGAACCCACTGGCGCAAAAACGCGATAGTCTGTTCAACGGCTTCATCTTCGCTGATGGTACTATTGCGCACACGCTCCACCAGCCCGCTTGAGGTATGCGTATTGGTACACCAGTCATCCATTTTCTGCAATTCTGATTCTGGCTGATGAATTGCTAACACCGGACCTTCAGCCAGAATATTGAGCTGAGAGTCGGTCACAATAGTCGCAATTTCAATGATTTTATGAGATTCCGGCTCTAAGCCAGTCATCTCCAGATCGACCCAAATCAGGTTTTGATCGCTAAAAGACATAGACGGGTACCTATAGGTTTATCGATAAAGCAGGTACTATATACCCAAGTGTACATAATTCAAATTGTCAGCCGCGGCTGATAACGAAAATTTCAACCCGATGATTTGCGGCAATCTGCGGAGTTTTTCCGGGCTTCCCAAACCATCCAGCAACACGAAAGTAGAGCAGAGTGGCAAAGAAAAAAAGCTGACTAAGGGTCAGGTACGACGCGTTCGGAATAACCAACACCGTAAACTGAAACAGGAAAAAACCATCGAATGGGATGAGTCGATGCTGCACAGCGCCAAAACGGGTCTGGTGATTACCCGTTTTGGTCAACATGCTGATGTGGAAGATCCGGAAAGCGGTGAAGTTCACCGTTGTAACCTGCGCAGAGGGATTGAAACGCTGGTCTCAGGTGACAAAGTTATCTGGCGCCCGGGAGTGGAAAAGCTGGCCGGCATCTCCGGAGTGGTCGAAGCCGTTGAGCCACGCCAATCCGTACTGACCCGCCCGGATTATTACGATGGTTTAAAACCGGTGGCTGCCAACGTCGATCAGATGGTGATCGTCTCTTCTGTTCTGCCCGACTTATCGCTCAATATTATTGACCGTTATCTGATAGCGGCCGAAACCCTGGCGATTTCTCCATTGCTGGTCCTTAATAAAGTCGATCTGCTGGACGATGCTCAGCGTGAACACTATCAGACCTTGCTGGGTGAATATCAACGCATCGGTTACGAAGTGCTCTACGTCAGTAAAAAGAGTGGTGAAGGCATTGCGGCGCTGGAAGCTAAATTGGGTGAACACACCAATATTTTTGTCGGTCAGTCCGGTGTGGGTAAATCCAGTCTGGTGAATGCCCTGATGCCTGATTTGGAAGACTGGGTGGAAGAGGGTGAAATTTCCGAAACCTCAGGCCTTGGTCAACATACGACGACAGCCGCCCGTTTGTACCACATCCCTTCCGGTGGCGACCTTATCGACTCGCCGGGGGTGCGTGAATTCGGCCTGTGGCACTTGAGCGCAGAAGAAGTGACCAAAGCGTTTGTCGAGTTCCGCCCGTTTCTGGGTGGCTGTAAATTCCGTGACTGTAAGCATGGTGACGATCCGGGCTGCATGCTGCGTGAAGCGGTCGACAAAGGCGACATCAGTGCCGCGCGTTTTGAAAACTACCATCGCATTATCGAAAGCATGGGTGAAAATAAAGCCAACCGTCAGTATTCACGCAGTAAAAAAGCCGACTTGTAAGCGGTTAAGTCGCGATTTTGCGCAAAAACGTCGATACAGATAAAAAAGCAGAGATGTAATGACGTATGCTGGGATAACTGCTGACATGCGTCATTATTTTCAGTAACATTCTGCGCCCAAAAGTTAAACACATTGGAATTGTAAACAATGGATAAGATTAAAGTCAGACTGCAATACTGGATTCCCCAACATGGCCTGACCCGCCTGATGGGTAAACTGGCTTCAGCCAAGGCTGGCGGTCTGACCACAGCCGTCATTCGCTGGTTTATCAAACAGTACAACGTCAATATGGACGAAGCACTGCATTCAGATCCAAAGCACTTTAAAACCTTCAACGAGTTTTTCGTGCGTGAACTGAAAGCTGGCGCGCGCCCAATTGCCGCTGGTGACGAGGTAATTACCCACCCGGCCGATGCCTGTGTGAGCCAATTCGGCCCTATTACCGATGGCAAACTTATTCAGGCCAAAGGTCACGACTTCTCAGCCCAGGAACTGCTGGGCGGCGATGCCAAACTGGCAGAAGAATTCCGTGACGGTGACTTTGCCACACTGTATCTGTCGCCAAGCGATTATCACCGTGTTCATATGCCGTGTGATGGCACACTGCGTCAGATGATTTACGTACCTGGTGACCTGTTTTCGGTTAACCCGCTGACCGCTGAAAATGTGCCAAACCTGTTTGCACGTAACGAGCGTGTCGTGTGTATCTTTGATACTGAATTTGGCCCGATGGCCCAGGTGCTGGTTGGCGCAACGATCGTCGGCAGTATCGAGCTTATCTGGGCGGGTACCGTCACCCCGCCGCGCGGCAACACCGTATACCGCTGGGACTATCCGGCGGACGGTGATAAAGCGGTCGTACTGAAAAAAGGTCAGGAGATGGGCCGTTTCAAACTGGGCTCAACTGTGATTAACCTGTTTGCTAAAGATGCGATTCGTTTTGATGTGACCATGCAGAACAATACGCCGACTATGTTAGGTGCTGCGTACGCACATAAAGCCTAAGCGCTCAACGTCGCCTTCGCTTTCTGCGGGGGTGACGTTTGACTCTCCGCACACTTCCTGATCTGCATGACGCTGAATATGTAAAACTTTGCCACTCCTCTAAGACCTGTCACGGTTAAAACCTTACTCTGTCTGTAGTTATTTCGATTGGATAAGGAAGACGCGATGCAGACACTCAACACCAGCCTTATATTGCGGCTGATGATTTGTTTCGGATTGCCGGCATTGGTGCTGATGTTACCGATCGATGCCATTCCTATCGCCGACCTGACTCTGGTGCAACACCGCTTACTGGCGATTTTTCTGCTCGCGGCTTTGCTGTGGGTACTCGAACCGGTACCGGTATTCGCCACCTCAATTCTGATCATCGCCCTCGAGCTGGTCATGATTTCCAACAAAGGTCTGCACGCTTTCCGGGCACCGGTTGAAGGTCACGAGCTGGGGCAAATGCTGGCCTACACTGATATTTTTTCCGCCTTTTCCTCACCGATCATCATCTTGTTTATGGGTGGCTTTGCCCTGGCCATTGCCGCATCAAAATATGAACTGGACAACAACCTAGCGCGGGTCCTGCTCAAACCGTTTGGCAGTCAGCCTAAATTCATTATGCTCGGGCTGATGCTGATCACGTCCGTGTTCTCGATGTTCATGTCCAATACCGCAACCACAGTGATGATGCTGGCTCTGCTGGGCCCCATCGTTGCCTCAGCGCCAAAAGGCGACCTGGGGATTAAAGCCTTGGTACTGTGTATTCCAATCGCCGCCAATACCGGCGGCATCGCCACGCCAATAGGGACACCACCGAATGCCATCGCCTTGCAGTATCTGACCGGCGATAACAGCATCAGCTTCTTGTCCTGGATGATGATGGGGCTGCCGTTTGTGCTGATCCAGCTCACTCTGGCCTGGTTTTTACTACAAAAACTGTTTCCGTCTTCCCAGGCCAGTATGAGCCTCAAACTGGATGGTCGTTTCCAGCGCAGCTGGCAGGCGATTGTGGTGTATGTCACCTTTGCGCTTACCATAGTGCTGTGGATGACTACGGCGCTGCACGGCATGAACACTTACGTGGTCGCCATCCTTCCGCTGGCAGTGTTTACTCTGACCGGAATTATGGGCAAAGAAGAGCTGAAACAGATCAACTGGGATGTGTTGTGGCTGGTTGCCGGCGGGATTGCGATTGGTATCGGTCTGGAACAGACCGGACTTGCCCACGCACTGGCGCATGCGATTCATTATGAAACCCTGTCACCAATGGCCGTCGTCATCGCCTTATCTCTGGTGTGCTGGCTGATGGCCAACTTCATGTCCAATACCGCCACCGCTAACCTGTTAATGCCAATCGCAGCGGCCATTGGTACCAGTATGCCGAGCCTGGCCGAAGCCGGAGGCCTGCAGGGGCTGTTAGTCGTGGTGGCATTCTCCGCTTCGCTTGGGATGATATTACCGGTCTCAACACCGCCGAACTCGCTGGCCTACTCGACCGGCCTGATTGAAAGCAAAGATATGGCTAAGACCGGCCTGGCACTGGGCATTATCGGTCTGCTGGTTGTCTACCTCGCTGTGGCTATCCTGATCTGAATAGATAGTACTGCTATGAACAGGATAACCCTGCATAGGGCCAGCGCCACGGCGTGTGGCCCCCGTCTTTTATACTGCGCTTAACCGTCCATCGCACTGTACGACTGACGGTCAGTGCCCCATAAGCCACTGTTTTAACCATTGCGCTGCCAATCCACCCTGCGGTCAATTCACTTTGTTTTCCATGTGGTTAATGGCATATTGAGTGCTCTTTTCTTTCCCCTTTCTGATAAGGACAACCATATGGGATTTGAGTGGCTGGCGCTGGCTGCGGCGTTTTTGTGGGCCGTGGCCAGCCTGTTATCAGTAGCGCCAGCCCGACATCTGGGCACATTTGCCTACAGTCGCTGGCGCATGGGCTGCACCTCGGTCATTCTGGCCAGTATCGCCCTGCTGACCGGTGGCTGGTCCAGTGTTGCTATGGCTGACGTAACACCGATGATGTTGTCCGGTCTGATTGGTATTTTTATCGGCGATACCGCACTGTTTGCCTGCCTGAACCGGATGGGCCCCCGCCAGTCCGGCTTGCTGTTCTCCTGCCATGCGGTGTTTTCCGCCATCATGGGCTATTTCCTGTTTCAGGAGAGTATGAGCAACCTGGAATTACTCGGCTCGGCGTTAGTTTTCAGTGGCGTACTGACTGCGATCTTTTTGGCCGGCGCGGACAAAACCACAGTCTGGAAACGTTGAATGGCAGCGTCTGGGCCGGGGTCGCTCTTGGCCTGACGGCCGCACTGTGCCAGGCGCTGGGCGGTATTATTGCCAAGCCGGTGATGCAAACCAGCATCGACCCTGTCGCAGCATCGGCCATCCGGATGATGACCGCCTTCTGTGCCCACTGTGTGCTGCGCGCAACCGGCGCTAAGGTCAGCCGGGCACTGCACCCAATCACCGGTCGTATTTTTGTGATTACCGCGGTGAACGGTTTTCTCGCCATGGCGGTTGGCATGACCCTGATTCTGTATGCGCTGCGCGAGGGCAATGTCGGTATGGTTGCCCTGCTCTCTTCCACCACACCTATCATGCTTTTGCCTATACTTTGGGTCTATACCCGGCAACGTCCGAACCGCTTTGCCTGGCTGGGAGCCGCCGTGGCGGTGATAGGTACCAGTATCTTGGTGTACTGAGATATGTGACGACTGATATCTCAGACAACGAACACCTCAGACAACTGGGGCAAACAGCCCTAAAGCCACTGAGGTTAAGGGGCTGCTGAATTTGATCAATAGGCAACGTTTTATTGCATTGATAGGGAAATTCATTGATCTTACCCTACTGCAAACACAGCAAAGTGTAGTAAAATTACGCTAATTTCTAGTTACTATGAATTTGACGAGGTCATTACTATGTCAGCTAAGAAGCCTATGGCTCTGGTGATCCTGGATGGATGGGGTTACCGTGAAGACAACTCAAGCAACGCGATCAACAATGCAAACACGCCTGTTCTTGATGGTCTGATGGCAAACAATCCGAATACCCTAATTTCTGCTTCAGGCATGGACGTTGGCCTGCCAGACGGTCAAATGGGTAACTCTGAGGTGGGCCACACGAACATCGGTGCAGGCCGCATCGTGTATCAGGATCTGACTCGCATCACCAAATCGATTGCCGACGGTGAATTCCAGCAGAATGAAGTACTGGTCGCTGCAATCGACAAAGCGGTTGCCGCAGGTAAAGCCGTTCATCTGATGGGTCTGATGTCTCCGGGTGGCGTTCACTCACACGAAGATCACATCTATGCCGCCGTTGAAATGGCAGCAGCACGTGGCGCAGAGAAAATCTACCTGCACTGCTTCCTGGACGGACGTGATACGCCGCCACGCAGCGCAGAAGCGTCACTAAAACGCTTTGATGAGCTGTTCGCTAAACTGGGCAAAGGCCGCATCGCATCGGTAGTTGGTCGTTACTACGCGATGGACCGTGATAACAACTGGGATCGCGTTGAAAAAGCTTACGATGTTCTGACGGCAGCACAAGGCGAATTCACCTTTGATTCTGCGCTGCAAGCGCTGCAAGCGGCTTACGCACGTGAAGAAAACGACGAATTTGTTAAAGCGTCTGAAATCCGTGCGGAAGGTCAGGAATCTGCAGCCATGCAAGACGGCGATGCAGTGATCTTTATGAACTACCGTGCTGACCGTGCACGTCAGATCACCCGCACTTTCGTGACTGACTTTGCAGGTTTTGAGCGTAAAGTCTTCCCGGCGATCGACTTCGTGATGCTGACTCAATACGCAGCAGACATTCCGCTGCTATGTGCATTCCCACCAGCATCACTGGAAAACACTTACGGTGAATGGCTGGCGAAAAGCGGCAAAACCCAGCTGCGTATCTCAGAAACTGAGAAATACGCACACGTGACTTTCTTCTTCAACGGCGGCGTAGAAAACGAGTTTGACGGTGAAGAGCGTCAGCTGGTTGCGTCACCAAAAGTGGCAACCTACGATCTACAGCCTGAAATGAGCTCCAAAGAGCTGACGGACAAACTGGTTGCGGCGATCAAGTCTGGTCAATACGACGCGATCATCTGTAACTACCCGAACGGCGACATGGTCGGCCATACCGGCGTATACGATGCCGCAGTTAAAGCATGTGAAGCGGTTGATGAATGTATCGGCCGTGTCGTGGAAGCGATCAAAGAAGCAGACGGTCAACTGCTGATCACTGCCGACCACGGTAACGCTGAGATGATGATCAACCCGGAAACCGGCGGCGTGCACACTGCGCACACCAACCTGCCAGTACCACTGATCTATGTGGGTAACAAAGACATTACCCTGAAACAGGGCGGTAAACTGTCTGATCTGGCGCCAACCATGCTGGCACTGACTGATCAGGAAATCCCAGCTGAAATGTCTGGCGCAGTTCTGTTCTCGTAAGCCTGGCTTACCGGTTATCAAACCCCGATTTATCGGGGTTTTTTTTCGCCTTTTTGTGCCCGCCACCGAACAATGACAAACTTTTTACCTGCCATACGCACCATTAGGTATACTGGCAGCTTCAAGGCCCATTACGATTATTGTAAAAACATGACGTTATTCACTTGCAAAATGGCTTCCCGCGCCCGATTCGGTCTGTGGCTGCTGGTCATCGGTGCCGGCAGTCTGCCGCTTACGACGCAAGCCGCATCGCAGCAGGAGCTGAAAGGGGTAAAGAACGAGATTTCCCGCCAGCAACAATCACTGTCGGCGCGGCAGAAAGAGCTCGATCAGCTGCAAAAGTCATTGAAACAGCAGGAACTGGATATTTCCACGCTGGAGAATCAGATCAAGTCCAGTAAAAACCAGCTTGCGCAAGCCAATGCCAACATTGCCCGGCTGCAGGAAAAAATTGCCCGGCTGGAAACCCAGCGTAAGCAGCAGGCCGACCAGCTGGCCGAACTGATTGAAACCTACTATATCACTCAGCGTGCCAGTTCAGCGGGTGATATCTTTAACAACAGCGCGCAGCAAGATCGCATCAGCCAGTATTATCAGCACCTGGCCAAAGCGCGCAGTGAAACGATTGAAGCATTGCAGCAGACTCGCAAGGCACTGGATGACAGTGACCACCAGCTGAAACTGGAACGGGATCAAATAGGATCACTGCTGGAAGAGCAGACACATAAACGTGACCAGCTGGCCAGCACCCAGACTAACCGCCGTAAAACCCTGGGCAAAATTCAACAAAGTATCTCCGGTGATAAAGTCTACCTGGCTGAGCTACAGCGTAATGAAACCCGTCTGAAAGCCGAAATCGCCAAAGCCGCCAAACGCAATGCCGTACCTATGAATGGTATCAGCCAGCAGCGCGGCAAGCTGCCGTGGCCGCTGAAAGGACAAGTACTGCATAATTTTGGTGAGCGCCAGACCGGACAAATTGACTGGAAAGGCATGGTGATCGATGCCAATTATGGTCAGGCGGTCAAAGCGGTTTATCCGGGCACTGTGGTGTTTGCCGAATACCTGCGCGGTTACGGCCTGGTGGTCCTGCTGGATCACGGCAAAGGCGATATGACCTTGTATGGATTCAACCAGTCACTGATGAAAAAGAGGGCGACAAAGTCACGGCCGGCGAAACTCTGGCTCTGGCGGGAGATACCGGTGGGCAAAGCCGTCCAGCACTCTATTTTGAGATCCGCCGCAACAGTAAAGCCGAGAACCCACGTAACTGGCTGAGTCGTTAACGTCTGTCCTATTATCCGCTCTAGTTCAAAGGCCACTTCATGAGTGGCCTTTGTTGTTTCATCGCGCTGTGATAGTGCTCAGCTATAACTTAACCATCCATAGCTTAACCATAATAAGCTTCAACGGCTTCAATCAGACAGGTCAGGTCCTGCTTGGGCAGCAGGTTAATCCCGGCCGCAGCTTCACGCCCGCCACCGGTCTCAAACTGTGCACACAATGTCCCGGCACCCTGCTTGTTGCTGAGCGGCGCGCGCAGCGAGACCGTGAAATGCTGCTCATCGGCTTCGGTCAGCACCAGATGGGCCTGATCCGGCTGCTGATTGGCCAGCAGATTACCGTACACCCCGCTGACACGATGGGAGGCCGACTCATCCGGCAGTTCAAACACACGCAGCAGCGGACTTTGATGCACCGCCTCCAGCGCCAGAGCATGGGCAATATCGCGCTCATAAGCGGCTTTAAGAACATGATAGGCCGAGTCCGGATCGGCAATCACCTCAAACGGTGAGGTGTAGCCACTCAGGGCACGCAACAAATCGGCCGGATGGTAGTGCAGATCGGCGGTGGTTTTACCATATCCGTTATAGTTAATCAGGGTGCCGAGCTCTTTAAGCTGCTCAGCCTGAGAGGTCCTCAAACCGGCTTTAGCCGCCAGCCCGTCAGCCACCTTAAGCAGGTTATCGCCGTAAGCCGCGGTAATCGCCCAGTCATGGTACTGGCCCTGCAGCAGCTCATCGACTATCAAAGCCGTGCACATGTTCGCATCCAGATTGATATGCGCTTGCAGATTATCATGCTGAGGGATATCACCGGCCTGATGGTGATCGGCGTAAAACACGCGTGCACCGGCAGCGAGTGCCTGTTGTAACGCGGCGCTGTTTTTTGCCATCGAGACATCAAGCACCGTCAGACTGTCACCGGTCTGAAAAGGCACTTTAGCGAGCAGTTGAATATCGCGTTTGACCCCAGTCACCAACTGGCTGTCGAGCGGCGTCGCGAGGCGCAACTGAAGCAGAGCGATGATACCGTCGGCATCACCATTGAACACGTCATAATGCATAATGAAGGCTACTTTTAATTCCTTGTATTAACATGGGAAATTATCAGTATCCGCGCCACCAGCCTAAGAATGAAAGGTTATATATCATCCCTTTTAGGCATGCATTGCCCGTACGCCATCGGCCAGTAATTGCAACTGCTCCACTCCCTGCTCGGTCGCGTTCGGTTTCATCACAGAAATAATCTGCAGCATGCCCTGATGGATAATCTGCTCGGTGATGTCGGTTTTAGGTGACATGGCCGCCTGATAGGCCAGCCAGCTGCAGGCAATCAGATGCAGAGTCGTGACCAGCTGTTTCATCTCTTCCTTATTGAGGTCGAGTAACTGCATGTCAACAAAGGCCTGCATGATGTTCACCAGGTTAGCCTGCAACTTTTCCTGCACGCGGATGTAATCCTGATGCAACTCTTCGTCACGCTGCAGAATCTCTGGCAAATTGGCGTAGAAAAAACGGTATTTCCACATCAGGGTAAAAATCGAATCAAGATAATGCTTAAGCAGAGTCAGGGTTTCGTACTGCCCCTGCAAAGGTTTAAAGCGCTCTAATAGCTCGCTCGAGTAGAGGGCAAAAATCTCACGCACGATTTCCTGCTTATTGCGAAAATGGTAGTAGAGATTGCCCGGGCTTATCTCTATGTGCGCAGCAATATGATTAGTGGTCATCGGGCGTTCGCCATGCTCATTGAACAGCTCCAGTGCGGCATGGACAATTCTGTCTCTTGTTTTCATCTGGCGGTCACACTCCTTCCTGATTAAGTGAAGTATATACCCAAGTTGTGGTCAGCGGCATGATCACACACGCTCAGAACCGGAACAGAGTAAAAAAAAGCGCCCTGATTCGAGCGCTTATATTTACAAACTGCAAAGTTACTTATGGTACGGCTTGGATAACTCATGCACCGCATCAACAAATACGCCGGCGTTTTCCGGCGGCACATCAAGGTGAATGCCATGACCAAGGTTGAAGACGTGGCCGGTGCCACCCTCCCCAAAGCCTTGCAGAATTGACGCGACCTCTTCGCGAATCCGCTCCGGCTGAGCGTACAGCATCGACGGATCCATGTTGCCCTGCAGCGCCACTTTATCACCAATGCGCGCTTTGGCGTCCGCAATATTGATGGTCCAGTCGAGACCCACCGCATCACAACCGGTGGCAGCAATCTGCTCCAGCCACATACCACCGTTTTTAGTGAACAGCGTCACCGGCACGCGGCGGCCGTCGTTTTCACGGATCAGACCATCGACAATCTTGTGCATGTACTGCAGTGAGAACAGGTTGTAATCACGCGGAGTCAGTACGCCGCCCCAGGTATCAAATACCATGACCGACTGCGCACCGGCTTTGATTTGCGCATTCAGGTACTCGATCACGCTATCCGCCAGTTTATCCAGCAACAGGTGCAGGGTGGCTGGCTCGGCATACATCATTTTCTTAATCTTGGTGAAAGCTTTTGAGCTGCCGCCTTCAACCATATAAGTCGCCAGAGTCCACGGGCTGCCGGAGAAGCCGATCAGCGGAACTTCCCCCTGCAGGTCTTTACGGATCTGACGCACCGCATTCATCACGTACTGCAGCTCGCCCTCCGGATCCGGCAGACCAATTTTATCGACATCAGCTTTACAGGTAATCGGGCGATCAAACACCGGACCTTCTCCGGCCGCAAAACGCAGGCCAAGGCCCATTGCATCCGGAATAGTCAGAATATCTGAAAACAGAATGGCGGCATCGAGCGGGAAACGACGCAATGGCTGCAGAGTCACTTCTGAAGCCAGCTCGGCATTACGGCACAGCGCCATAAAGTCGCCCGCTTGCGCACGTGTTGCGCGGTATTCTGGCAGATAGCGTCCAGCCTGGCGCATCATCCATACCGGGGTGCAATCAACTGGCTGCTTGAGCAGTGCGCGCAGATAGCGGTCGTTTTTTAATTCTGTCATTCCGTATTCCACTTCTATTTAGGCTTATGGTTTGATGGTTACATCATCGCAATGGGACGTATTCTAACATTGATTGCCACTACGTAACGAGGAGCTTTGCAACCTGGATCATGTTATTAAGTATTAAATCATTGCTTAATTTGCGTACGATGTCATTCAATGTTACAAATTTGTTCGCTAGCGAAAACTACAACTATAACTGGGTATTTGATACTCAGCATCTCATAACGACATCTTACTTACCCCCTCCCGAAACGGAGGGTTTTTTTTAGCGGTCCGTTCACAGCACCCGCTTTAAGCATCCGGGTAATCACGCTTGATTTCACCCAAGGTGTGCTCAATCAGCTCACGGGCGATCGTGCCCTTCGGCGCAACCGGCGGCATTGTCCGGGGAGTAAACCATTTAGCATCACACAGCTCGGTGTAGTCCGGTTTGACCTCTCCGGCTTTATAGTCGGCCACAAAGCCCATCATCATACTGGATGGGAAAGCCCATGGCTGGCTGCCGAAATAACGGATATTGTGCACATCAATTCCGGTTTCTTCTTTGATTTCCCGCGCCACGCACTGCTCCAGTGTCTCACCCACTTCGAGAAAGCCGGCAATCACTGTGTACATGCCTGAGCGGTGACGGGCATGCTGAGCCAGCAGGATGTGCTGCTGACGCCGCACCGCAACAATAATACACGGGAAAATACGCGGATAGTGCAACGTACGACAGTCATGACACTGCATTGCCATATCACGATGATTGAGATAATTACGCCCGCCGCACTGCGGACAAAAGCGCATGCTCTGGCTCATATGGCCATACTGAATCGCTTTGCTGGCCAACAGGAAAATTGCCTCCGGCAGTTGCAGCATGTCACGCAGTGATACCAACTCAAGATCCCGGTCCAGATCCGCGGCATTGAGCCAATAAACCGGTAAACCCTGATAGCGATCGATCTCGATCGCCGACTCCGTCGGCAGATCCCACTGATCTGCGGTTCCGAAAGGCAGGGTTCCATCTACAGTCCAGATCTCACTTCCTGAAACAACGCACCAATAAGCGTTTTTCGCGTCACTGTTTTTTAACATGCTCACTCCTGTTTGCTTGCAGTCTGTACATTTTACTGGCAATCTAACTTCATACCAGAGTTTGTACGGATTTGATTTCAAATCTATTCAATCTCTTAGGGACGATAAGTTGTACTGTACCGCAATAACAAATAGGCAAAGGATAGATCATTATTAATGATCCGATCATGAGGACATGGTCATGCTAAAAAAATTCAAAACAACGCAAGAACAGTGGGGCGGCTCAAGTGACGTCATCGATCACTGGCTCAATAAGAGGCAGCAACTGATCGTTGAATACTGCAAACTGGCAGCGCTGCAACCCTGTGCAACAAAAGCTGCTGTCACTGAACTCCCCTCTCCCGACGAACTGAAGTTTTTCTGCGAAGAGCTCGTCGATTACATTTCTGAAGGCCATTTCAAAATCTACGACATGGTGATGAACAAGTGGCAGGCCACTGGCTTTCACGCCACCGACGAAATCAATCAGACTTATGCTGAAATCGTCGAAACCACCGATCCACTGCTCAACTTCAATGACCGCTACGCTGACGTCAGTGAAGATGATGATATGGAAACCCTGGATGATGATTTGTCTGAAGTGGGAGAACTTTTAGAATCACGCTTTGAAACCGAAGACCAATTGATCCAATTGATTGCCGACAGTCTGTCGATCCCGCCCGGTGCATAACTAGCCAGCGTATCATGCCACCAGCGTAGCAGCGGTCAGCAGAAGCGGATAGCTGACATCGATTTCGCAATCGCAAGCAATAAAAAAGGCACCCGAAGGTGCCTTTTTTCATACTGAGATACGATTACTCGTCAGCAGAGAAGCCTGCGTTCAGCAGCGCTGCCAGATTGTCAGTCGCTTGTTCCGCTGAAGGACCTTCTTTTTGTGCATCACGTTGAGACTGACGCTCTTGGTGATACGCAAAACCAGTACCCGCAGGGATCAGACGACCCACGATCACGTTCTCTTTCAGGCCGCGCAGATCATCACGCTTACCAGAAACCGCAGCTTCAGTCAGTACGCGCGTCGTTTCCTGGAACGATGCGGCTGAGATGAACGATTCTGTTGCCAGAGACGCTTTGGTAATACCCAGCAGTTCGCGTTCGATACGTGCAGGTTCTTTACCTTCTGCTTCAAGATTACGGTTAGCAATCTTAACTTGTGCGTATTCTACTTGCTCACCAGGCAGGAACTCAGAGTCACCTGCGTGAGTAATAGTACACTTACGCAGCATCTGACGAACGATAGTCTCAATGTGCTTATCGTTAATCTTAACGCCTTGCAGACGGTATACTTCCTGAACTTCGTTGGCAATGTAAGTTGTTACTGCGTGGATACCACGTAGGCGCAGAATGTCATGTGGAGACTCTGGACCATCCGCGATAACGTCACCACGTTCAACACGCTCACCTTCGAACACGTTCAGCTGACGATGCTTAGGAATCATCTCTTCGTAAGTCTCACCGCTGTCGCGAGTGATGATCAGACGACGCTTACCTTTGGTCTCTTTACCGTACGATACCGTACCTGTATGTTCAGCCAGGATCGCAGGCTCTTTCGGCTTACGGGCTTCAAACAGGTCAGCTACGCGAGGCAGACCACCGGTGATGTCTCGGTTACCGCCAGATTTCTGCGGGATACGAGCCAGCGTGTCACCCACGCTTACTTCTGCACCATCGTCAATGTTAACGATCGCTTTACCCGGCAGGAAGTACTGCGCTGGCATATCGGTACCTGGGATCATAACGTCATTGCCGTTAGTATCAACCAGTTTGATAGCCGGACGCATATCTTTACCTGCTGACGGACGAGCGGCTGGATCAGTAACTTCGCTTGAAGACAGACCCGTCAGATCATCAGTCTGACGAGAAACAGTTACACCATCGATCATGTCAACGAACTGGATACGACCTGCCACTTCAGTAATGATTGGCAGTGTGTGCGCTTCCCAGTTAGCAACGGTTTCGCCGGTATCTACCGCATCGCCGTCTGCTTTGCTCAGCAGCGAGCCGTATGGCAGTTTGTGTTTCTCTTTGGTACGGCCAAATTCGTCAATGATAGTCAGCTCAGATGCACGAGAAGTGATCACCAGCTTGCTGTCTTTGTTGATAACGAATTTCGCGTTATGCAGTTTAACCGAACCTTTGTTCTTCGCCTGGATGCTGTTCTCAGCTGCTGCTGTCGATGCCGCACCACCGATGTGGAACGTACGCATCGTCAGCTGTGTACCAGGTTCACCGATTGACTGAGCCGCGATAACACCAACCGCTTCGCCTTGGTTAACCAGGTGACCACGCGCCAGGTCACGACCGTAACATAGTGAACAACAACCGAAGTCTGAATCACAAGTTACTACTGAACGTACTTTAATGTTGTCCACGGAATTCTCTTCCATGATTTGACACCATTTTTCGTCGATCAGCGTGTTACGCGGGATCAGTACTTCTTCAGTACCTGGTTTCAGAATGTCTTCTGCAACCACACGACCCAGAGCCAGCTCAGTCAGGGCAACTTTAACGTCACCACCTTCGATGTGAGGCATCATTTCAACGCCTTCAACGGTGCCACAGTCGTGTTCAGTAACCACAACGTCTTGTGCAACGTCTACCAGACGACGAGTCAGGTAACCCGAGTTCGCTGTTTTCAGTGCCGTATCCGCCAGACCCTTACGAGCACCGTGCGTTGAGATAAAGTACTGAAGTACGTTCAGACCTTCTTTAAAGTTCGCAGTGATTGGCGTTTCGATGATCGAGCCATCCGGACGAGCCATCAGACCACGCATACCAGCCAACTGACGAATCTGCGCTGCAGAACCACGAGCACCTGAGTCGGCCATCATGTAGATGCTGTTGAACGACTCTTGTTTCTCTTCTTCGCCATCACGGTTCAGAACCAGTTCAGAAGACAGGTTTTCCATCATCGCTTTCGCAACGCGATCGTTGGTCGATGCCCAGATATCGATCACTTTGTTGTAGCGTTCGCCGGCTGTTACCAGACCAGACTGGAACTGTTCCTGAATCTCACGTACTTCTTCTTCTGCTTCTGCGATCTCAGTGTATTTCGCAGGTGGTACAACCATATCGTCGATACCTACAGAAACACCTGACAGTGCCGCGTATGCGAAACCGGTGTACATGATTTGGTCAGCGAAGATTACCGTGTCTTTCAGACCCAGTTTACGGTACGCCTCGTTCAGCAGGCTAGAAATCTGCTTCTTGCCCAGCTTTTGGTTAACGATGCTGAATGGCAGACCTTTCGGTACGATTTGCCACAACATTGCACGACCAACAGTGGTATCCACCATCTTGGTTTCTGTCGTGCTGTTACCGTCTTCGTCAACCACTGTTTCAGTAATACGTACTTTTACGCGTGCGTGCAGTGCAGCAGTCTTAGTGCGGTATGCCTTCTCAGCCTCTTTCGGGCCAGCCAGGTACATGCCTTCACCCAGTGCGTTCACTTTTTCACGGGTCATGTAGTACAGACCCAATACAACGTCCTGAGAAGGTACGATGATCGGATCACCTGATGCTGGCGACAGAATGTTGTTGGTCGACATCATCAGAGTACGAGCTTCCAGCTGAGCTTCCAGAGTCAGAGGTACGTGTACCGCCATCTGGTCACCATCGAAGTCCGCGTTATAGGCCGCACACACCAGTGGGTGCAGCTGAATCGCTTTACCTTCGATCAGCACAGGTTCGAACGCCTGGATACCCAGACGGTGCAGTGTTGGTGCACGGTTCAGCAGTACCGGGTGTTCACGGATAACTTCATCCAGGATATCCCATACTACTGCTTCTTCACGCTCTACCATCTTCTTAGCTGCTTTGATAGTCGTCGCCAGGCCACGAGTTTCCAGCTTGCTGTAGATGAATGGTTTAAATAGCTCGAGTGCCATCTTCTTAGGAAGACCACACTGGTGCAGACGCAGGTAAGGACCTACTGTGATTACAGAACGGCCTGAGTAGTCTACACGTTTACCTAGCAGGTTCTGACGGAAACGACCCTGTTTACCCTTGATCATATCAGCAAGAGATTTCAGAGGACGTTTGTTCGAACCTGTGATCGCACGACCGCGACGACCGTTATCCAGCAGCGCATCAACAGACTCTTGCAGCATACGTTTTTCGTTACGTACGATGATGTCCGGAGCAGCAAGCTCTAGCAGACGCTTCAAACGGTTGTTACGGTTGATCACACGACGGTATAGATCGTTCAGATCTGAAGTCGCAAAGCGACCACCATCCAGCGGTACCAGCGGACGCAGATCCGGCGGAAGTACCGGAAGCACAGTCAGGATCATCCACTCAGGTTTGTTACCTGATGAGACGAACGCTTCAACCAGCTTCAGACGCTTGGTAACTTTCTTGCGTTTAGTTTCAGAGTTAGTGGTATCCAGCTCTTCGCGCATCTGCTCAGCTTCCGCTTGCAGATCCATAGAGGTCAGCAGATCTTTGATCGCTTCCGCACCCATTTTCGCAGAGAACTCGTCGCCCCACTCTTCCAGGCGATCCAGGTACTCTTCTTCTGTCAGCATCTGACCACGTTCCAGGTCAGTCATACCTGGTTCTGTCACTACGTACATTTCAAAGTACAGTACGCGCTCGATATCACGTAGTGGCATGTCCATCAGCAAACCGATGCGAGACGGCAGTGATTTCAGGAACCAGATGTGAGCTACTGGTGACGCCAGTTCAATGTGGCCCATACGGTCACGACGAACTTTAGTCTGAGTAACTTCAACGCCACACTTCTCACAGATAACTCCGCGGTGTTTCAGGCGCTTATATTTACCACAAAGACATTCGTAGTCTTTTACCGGACCAAAGATACGCGCACAGAACAGACCATCGCGCTCAGGTTTGAACGTACGATAGTTGATGGTCTCAGGTTTCTTTACTTCACCAAAAGACCATGAACGAATCATGTCCGGTGAAGACAGACCGATTTTGATTGCATCAAATTCTTCGGTCTTATGCTGTGCTTTCAGAAAGTTTAATAAGTCTTTCACAATCAGCTCCTGTAAGGAGTTAAAAGGAGCTCGCCGCGTGAACTGCGAGCACCTTCCTACCAGAAAACCGGTTAGGTTCCCCATGCGGGGAACCTTAAGGTTTACTCTTCGTCTTCTAGCTCGATGTTGATACCCAGCGAGCGAATCTCTTTCAACAGTACGTTGAACGATTCTGGCATACCAGGTTCCATCGAGTGGTTTCCGTCGACGATGTTCTTATACATCTTCGTACGGCCGTTAACGTCATCCGACTTAACGGTTAGCATTTCTTGCAGGGTGTAAGCCGCACCGTATGCTTCCAGTGCCCATACTTCCATCTCACCGAAACGCTGACCACCGAACTGAGCTTTACCACCCAGCGGTTGCTGAGTAACCAGGCTGTAAGAACCGGTTGAACGAGCGTGCATCTTGTCATCAACAAGGTGGTTCAGTTTCAGCATGTACATGTAACCAACCGTTACAGGACGCTCAAACGCATCACCAGTACGACCATCAAACAGAGTCAGCTGGCCAGATTCTGGCAGATCACCCAGTTTCAGCAGTTCTTTGATCGATGCTTCGTTCGCACCGTCGAAGACTGGAGTCGCAATTGGCAGACCACTACGCAGGTTATTAACCAGCGTACGCACTTCGTCATCAGACAGCGCAGCAATATCGACAACCTGACGGGTATTACCCAGATCGTAAACCTTCTGCAGGAACTCACGCTGTTTAGCCAGCTCTTGTTGTTCCTTCAGCATCTGGTTGATCTTGTCACCGATACCTTTCGCAGCCAGACCTAAGTGAACTTCCAGGATCTGACCGATGTTCATACGCGATGGTACACCCAGCGGGTTCAGTACGATGTCAACAGGCTGACCTTTTTCATCGTATGGCATGTCTTCAACAGGGTTAATCTTAGAGATTACACCTTTGTTACCGTGACGACCCGCCATCTTATCACCCGGTTGGATGCGACGTTTCACTGCCAGGTACACTTTAACGATCTTCAGAACGCCAGGTGCAAGGTCATCACCTTGGGTGATCTTGCGACGCTTGGTTTCGAATTTCTTGTCGAAGTCAGCTTTCAGCTCATCGTACTGTTCAGCCAGCTGTTCCAGCTGAGTTTGCAGTTCGTCGTTTTCCAGTGTCTGTTCCAGCCACTGTTTGCGCTCGATAGAATCCAGCTTCGCTTCGCTGTAACCACCGACCAGCAGCAGTGAACGAACACGAGCCAGCAGACCACCTTCCAGGATCTGGAATTCTTCGGTCAGGTCTTTCTTCGCTTCTTTCAGCTGCATCTGTTCGATTTCAAGCGCACGCTTGTCTTTCTCTACACCATCGCGAGTGAAGACTTGTACGTCGATAACCGTACCTGCAACCGAGTTAGGTACACGCAGAGAAGTATCTTTAACGTCAGACGCTTTTTCACCGAAGATTGCACGCAGCAGTTTCTCTTCAGGGGTCAGCTGAGTTTCACCTTTTGGTGTTACTTTACCAACCAGGATGTCGCCACCCTTCACTTCAGCACCGATGTAAACGATACCTGACTCATCCAGCTTAGACAGCGCTGCTTCACCTACGTTTGGAATATCCGCAGTGATCTCTTCCGCACCCAGCTTGGTATCACGCGCCACACAAGACAGCTCTTGAATGTGGATTGTGGTAAAGCGGTCGTCTTGAACAACACGCTCAGATACCAGGATCGAGTCCTCAAAGTTGTAACCGTTCCAAGGCATGAATGCGATACGCATGTTCTGGCCTAGTGCCAGTTCGCCAAGGTCAGTCGAAGGACCGTCTGCCAGTACGTCACCGCGAGCCACAGGTTCACCCGGCATCACACATGGACGCTGGTTGATACACGTGTTCTGGTTCGAACGGGTGTACTTAGTCAGGTTGTAGATGTCGATACCCGCTTCGCCAGGGATCAACTCTTCTTCGTTCACTTTAACCACGATACGAGAAGCATCTACAGACTGGATCATACCGCCACGTTTAGCGACTGCAGTTACACCTGAGTCTACCGCTACGTTACGTTCAATACCGGTACCAACCAGAGGCTTTTCAGCTTTCAGAGTCGGTACTGCCTGACGTTGCATGTTCGCACCCATCAATGCACGGTTCGCATCATCGTGTTCCAGGAATGGAATCAGCGATGCCGCGATCGATACAACCTGGTTGGTCGCAACGTCCATGTAGTTGATGTGTTCACGTGGGTGAAGACCAGATTCACCTTTCTGACGAGCAGTGATCAGCTCATCAGCAAAGCTAGATTCGTCAGTCAGTTTCGCGTTCGCCTGAGCGATAACGAATTGACCTTCTTCGATAGCAGACAGGTAATCCACTTCATCCGTTACGATGCCGTCAACCACACGACGGTATGGGGTTTCCAGGAAACCGTACTCGTTGCAGCGTGCGAACGCAGACAGCGAGTTGATCAGACCGATGTTTGGACCTTCAGGCGTTTCGATAGGACACAGACGACCGTAGTGGGTCACGTGTACGTCTCGAACTTCAAAACCAGCACGCTCACGAGTCAGACCACCAGGACCCAGAGCAGAAATACGACGTTTGTGCGTAACTTCTGACAGCGGGTTGTTCTGATCCATAAACTGAGACAGCTGTGAAGAACCAAAGAATTCTTTAACAGCAGCAGAAATAGGTTTCGCGTTGATCAGATCTTGTGGCATCACGTTGTCCAGATCGCCCAGGCTCAGACGTTCTTTCACTGCGCGTTCTACACGTACAAGACCAACACGGAATTGGTTCTCTGCCATTTCGCCTACTGAACGGATACGACGGTTGCCAAGGTGGTCGATATCGTCCACTTCGCCTTTACCGTTACGGATCGAGATCAGTTTCTTCATCACTTCGATGATGTCTGTTTCATCAAGAGTGCCTTGCTCACCGGCGTCTGCACGCTCGATAGAGCTGTTGAACTTCATACGGCCTACAGTAGACAGGTCGTAGCGTTCTTCAGAGAAGAATAGGCTTTCAAACAGGGCTTCAGCCGCTTCTTTCGTTGGCGGCTCGCCAGGGCGCATCATGCGGTAGATTTCTACCAGCGCCGAAATACGGTCAGTCGTGCTGTCGATACGCAGCGTTTCAGACATGAACGGACCGTGGTCTAGATCGTTCGTAAACAGAACTTCTAGCTTTTTGTAACCGGCTTGTGACAGGTTCGCCAGCGACTCCAGGCTGATTTCCTGGTTCGCACTCACGATAACTTCGCCCGTGGCTTCGTTGATGTACTCTTTCGAAGACACTTTACCTACGATGTACTCAACCGGTACTTCGATAAAGGTCACGCCATCTTTTTCAAGTTGACGGATATGGCGAGCCGTTACGCGGCGGCCTTTTTCCACATACACTTTGCCATCAGCTTCGATGTCGAACGACGCAGTTTCACCGCGCAGACGCTCTGGAACCAGCTCCATTTTCAGAGTCTGATCCTGAACTTCGAAGTTAATTTTCTCAAAGAATAGGTCTAGGATTTCTTCTGACGTCTTACCCAGCGCACGCAGAATGATCGAGGCTGGTAGTTTACGACGACGGTCAATACGAACGTACAGGTTGTCCTTCGGATCGAACTCGAAATCCAACCATGAACCGCGGTAAGGAATAACACGCGCGTTGTATAGAACTTTACCAGAAGAGTGGGTCTTACCCTTATCGCTGTCGAAGAACACGCCTGGGCTTCGGTGCAGCTGGGATACGATAACCCTCTCGGTACCATTGATTACGAAGGTACCATTCTCTGTCATGAGTGGAATTTCACCCATGTAGACTTCTTGTTCTTTAATATCTTTGACAGTACCTGCTGGCGCGTCTTTATCAAAAATCACCAGGCGCAGTTTTACGCGCAGTGGTTTTGAATAAGTTACACCACGGATTTGACATTCTTTAACGTCAAAAACTGGCTCACCAAGACGGTAGCTAACGTATTGCAGCTCTGAATTGCCGTTATAGCTCTGGATAGGAAATACAGAACGAAAAGCGGCTTCAAGTCCGTATTGTCCTTCAGGATCCTGTTCGATAAATTTTTCGAACGAATCGAGCTGGATCGATAGCAGGTATGGAATGTCCAAAACTTGTGGACGAGTACCAAAGTCCTTACGGATGCGCTTTTTCTCGGTATAAGAGTAAACCATGGGGTTCCTCAGCTCGCTGATAAGTGACCCAAACTGTCTGCATCAAAGAAGACAGTGACTAAATAGCTGTTTACTGTAGTGACGTCTCATTACGAAAGAATGAGGCGTTTTTTGCATGGATATGAAACGCTTAAACAGCGGGAAAATTCGCTCATACCCTACAGCGCAAAAAGGCCGGTGGTCAATAAACCACCAGCCATTAGCCTTACGGCTAAGAAATTAAGTAATTATTACTTAACTTCAACAGTTGCACCAGCTTCTTCAAGCTCTTTCTTCAGTGCTTCAGCTTCGTCTTTAGAAACTGCTTCTTTCAGAGGTGCTGGAGCACCGTCAACTAGAGCTTTAGCTTCTTTCAGACCTAGGCCAGTTGCGCCACGTACTGCTTTGATAACAGCAACTTTGTTTGCGCCAGCAGCAGTCAGAACAACGTCGAATTCAGTTTGCTCAGCAGCAGCTTCGCCTGCAGCAGCACCGCCAGCTACAACAGCAGCAGCAGCAGTAACACCGAATTTTTCTTCCATTGCAGTGATCAGTTCAACAACTTGCATTACAGACATTTCTGCAACTGCGTCTAGGATTTGCTCGTTAGTAATAGACATAACAATTCTCTTTTAAGTCAACAATAAGTTTATTTAGCAACCAGTAAAAAGCAAGGCTATTAAGCCGCTTCTGCTTCTTTTTGGTCGCGGACAGCAGCGATAGTGCGAACCAGCTTGCCAGCAGAAGCTTCTTTCATGCACATCATCAGACGTGCAATTGCTTCGTCGTAAGTTGGTAGCGTCGCTAGTACTTCAACGTCAGTAACTGCGCCTTCATATGCAGCCGCTTTGATCTCGAATTCTTTGTTCTCTTTAGCGAAGTCTTTGAAAAGACGCGCTGCAGCACCTGGGTGCTCGTTAGAGAAACCGATCAAAGTAGGACCTACGAATACGTCTTGAAGACATTCGTAAGCTGTGCCTTCTACTGCACGACGTGCAAGTGTGTTACGAACAACTTTCAGGTAAACACCAGCTTCACGAGCTTGTTTACGCAGAGTTGTCATCGCAGCAACTTGTACACCACGAGAGTCAGCTACAACTGCAGAAAGTGCACCACTGGCCGCTTCGTTGACTTCAGCGACAATTGCTTTTTTGTCTTGAAGATTTAAAGCCATCTTGGATTACTCCTGGTTGTTGTTACACCACTCACTATTATCACAACAGTGAGAGCTTAATAGGTGCATTCCCAGAAGAAAGGTAACTAATAAAATTAGAGCTTTCTGTCAGTTCGGGCACCATCTACGTAGGTTGCATTAAGTTATCTTTCGATAACGCCTACGGTCTTGGACGGAGACTGGGTCTTAATTCACACTGAATTCCGAAGAATTCAAAGAACCAAAGTTCAGCCCCAACCACAAATATTAGGCGCGAAATTATACACTAATTTCGCACCTAAGCAAATGCATTATGCTTGAGTGTTCAGGCTAGCCTGATCAACTGCAACACCAGCACCCATAGTAGTAGAGATGCTTACTTTCTTCAGGAAAGCGCCTTTCGCTGAAGAAGGTTTTGCTTTCTTAAGCGCAACTAGCAGAGCTTCTAGGTTCTCTTGCAGTTGGTTGCCTTCGAAAGACACCTTACCGATAGTGGTGTGGATGATGCCGTTCTTGTCGTTACGGTAACGAACCTGACCAGCTTTTGCGTTCTTAACCGCTTCAGCAACGTTAGGAGTTACAGTACCAACTTTAGGGTTTGGCATCAGGCCGCGTGGACCAAGGATAGTACCCAGTTGACCTACAACGCGCATTGCATCTGGAGATGCGATAACTACGTCGAAGTTCATCTCGCCTTTCTTAACTTGGTCAGCAAGCTCTTCCATACCTACCAGGTCAGCGCCAGCTTCTTTAGCAGCTTCAGCGTTTGCACCTTGAGTAAATACAGCAACACGTACTTCACGACCAGTACCGTGTGGCAGTACAGTTGCACCGCGAACGTTTTGGTCAGATTTACGAGCGTCGATGCCCAGGTTAACAGCAACGTCAACAGATTCTACGAATTTTGCAGTCGCCAGTTCTTTCAGAAGAGCAACCGCTTCGTTGATTTCGTACTCTTTAGTTACATCCACTTTTTCGCGGATAGTACGCATGCGCTTAGTTAGTTTTGCCATTATATTAACCCTCTACCACTAGGCCCATTGAACGAGCAGTACCCGCGATAGAACGCTTCATTGCTTCAACATCAGCACCAGTCATGTCAGCAGCTTTAGTTTCTGCGATTTCTTGGATTTGAGCGTCAGTAATGGTACCCACTTTTTCAGTGTTTGGACGACCAGAACCAGACTTGATGCCTGCTGCTTTCTTCAGAAGAACTGCTGCAGGTGGAGTCTTAGTTTCGAACGTGAAAGAACGGTCGCTGTATACAGTGATAACAACTGGGATTGGTAGACCTTTCTCAACAGATTCTGTTTTTGCGTTGAACGCTTTACAGAATTCCATGATGTTCACACCACGTTGACCTAGAGCAGGACCAACTGGTGGACTTGGGTTAGCCATACCCGCTGCAACTTGCAGCTTGATATAAGCTTCAACTTTCTTAGCCATGATATTTCCTAAATTATGGGTTCAAACGCTAACCAATCGATCAGCTCCCCGTTTACTGTCTTAATTTTACCGGCCTTTAAAACAGTTAAAGACCAATAAAAAGGCGCGAAATTATAGTCAGATTTCGCGCCTTAAACAAGCCTGTAAAGGTGTTTTTTTAATCAAGTTTCTCAACTTGACCAAATTCAAGCTCAACGGGTGTTGCACGACCAAAGATCGATACAGACACTTTCAGGCGGCTCTTCTCGTAATCCACTTCTTCAACGGTACCGTTGAAGTCAGCAAATGGACCTTCGTTAACACGTACCACTTCACCGGCTTCGAACATGGTCTTAGGACGCGGCGCTTCGCTCGCTTTCTCCAGACGGTTCAGAATCGCATCCGCTTCTTTATCAGTGATAGGTGCTGGACGATCAGAGGTACCACCAATGAAGCCCATCACACGAGGAACACTACGAACCAGGTGCCATGATTCATCATTCATGATCATTTGCACCAGCACATAGCCAGGGAAGAATTTACGCTCGCTCTTGCGGCGTTGACCCGCGCGCATCTCAACAACTTCTTCAGTTGGAACCAGAACTTCGCCGAACAGCTCTTCCATGCTATGCATTTTGATATGTTCGCGTAGCGACTGAGCGACACGACCTTCAAACCCTGAGAAGGCTTGAACTACATACCAGCGTTTTTTTGGAGCTTCACTCATGTATTAAACCCTCTATACTCCGGTTGCAAAGGCAACAAGACGAACCATAATGCCGTCAATGCCCCAAAGCACCAGAGCCATTACTATACTTACAGCTAACACGATCAACGTGGTTTGCATCGATTCCTGACGCGTTGGCCAGACAACCTTGCGAACTTCCATACGCGACTCGCGTGCAAAAATAATCGCAGCTTTACCTTTTGCGGTGGTCGCTGCTACGCCAAGCGCAGCTGCAATCAGCACAATCACACCTGCAGCGCGAATCACTACAGACAATTCACCATACAGGTAATTACCCACAACAGCAGCGGCCAGCAGAACAAAAGTGACTAGCCACTTAAACGTATCTGCAGCACTTGAGCTATCAGGAGTCTCAGCATTGTTTGCTTTCATAAACCAACCTGTCACAAGTCTTACTATAGACGACAACCGCCCCGCTGTTGCAGGGCAAATCCATTCAAAAAACACATCACGTGTTGATTGAGCGCTCAGACCAAGCACTTAGTCTTAGTCCCAGAATTCCTTGCTCGTGATCGACTAATAAATCGACACAAAAAGATACAGCGCAGAAAAAGGGCATCAAATGATGCCCTCTTTACTACTGTGTAGTCAAATCATTCTTCACTAATCGAAAGATTAAGCAAAGATTTTCGCTACAACACCAGCACCTACTGTACGGCCGCCTTCACGAATCGCGAAACGTAGACCTTCGTCCATCGCGATTGGAGCGATCAGGTCAACAATCATCTTGATGTTGTCGCCTGGCATTACCATTTCTACGCCTTCTGGCAGCTCGATGTTACCAGTTACGTCAGTTGTACGGAAGTAGAACTGTGGACGGTAGCCTTTGAAGAATGGAGTGTGACGACCACCTTCATCTTTAGACAGTACGTAGACTTCTGATTCGAACTTAGTGTGTGGAGTGATTGAACCTGGTTTAGCAAGTACTTGACCACGTTCTACTTCATCACGCTTAGTACCACGTAGAAGTGCACCAACGTTCTCACCTGCACGACCTTCGTCTAGCAGTTTACGGAACATTTCAACACCTGTACAAGTAGTAGTTGTTGTGTCGTGGATACCAACGATCGCAACTTCATCACCTACTTTCAGGATACCGCGCTCGATACGGCCAGTTACTACTGTACCACGACCTTGGATTGAGAATACGTCTTCGATTGGCATCAGGAACGGCATGTCTACTGCACGCTCTGGCTCTGGGATGTAGTTGTCCAGTGCTTCTGCCAGTTCAACGATTTTCGCTTCCCACTGCTCTTCGCCGTTTAGTGCGCCTAGTGCAGAACCTTGGATAACTGGTAGGTCATCACCTGGGAAATCGTATTCAGAAAGAAGTTCACGAACTTCCATTTCTACTAGTTCTAGCAGCTCTTCATCATCAACCATGTCACATTTGTTCATGAATACGATGATGTATGGGATACCAACCTGACGGCCTAGCAGGATGTGCTCACGAGTTTGTGGCATTGGACCATCTGTCGCAGCAACAACTAGGATACCACCGTCCATCTGTGCAGCACCGGTGATCATGTTTTTAACATAGTCAGCGTGTCCTGGGCAGTCTACGTGTGCGTAGTGACGAGTTGGAGTGTCGTACTCTACGTGTGAAGTAGAGATCGTGATACCACGCTCACGCTCTTCTGGAGCGTTGTCGATTGACGCGAAGTCACGAGCTGAACCACCGTACACTTTTGACAGTGTAGTACAGATAGCTGCTGTTAGAGTTGTTTTACCGTGGTCAACGTGGCCGATAGTACCAACGTTTACGTGCGGTTTCGTACGTTCAAATTTTTCTTTAGACATGAGTTGTCCCTCTAGGTACGGATATAGGTGGCTTTAATTAATGACCACGCAACCAAAAATTACCGGTAGTAAAGTATATATCAAAAGGAAAGTTTTGCTTAGAGCTGGTGCTGATAGGCAGAATCGAACTGCCGACCTCATCCTTACCAAGGATGCGCTCTACCGACTGAGCTATATCAGCACTCTTAAATGAGTGGAGCGGGCAGCGGGAATCGAACCCGCATCATCAGCTTGGAAGGCTGAGGTAATAGCCATTATACGATGCCCGCACACGTAACTCTGAGAGCTATTTCCTTAAGAATATGGTGGAGGGGGACGGATTCGAACCATCGAAGGCGGAGCCGGCAGATTTACAGTCTGCTCCCTTTGGCCACTCGGGAACCCCTCCAAATTTTTTGCCATTTTCACTGCCATCAAGCCTAGCTTGAGGAGAAAATGGTGCCGACTACCGGAATCGAACTGGTGACCTACTGATTACAAGTCAGTTGCTCTACCTACTGAGCTAAGTCGGCATAAGTGGGGCGCATTCTATTGAATGATTTCTCACCTTGCAACCCTTAAACTTAAAAAAAATCAAAATTTGCCACGTTTTTGTTTATTCGATGGTTTTTCATTCAAATTTCCGGCCAATCGCTAATTATGCCATCTTTCTCATTTGCTTTATCAGCACCATATTGTATGTTCCCCTCTCTTATTCTAATTATACGATTGAGCATTTTATGAGCCCGTACTTATCTTTTGCTCGTCATCAGTGGGCAGAGTTACGTAATTCTGTACCTATGACGTTGTCGGAAGCGGACCTGCGAGAGCTGCAAGGCATTAACGAAAGCCTCACAATTCAAGAAGCGGTCGAGATCTACCTCCCGCTGGCGAGGCTGTTAAACCTGTATGTCGCCGCCAGGCAAAGCCGCAACTCAGTACTGAATCAGTTTTTAAGCAATACCGAGAAAGCACCTCCTTTTGTCATCGGCATTGCCGGCAGTGTCGCGGTAGGCAAAAGCACCACTGCACGTCTGCTGAAAGCGCTGCTGTCACGCTGGGACAACCACGCCAAGGTCGAACTGATCACTACTGATGGCTTCCTGTACCCGAACCAGGTGCTCAAAGACCGCGGTATCATGCATAAGAAAGGGTTTCCCGAGTCTTATGATATGCGCCGCCTGGTGCAATTTGTTTCCGATGTCAAAGCCGGCACACCGCATGTGACCGCACCGGTCTATTCCCATCTGACCTATGACATCACCGAGGAACAAAAGGTGGTTGACCGCCCTGATGTACTGTTGATTGAGGGATTGAACGTGCTGCAAAGCGGGATGGACTATCCGCATGATCCACACCGGGTGTTTATCTCTGATTTTCTCGACTTTTCCATCTATGTCGATGCCGACAGCAGCATGATTGAAAAATGGTACATCGAGCGCTTTATGAAGTTCCGCCAGGGTGCCTTTACCAAGCCCGGCTCTTATTTCAGTCACTACACCCAGTTAAGTGAAGAAGAAGCGATAAGCAAGGCGAAAGAGATTTGGCACAGCATCAACGGTAAAAACCTGCAGGAAAACATCCTGCCGACCAAGGAACGCGCCCAGCTCATCCTGCGTAAAAGCATCGACCATACCGTCGAGCGGGTTCTGCTACGCAAATAGTGCCGTACTGGAACAAGCCGAATAAACAACAAAGAGGCAGCTGCCTCTTTGTTGTTGTACTTCATTCTGATTGCTCTCGGCCAGAGAAAGACTGGCGCTCAAAGCACGTTACTCACCTTTACGCAGTGATATCTCACCACCGACGTAGCTTTTCAGGCCTTGCCCGGTTTCCAGCAGTACACCGCCATGAGCATCGATGCCGCGTTCGATACCACTTACCTCGTTATTGCCCATAATCAACTTCACTTTGCGGCCGATGAAGTTATCCAGGCGGTTCCAGCGCTCGACGAAATCCTGCATACCATGCAGCTCATATTCACGCAGCGCCTTATCCAATGCCTGAATAAAGGCGATCGCCAGCTGGTTGCGATCAATACGATCCTGACCGATCACCTCCGCCAAACTGACCCAGGGCTGATCGATAGCCGATTCACGATCCTGCATAATCAGGTTCATACCCATACCGATCACCAGATGGGCGGCACCGCCGGCCTGTCCGGACATCTCAACCAAAATCCCGGCCAGTTTGCGGTCCTGATAGTACAAATCATTTGGCCACTTGAGCTTAACACCATCAAAGCCCATGTTTTCCAGCGCTTCGACCACGGCCACACCCACAACCAGGCTCAGCCCCATCGCGGCAGCCATACCGGCTTCCAGACGCCAGTACATGGAAAAGTAGAGGTTAGAGCCAAACGGCGATATCCACTGCCGTCCGCGCCGTCCGCGACCGCTGGCCTGATATTCAGCCAGACACACAGTACCGGAGGCGATATTGTCGAGATTATCGATCAAATGCTGATTGGTTGACCCGATGATGGGATGCAACTCAACCGGATTACTGACCTGCGACTGGATAGCCGCTTCTTCCAGCATCATCAGCGGCTGGGCCAGTTGATAGCCTTTGCCCTGCACGCGGAAGACATCTACGCCCCACTCCTGGATTCCCTGGATATGTTTGCTGATGGCTGCGCGGCTCATGCCAAGCTGCTCACCTAATGATTCACCGGAATGAAAAGTGCCATCTGACAGGGTCTTTAATAACGCCAGCTTTACACTATGCTCTTTCACTACGCTTGCTCCAGTATTTCCGTTAAGTTGGTTTCCCCTTGCACGCCGATAAAGCGCACTTCATGCTCAAGGGTAATAGCATATTTGTCCTGTACCCTCTGACGGACCAATGCCGCCAGCTCAATCACATCCCGTGCCGTGGCATTATCCGCATTAATCAGCACCAAAGCCTGTTTGCTGTGTACCTGGGCACCACCAACACGAGTGCCTTTGAGACCAGCACTGTCGATAAGCCAACCGGCCGCGATTTTCATGCCGTCACCGGCCGGATACGCCACCATGTGGGGAAATTCAGCCAGCAACTGGTGATATTGTGCCTGACTTATCACCGGATTTTTGAAAAAGCTGCCCGCATTACCGACTTCATGCGGGTCCGGCAGTTTATCGAGCCGGGTCTGACACACACACTGGTATATCGCTTCAGCGCCACAGGGCTGCGCCAGTGCTTTAAGCGGCCCATAGGAAGAGACCGGCTGCCAATTCTTGGCCAGCTTAAGCCCGACAGCCACCACAATCGCCTTGTCATATAAAGCGTGCTTGAAAATAGAGTCACGATAACCAAACTGACACTGTTCAGCGGTCAGACGTTGTACCGTCAGGGTATCCAGACATAAGTAATCGACGTAATCACACACATCTTTAAATTCGACCCCATAAGCACCAATATTCTGAATCGGCGCCGAACCGGCACAGCCCGGAATCAAAGCCAGATTTTCCAGTCCGTATAACCCCTGCTCCATACACCAGGCCACCAATTGCGGCCAGTCTTCACCGCCATGGACATGCAGATAGTGAAACTCAGCATCCTGGCTGTGGTCGATGCCGGATAACTGGTTCACCATCACCAGGCCCTGATAAGGCGCAGTAAACAGAATATTACTCCCCTTACCCAGCATCAGTTTTGGCGTGTGTTGCCATTGCTCGGATTGATAAATAAAAATCAGGTCCTGAACCGACTCAATCACAGCCAGAGATCGACAAGACTGATCGATGGCGAAGGTATGGTACGGCTTTAAATTCGCGTCGAGATGTAATTGCATGGGATTCTTTGGATAAACTAAACTTGGGTCATTCTACAACAGATGCACTTTTAAGACAGATACAAATGCCGACTCTGAACTTTGAACACATAGACCCGATAAAGTTGCCTCTGGTAAAGCGTTTTTACAAACAGCACTACCCGGGCACCAAGCCAAAAAGCGATGAACTGATGATCGGTGGCTACACTGAACAGGGAATGAAAGCCATCGTGCGCTTTCGCCAGGTCGCTAAGTACCGTCTGCTGACCGGCATGGTCGTAGACAGCCGCCTGCGCGGTGACAAAATAGGCTCTCAGCTGCTGAGTTATTGTCAGCAGAACGTACTACAGGACAAGGATTACTGTTTTGCATACTCACATCTTGAGGGTTTCTATCAGCAAGCCGCGTTTGAAACCATTGATTCCAGCCAGCTGCCAGCCGAGCTGCTCGGTCTGTTCCAGCGTTACAGTGCGAGTGGAAAAGATCTCATTCCAATGCAATTCATTCCAGAGATCAGGTAAGAATTGTCCTCTTTCCTAGCCATTGTTCATTCACTTTTGGTAATATGCTCTGATCGCAATTTTGCACATACGTAAGGTAAAGCATCCCTATGATTGCTCGTAGAAATCCATTCGAACAGCTACCCACTATTGCGCAAGATCCGGATAAGTTTGGTATTTTGTTCTCAGCCGAGGAATTTCGTACTCATTTGATTGAGTCGATTCGTCAGGCGAGTAAACGCATTTATATCGTGGCTCTCTACCTTGAGGACGACGAAGCTGGACGTGAAATTCTCACTGAGCTGTATGAAGCGAAGCAGCGCAACCCCGGGTTGCAAATCAGTATTTGTGTAGACTGGCATCGCGCCCAACGCGGCCTGATAGGCGCCGCGACCTCAGAAGGTAATGCGGCGATGTACAAGTCTTTTAAACAGCAGTATGACCACTGTATCCCGGTCTACGGTATTCCGGTGCGGGGCAGAGAAGTGTTTGGTGTTCTGCATCTCAAGGGCTTCATCATCGATGATGAAGTGATCTACAGCGGTGCCAGCCTGAATAACGTCTATCTGAATAAGAAAGAGCGTTACCGTTTTGACCGCTACCATACGTTCGAAAACAAAACGCTGGCTGACAGCATGGTGAAGTTTATCCAGCAACAGATGCTGGAGCACCCTGCCGTTAACGATTTGGCATGTAACAGCAAACCAAGTACCAAAGAGATTAAAGCCGATATTCGTCAGTTCCGTGCTTCGCTAACCCAGGCAAGCTACGAGTTTGAGCCGGAGAAAGTCTCAGAGCAGCAGATTGGTGTAACACCACTGGTTGGTATCGGTAAACGCCGTAACCGGCTGAACCAGTACATAGTCCAGCTCATCGCTCAGGCGAAAGAAGAAATCTTTATTTGTACCCCTTACTTCAACTTCCCGCGCGGAGTCGCGAAAGAGGTACGCAAAGCGATTCGCCGTGGAGTGAAGGTACATATCGTGGTGGGTGACAAAACCGCGAATGACTTCTACATTCCGCCAGAGCAAGGTTTTAAAACCATCGGTGGTCTGCCTTATCTGTATGAACTTAACCTGCGCCGCTTTGCCAAGCTGAACGAGGCCAATATCGCCAGCCGTAACCTGTCGATTCACTTGTGGAAAGACGGTGACAACAGCTTCCACCTCAAAGGCATCTGGATCGATAAACGTTATATGCTGCTGACCGGTAATAACCTCAATCCACGCGCGTGGAAACTGGATCTGGAGAACGCCCTGCTGATCACCGATGATCACCATCATCTGAATGAGCGCTTTGAGCAGGAGATTGAAAACATCCTGCAACATACTCAACTGGTGTGTACTTATAAGCAGATAGAGAAGATGGAAAACTACCCAGAGCAGGTCCAGCGCCTGATCCGCAAGATTATGCGCCTCAAAGCCGACCGGGTACTGAAACAGATTCTTTAACCCATACCTGCGATATCACATAGTAAATAGCCCTGGCCTAGTACCGGGGCTTTTTTGTAAGGGTCTAGGGTCTAGGGTCTAGGGTCTAGGGTCTAGGGTCTAGGGTCTAGGGTCTAGGGTCTAGGGTCTAGGGTCTAGGGTCTAGGGTCTAGAACTTAAAATAATAACCTGGGCAGATAACAAGATATTCCGGTCTCGATGTTGGCAGGAATAGATAAGGAAGTAGCGGACGGCTGGGGTCGCACACGACGGGCAGGCCTCCCTGCGGGACTCGTCATCGCAACGCGATGAATTTGGCTCAACTTAAACGACAAAACCCCAGTATTACTGCGGGGACGCCTAGTCTAGGGTTTAGAATAAGTGGCGGACGGCCGGGCTGACGCACCATCGGAGACGCGTACGTCCGGGACTCGTCATCGCAACGCGATGAAACTGGCTCAGCTTAAAACGACAAAACCCCAGCATTTCTGCTAGGGTTTCGAATAAGTGGCGGAGCGGACGGGACTCGAACCCGCGACCCCCGGCGTGACAGGCCGGTATTCTAACCAACTGAACTACCGCTCCGCATTGGTCAGACTATAAAAGTCTTTTCTCGTTTTTGCTTTCAGGCTATTCCTTAAAAAAGGAGTAAACTGAAGCAAGTAATTAAAGCCTGGCGATGTTCTACTCTCACATGGGGAGGCCCCACACTACCATCGACGCTGTTTCGTTTCACTTCTGAGTTCGGAATGGAATCAGGTGGGTCCAAAACGCTATGGTCGCCAAGCAAAATTTTGTCAGGAACAAAATTTAACGCACTTTAGTGCGGCCCGGAGGGTTAACTACATGGATGTAGTTAATAAATTCAATTCCAAAATTCGGAAAGCTGTTTATGTTCTCATTACACATTCAATGTACTGGTCATTGAGTCCATCAAAACCCCTTGGGTGTTGTATGGTTAAGCCTCACGGGCAATTAGTACAGGTTAGCTCAACGCCTCACAACGCTTACACACCCTGCCTATCAACGTTCTAGTCTCGAACAACCCTTTAGGACACTTAAAGTGTCAGGGAAGACTCATCTCAGGGCTCGCTTCCCGCTTAGATGCTTTCAGCGGTTATCGATTCCGAACTTAGCTACCGGGCAATGCGTCTGGCGACACAACCCGAACACCAGAGGTTCGTCCACTCCGGTCCTCTCGTACTAGGAGCAGCCCCCTTCAATCTTCCAACGCCCACGGCAGATAGGGACCGAACTGTCTCACGACGTTCTAAACCCAGCTCGCGTACCACTTTAAATGGCGAACAGCCATACCCTTGGGACCGACTTCAGCCCCAGGATGTGATGAGCCGACATCGAGGTGCCAAACACCGCCGTCGATATGAACTCTTGGGCGGTATCAGCCTGTTATCCCCGGAGTACCTTTTATCCGTTGAGCGATGGCCCTTCCATTCAGAACCACCGGATCACTATGACCTGCTTTCGCACCTGCTCGAATTGTCATTCTCGCAGTCAAGCGGGCTTATGCCATTGCACTAACCTCACGATGTCCAACCGTGATTAGCCCACCTTCGTGCTCCTCCGTTACTCTTTGGGAGGAGACCGCCCCAGTCAAACTACCCACCAGGCACTGTCCTCGAACCGGATAACGGTCCAGAGTTAGAACATCAAACATACAAGGGTGGTATTTCAAGGACGGCTCCAACGCAACTGGCGTCACGTCTTCAAAGCCTCCCACCTATCCTACACATGTAGGTTCAATGTTCAGTGCCAAGCTGTAGTAAAGGTTCACGGGGTCTTTCCGTCTAGCCGCGGGTACACTGCATCTTCACAGCGATTTCAATTTCACTGAGTCTCGGGTGGAGACAGCGTGGCCATCATTACGCCATTCGTGCAGGTCGGAACTTACCCGACAAGGAATTTCGCTACCTTAGGACCGTTATAGTTACGGCCGCCGTTTACCGGGGCTTCGATCAAGAGCGTCGACCGAAGTCTAACCCCATCAATTAACCTTCCGGCACCGGGCAGGCGTCACACCGTATACGTCATCTTACGATTTTGCACAGTGCTGTGTTTTTAATAAACAGTTGCAGCCACCTGGTATCTGCGACTCTCATCAGCTCCATCCGCGAGGGACTTCACCATCAAGAGCGTACCTTCTCCCGAAGTTACGGTACCATTTTGCCTAGTTCCTTCACCCGAGTTCTCTCAAGCGCCTTGGTATTCTCTACCCGACCACCTGTGTCGGTTTGGGGTACGATTCCTTACAATCTGAAGCTTAGAGGCTTTTCCTGGAAGCATGGCATCAATGACTTCATCACCGTAGTGACTCGACGTCGTGTCTCAGCCTTATAGAGAGCCGGATTTACCTAACTCTCAAGCCTACGCACTTGAACCTGGACAACCGTCGCCAGGCCCACCTAGCCTTCTCCGTCCCCCCATCGCAATTGTAAGAAGTACGGGAATATTAACCCGTTTCCCATCGACTACGCCTTTCGGCCTCGCCTTAGGGGTCGACTTACCCTGCCCCGATTAACGTTGGACAGGAACCCTTGGTCTTCCGGCGAGGAGGTTTTTCACCCCCTTTATCGTTACTCATGTCAGCATTCGCACTTCTGATACCTCCAGCATGCCTTACAGCACACCTTCAACGGCTTACAGAACGCTCCCCTACCCAATGCGATAAATCGCATTGCCGCAGCTTCGGTTTACAGCTTAGCCCCGTTACATCTTCCGCGCAGGCCGACTCGACTAGTGAGCTATTACGCTTTCTTTAAATGATGGCTGCTTCTAAGCCAACATCCTAGCTGTCTGAGCCTTCCCACATCGTTTCCCACTTAGCTGTAATTTGGGACCTTAGCTGGCGGTCTGGGTTGTTTCCCTCTCCACGACGGACGTTAGCACCCGCCGTGTGTCTCCCGGATAGTACTTACTGGTATTCGGAGTTTGCAAAGGGTTGGTAAGTCGGGATGACCCCCTAGCCTTAACAGTGCTCTACCCCCAGTAGAATTCGTCCGAGGCGCTACCTAAATAGCTTTCGGGGAGAACCAGCTATCTCCGAGTTTGATTGGCCTTTCACCCCTAGCCACAAGTCATCCGCTAATTTTTCAACATTAGTCGGTTCGGTCCTCCAATTGATGTTACTCAATCTTCAACCTGCCCATGGCTAGATCACTCGGTTTCGGGTCTATATCCAGAGACTGTGCGCCCAGTTAAGACTCGGTTTCCCTACGGCTCCCCTAAATGGTTAACCTTGCCACTGAATATAAGTCGCTGACCCATTATACAAAAGGTACGCAGTCACACCACGAAGGTGCTCCTACTGCTTGTACGTACACGGTTTCAGGTTCTATTTCACTCCCCTCACAGGGGTTCTTTTCGCCTTTCCCTCACGGTACTGGTTCACTATCGGTCAGTCAGGAGTATTTAGCCTTGGAGGATGGTCCCCCCATGTTCAGACAGGATAACACGTGTCCCGCCCTACTCGATTTCACTGAACATACGCTGTCGGCTACGGGGCTATCACCCTGTTTCGCGGTCCTTTCCAGAACCTTCACCTGACGTATATAAAGCTTAAGGGCTAATCCAATTTCGCTCGCCGCTACTTTCGGAATCTCAATTGATTTCTTTTCCTCGGGGTACTTAGATGTTTCAGTTCCCCCGGTTCGCCTCATTAACCTATGTATTCAGTTAATGATACCTGCTTATGCAGGTGGGTTTCCCCCATTCGGAAATCGTAGACTCAAGTGGCTCTTACTGCCTCATCTACGCTTATCGCAAGTTAGTACGTCCTTCATCGCCTCTGACTGCCAAGGCATCCACCGTGTACGCTTAGTCACTTAACCATACAACCCGAAGGAGTTTCGAGTTGATGAACCAAGTCACCAAGGTTTCGTTGTCTCTCATTATTTGAATGAGCGAGAGACTTTTCGATTTTGCCGGACTCAATTTTGAAACTTGTTAAACAAGTTTCTACCAAGCACACTTGAATGTGTTGTTGGTGTATTCCATTTCGGAATACATTGAGAACTTTACAAATAATGTTTCGTTTACGAATAAACAAAAGATTATTTTGTCAGCTTTCCAAATTGTTAAAGAGCAAGAGTGACTTTCTGTAAAGAAAGAAACCATTTTTAAACACACTCGTAAGAATGCTTAAAAGTGGTATCCCGTAGGGGAGTCGAACCCCTGTTACCGCCGTGAAAGGGCGGTGTCCTAGGCCTCTAGACGAACGGGACACAGCAAAGTGCTCCGCATTCAAAGGCAGAGGCACAAATCTCTTCACTTTAATTAAACCATATCAATCTGTGTGGACACTCATCGTTATAATCATTCGTATAAGGAGGTGATCCAGCGCCAGGTTCCCCTAGCGCTACCTTGTTACGACTTCACCCCAGTCATGAACCACAAAGTGGCAAGCGTCCTCCCGAAGGTTAAACTACCTGCTTCTTTTGCAGCCCACTCCCATGGTGTGACGGGCGGTGTGTACAAGGCCCGGGAACGTATTCACCGTGGCATTCTGATCCACGATTACTAGCGATTCCGACTTCATGGAGTCGAGTTGCAGACTCCAATCCGGACTACGACGCACTTTTTGGGATTCGCTCACTTTCGCAAGTTGGCCGCCCTCTGTATGCGCCATTGTAGCACGTGTGTAGCCCTACTCGTAAGGGCCATGATGACTTGACGTCGTCCCCACCTTCCTCCGGTTTATCACCGGCAGTCTCCCTGGAGTTCCCGACTTTACTCGCTGGCAAACAAGGATAAGGGTTGCGCTCGTTGCGGGACTTAACCCAACATTTCACAACACGAGCTGACGACAGCCATGCAGCACCTGTCTCTCAGTTCCCGAAGGCACAAGACTGTCTCCAGTCTCTTCTGAGGATGTCAAGAGTAGGTAAGGTTCTTCGCGTTGCATCGAATTAAACCACATGCTCCACCGCTTGTGCGGGCCCCCGTCAATTCATTTGAGTTTTAATCTTGCGACCGTACTCCCCAGGCGGTCTACTTAACGCGTTAGCTCCGAAAGCCACGGCTCAAGGCCACAACCTCCAAGTAGACATCGTTGACGGCGTGGACTACCAGGGTATCTAATCCTGTTTGCTCCCCACGCTTTCGCATCTGAGTGTCAGTATCTGTCCAGGGGGCCGCCTTCGCCACCGGTATTCCTTCAGATCTCTACGCATTTCACCGCTACACCTGAAATTCTACCCCCCTCTACAGTACTCTAGCCTGCCAGTTTCAAATGCAATTCCGAGGTTGAGCCCCGGGCTTTCACATCTGACTTAACAAACCACCTGCATGCGCTTTACGCCCAGTAATTCCGATTAACGCTCGCACCCTCCGTATTACCGCGGCTGCTGGCACGGAGTTAGCCGGTGCTTCTTCTGCAGCTAACGTCAAACGAATGCGCTATTAACACATCCGCCTTCCTCACTGCTGAAAGTACTTTACAACCCGAAGGCCTTCTTCATACACGCGGCATGGCTGCATCAGGCTTGCGCCCATTGTGCAATATTCCCCACTGCTGCCTCCCGTAGGAGTCTGGACCGTGTCTCAGTTCCAGTGTGGCTGATCATCCTCTCAGACCAGCTAGGGATCGTCGCCTTGGTGAGCCCTTACCTCACCAACTAGCTAATCCCACCTGGGCATATCCTGACGCGAGAGGCCCGAAGGTCCCCCTCTTTGGCCCGAAGGCATCATGCGGTATTAGCCATCGTTTCCAATGGTTATCCCCCACATCAGGGCAATTTCCCAGGCATTACTCACCCGTCCGCCGCTCGCCGCCCTTAACGTTCCCCGAAGGTTCAGTTAAGTCGCTGCCGCTCGACTTGCATGTGTTAGGCCTGCCGCCAGCGTTCAATCTGAGCCATGATCAAACTCTTCAATTTAAGATTTGATTCCCTAAATAATTAGGGGAGGCTCAATGAATACTGACTTTAAATTACCTTAGTAATTCAAAGCTATTATCGTTCCAACAGAACGATAATGAATTGACTGTGCCAAGTCCGAAGACTTGATTGGTCACCCAGTTCATTGATACCTAAGTTGATTCTTTAGAATCATCTTCGATTATCATCAACGAGTGCCCACACAGATTGATAGGTTTATATTGTTAAAGAGCGTTGCCTTTCGAAACTTTCTTCTCAAAGCGGAGGTGCATTCTAGCGAGTTAATTTGAAGAGTCAAACACTTTTTCAAATTTATTTCTCAGAAGCTTTTCACCTCGCTGACCAGCGCTGAAGCCTTGCGGCGTCTGCCGTGTCAGTGAGGCGGCATTATAGGGAGGTTTTAAAATGGCGCAAGGGCTTTTTGCAAAAAACTTTAAAAAAACGGCCATTCGCTGAATAAAGCATCGAAATGATGAAAAAGAGGGCATTTTAGCCCTCTTTTCTTTATCTGCGCTGTAGTCACAGTTAGATAAATGCGTACGCATCCGCAAACATACGTTCACTCAGCGCCTGTTTGTTCTGAGTAAACATCTCTCTTGCCGCGCCCGCCATCTCAAATCGACCGGCGATATAGATATCGTAATCAGCAAGTGATTCGAAATCCTGACTGATGGCCTGAAGCACATTACCCACTTTGCCCTGCCAGTTAGCTTCTGCTTGTTCCACTACCGGAATAAAATGCACATTGTCATATTGAGCGGCAATTTGAGTCAGTTCATCTTTAGCATACAGCTGGTTCGCATCACGGCCACCCCAGTACAGATAGATAGGATTGCTCTTCTTCTGGGCCACACAATGATCAAGAATAGAACGCACATAGCTAAAGCCGGTACCGCCGGCGACCAGCAACAGCGGACGTTCGCTGTCTTCTTTTACCCAGGCATCACCGTGCGGTGCATCAATCGTGATGTCACCATTTTCTTCCAGCGCCTGACGCATCGCGTTCACCACATCCTGCGCGTAAGCATTATGTTCTGCCGCACCGATGTGCAGTTCCAGTTCACCTTCGTGGCGACACGGGCTACTGGCAATCGAAAACGGGCGCTTGTCTTTCTCGCCCATAACTACCATCAGATACTGGCCAGCTTTAAACGCAACCGGTGCTTCCGGGTGCAGCAAGATCTGGAAAGTGTTGCTGGCTAATGGCTGGATAGACTTTACTTTACATTTAATGGTCATGAGCTTCCTTCTTACCTACTCCTCGAAAGTAAGTACTAAATGACTTTCAGCGAAGGCCTGACAGGGAAATACCCATCCTTCGGCTTGCTCCCTCTCTGTGAGCATAGGCTCCAGGTGGTAACTCACCTCACCTTCTACTTTACGGCACAGGCAGGCTGCACAGGCTCCTACCTGGCAACGGTGCGGAAATGAAACATGCTGGTTGAGCGCAGCATCCAACACCGTCTGGCCTTTTTCTACCTCAAACTGAATATTACTCGGAAGCAAACGTACAGTGTAGGTCATAGGATATCTAATTTGTCCCAGATTTGGTCGATTTTTGCTACTAGTTTAGGATCCTTTTTAATCGGCGTCCCCCACTCACGTTCAACCTCTCCGGGATATTTGTTGGTGGCATCCAGGCACAGTTTCGAACTCTGCTGGTCGCAGGCCGGAATCCGTAACGTATCACGCGCCGGATCCATCCGGGTAGTAATAGCCCAGATAATGTCATGCCAGTCATGGATATTGACGTCTTCATCACACAGCACAACAAACTTGGCATCAACATAATCAGCAACGAAAGTTTGCAACGCATCTAATACGGCTCTGGACTGCCCCGCCATCTCTTTATACATAGAGACCAGCACAAAACGATTATCCGCTGAGGCTGGAAGATGAATATCGATGATTTGTGGATGCTGCTGTTTAAATGCCTGCAATGCCTCAGCCGGAATGTCACTTTTCTCTGCAGTGCTCACTGGCGCTGACATCGCCAGTTCCGCATCCCACTTAATCGTAGCATCCAGCCCCATTTTCGAACCCAGTCCGACCACAGGTGAGGCGAAATCGAGTGAATCAATCGGCGTATGCTCAATCATCAGAGTATCGCGCACCGGATCCATATGGGTGGTCATGGCCGCAATCACTTCGCTCCAGTCACGGGCATTGACCGACTCATCGCACACAATCACATATTTGGTGTACATAAACTGACGCAGGAAAGACCATACCCCCATCATCACCCGTTTGGCATGACCCGGATACTGCTTCTTCATAGTCACCACCGCCATACGGTAGGAGCATCCTTCCGGTGGCAGGTAGAAATCCTCAATTTCCGGGAACTGCTTTTGCAGAATCGGGACAAATACTTCGTTGAGTGCGACCCCTAATACCGCAGGTTCATCCGGCGGACGTCCAGTGTAGGTACTGTGATAAATCGGCTTTTGCCGCATGGTCACATGGGTGACCGTAAACACGCGGTGCCGCTCGACCTCATTGTAATAACCGGTGTGATCGCCATACGGACCTTCATCGGCAAACTCATTCGGGTCAATGTAACCTTCCAGCACAATTTCAGCGCTGGCCGGTACTTCCAAATCATTACTGATTGACTTGACGACTTCCGTTTTACTGCCGCGCAGCAAACCTGCAAACGCATATTCGGATAAGGTGTCCGGCACCGGTGTGACCGCGCCGAGAATAGTGGCCGGATCCGCTCCGAAAGCGACCGAAACCGGGAAAGGTTCACCCGGGTTGGTTTCCATCCAGTCACGCAAATCCAGTGCACCGCCACGGTGAGCCAGCCAGCGCATGATGATTTTGTTCTTAGCAATTTTTTGCTGACGATAAATACCGAGATTCTGGCGCTTTTTGTTTGGTCCGCGGGTCACAGTCAGGCCCCAGGTCAGCAACGGGGCGACATCATCAGCCCAGCAGCTCATGACCGGAATCTTATCCAGGTCCACCTCATCGCCCTGCCAGACTATCTGCTGGCAAGTCGCCTGACGCAGACGCTTGGCCGGCATATTGAGGACCTGTTTGAACACCGGCAGTTTATCCAGTGCGTCTTTAAAGCCACGTGGCGGCTCTGGCTCTTTAAGATAAGCGAGTAGTTTACCTACTTCACGCAGCTCTTTGGCATGACTGCGTCCCATCCCAATCGCGACCCGCTCCGGCGTACCAAACAAATTCGTCAGCACCGGGATATCGGAACCAATCGGATTTTCAAACAACAGAGCCGGACCGCCTGCGCGCAGCGTGCGATCGCTGATCTCTGTCATTTCATAATGAGGGTCAATCGGGTGAGTAATGCGTTTTAGCTGACCATGCTGCTCAAGATGGTCGAGAAATTCGCGTAAATCCTTAAAACTCATAGGGCTTCTGATGGCTGGTTAATCTGCAGGCAGTATAACAAAAAGAGGGAGTTACGCTCCCCCTTTTGCTGTATAGAATCGTTATAAACAACGCCTTTGTCTGCACAGGTGTGCCCGGAAAACCGAAAACATCACTGAGAAAGAACCTGTAAGATAGCGTGTCGCTTGACCTCACGGTTATTGACCAGCAGATCGTTGAGCCACGATTGATAACCCTGCTCGGCCAATGCCTGTGCCACTATCGGCGCATCGTCGGCACGGCCGAGACGCGACACCAGAAAAGCTTTCACTTCATCACTCATCGGATTGAGACGCGCCAGATCCTGCAAAGCCTGGGATTTCAGACGTGGATTACCCTCCGCCACCATCAGTTGCCCGATGGCAAATTCGTCACCCTGGCGGGCCAGACGGGCGAGGCGATCCAGCTCCTGCTCAATATAGAAGTCGGCGCGCATCAGCCATAACAGTTTGTAAACCTGGGGATCTTCACTGACCTGTGCCAGACGCACCATCAAAGAGGAAGTGGGTAACCAACTGGTCACCGGGGCCTGAGTCAGCTGCTCTGTCAGCGCTTTGACCGCAGGCGGAGACAAATTGCCGAGCTCACGGATCAGCAGCGCTTCTCTGGCCTGAACCAGGTGTTCATGCCCGGATAGCCACTGCTGCAGGTTGAGTTCATAGCGCTCGGCTTTAAACACCAAATCCAGCACACGCTGATCCTGATTCCACTGCTTGATTAACCGGTTCGCAATGCTCTGGTAATCAAACGCCGGAACCGAAAACTCGTAGCCCTCTCCTTTCTCCATGGTCTGATAGACCGGAACCGCCTGACGCTGCGATTCGATAAAATTGACCATATACGGTGTCAATACCAGTTGGCTCTGATCGAGATGCTGCAACAGCAGATAACGCACCGCTTCCTGTTGCGGCAGGGCCAGCCGTTGCAGAGCAAAATTCAACGCATCGACATCATCCTTCACCGCCATTTCGACCAGTTCCGCTACTTTCTGTTGCAGCTGGCTGTCTTGCAATAACTGCTCACGCTGCTGCGGGGAAATTTCCACCGCCCGGGCGGGCATCATACTGAGTGAAAAAGTAAGGAGAAGTGTGCACAACATTCCTTGTTGCATATTAACCTCCTGTTAACATTTCAGCCATTGTCGATGCTTACTGGCCAGAATGCAAACAAAAACACCACCCATTGGGTGGTGTTTTTTAACCTGTTGATTGTTATTGACGACGCATGGCGTCAAAGAACTCATCGTTGGTCTTGGTCATCGCCAGTTTGTCGATGAGGAACTCCATTGCGTCGGTTTCACCCATCGGGTGCACAATCTTACGTAGGATCCACATCTTCTGCAGCTCATCGGTTTTGGTCAGCAACTCTTCACGACGGGTACCTGAACGATTGAAGTCGATAGCAGGGAAAACACGTTTTTCTGCAATCTTACGATTCAGATGCAGTTCCATGTTACCTGTACCCTTGAACTCTTCGTAGATCACCTCATCCATCTTCGAACCCGTATCCACCAGCGCAGTCGCGATGATAGTCAGGCTACCGCCCTCTTCAACATTACGGGCCGCGCCAAAGAAACGCTTCGGACGGTGCAGTGCGTTGGCATCCACACCACCAGTCAGCACCTTACCTGATGAAGGTACCACGGTGTTGTAGGCACGTGCCAGACGAGTGATAGAGTCAAGCAGGATAACGACGTCTTTCTTATGTTCAACCAGACGCTTGGCTTTTTCAATCACCATTTCTGCCACTTGTACGTGACGAGAAGCTGGTTCATCAAAAGTCGAAGCAATCACTTCACCTTTAACCAGACGCTGCATCTCGGTCACTTCTTCCGGACGTTCGTCAATCAGCAGTACCATCAGCACACACTCAGGGTGGTTGCTGGCAATGCTCTGCGCGATGTTTTGCAGCAGCATGGTTTTACCCGCTTTCGGCGGAGCAACGATCAAGCCACGCTGACCTTTACCAATCGGCGCTGCCAAATCGAGTACGCGTGCGGTGATGTCTTCAGTCGAACCGTTACCACGCTCCATCACCATACGTTCGTTGGCGTGCAGCGGCGTTAAGTTTTCGAACAGGATCTTGTTACGGGCATTATCCGGTTTGTCGTCGTTAACTGTGTTCACTTTCAACAGTGCAAAGTAACGCTCGCCTTCTTTTGGCGGACGGATTTTGCCAGCTATTGAGTCACCGGTACGCAAGTTGAAACGACGAATCTGGCTTGGTGACACATAAATGTCGTCAGGACCGGCCAGATATGAGCTGTCTGCACTGCGTAAGAAACCAAAACCGTCTTGAAGAATTTCCAAGACCCCGTCACCAAAAATATCTTCACCACTTTTCGCATGCGCTTTTAGGATGGCGAAAATGATGTCTTGTTTTCTCAGGCGCGCCAGGTTTTCAAGGCCCAGACTCTCACCAAGTTTCACAAGATCAGACACAGGTCTGTTCTTCAATTCTGTTAGATTCATTGTGGTGGATACTTGTTTAGTCAAAATAGGATCTGTTTTTAAGTTAAGATGGATTTGGTCTCAGGATTGACCAAGAAGTGAACATTTGTTTAATTAACGTGCGATAAACTAGCACTAAATATTAGCCTAGTCTAGAAAATGTTTTTTACCAAAAACAAAACCGCACATATTGCTATGTACGGTTTGGGGCGTGTTTTTACAGGTTGGCGTCCAAGAATTCTTTCAGCTGAGTCTTAGATAGCGCACCAACTTTAGTTGCTGCAACGCTGCCGTCTTTGAACAGCAGAAGCGTTGGAATGCCACGAATACCGAACTTAGGTGGTGTACCAGCGTTGTGGTCAATGTTCAGTTTGCCGATAGTGAGTTTGCCTTCGTACTCTTCAGCGATTTCATCAAGAATAGGCGCAATCATCTTACAAGGACCACACCATTCTGCCCAAAAATCAACAAGAACAGGGCCTGCAGCTTTGATCACATCTGCTTCAAAACTATCGTCAGAAAGCTGCACAATTTTATCACTCATCTTCCACTCCAGTGTGTTTTTCTGAACTGGTTGCATACTAACCAGTAAATAGATGCTCTATTGGAATGTATTTACTTCCGTATTGCAAGCCTAAGCTGATATTCTATACCTATGAAAAAGACGCATATCACAGAGCACAAGTTCGCCGACTTCGGTTTACATCCGCAAGTCATTGAAGGATTGGAAAAAAAAGGGTTTGAATACTGCACCCCGATCCAAGCTTCGGCGTTGCCGGTACTGCTCGCCGGCCAAGACATCGCAGGCCAGGCCCAAACGGGCACTGGTAAAACGCTCGCGTTTCTTACTGCTACATTCCACCATTTGCTGAAAACACCACCTGTTGAAGGTCGTCAGCCAACGCAGCCGCGTGCCATTATCATGGCGCCAACGCGTGAACTGGCGATTCAGATTTACAACGATGCCGAGTCACTGATCGAAAGTACCGGTATTAAGGCCGGTTTGGCCTACGGCGGCGAAAGCTATGATAAGCAGTTGGGTAAACTGCAGGAAGGTGTGGACATTCTGATCGGCACCACCGGCCGTATCATCGATTTCTACAAACAGCGCGTGTTTAACCTGAACGCGATTCAGGCTGTCGTGCTGGATGAAGCTGACCGTATGTTCGATCTCGGCTTTATTAAAGACATCCGTTTCTTGTTCCGTCGCATGCCGGAAGCCAAAGACCGTCTCAACATGCTGTTCTCTGCAACACTGTCGTACCGTGTGCAGGAGCTGGCCTTCGAACACATGCACAATCCGGAACACGTGGTGGTGGAACCTACCCAGAAAACCGGACACCGCATTAAAGAAGAGCTGTTCTACCCGTCGAATGAGCACAAAATGTCGCTGCTGCAGACACTTATCGAGGAAGAGTGGCCGGATCGCGCCATCATTTTCGCCAACACCAAACACCGCTGTGAACAGATCTGGGGCCACCTGGCTGCCGACGGGCACCGTGTTGGTCTGCTGACCGGCGACGTACCACAGAAAAAACGTGAGCGTATTCTGGCGCAGTTCACCAAAGGTGAAGTGGATATACTGGTTGCTACCGACGTGGCTGCCCGTGGTCTGCATATTCCGCAGGTAACCCACGTGTTTAACTACGATCTGCCGGATGACAGCGAAGACTACGTACACCGTATCGGCCGTACCGGTCGCGCTGGCGAAAGCGGTAACTCACTCAGCTTTGCCTGTGAAGAGTACGCGATTAACCTGCCGGGTATCGAAGAGTACATCGAACACACTATCCCGGTTTCCGAATACGATCCTTCAGCTCTGCTGACTGATCTGCCAAAACCGCTGACCATGCGTTCTACTCAGCAGCGTCGTACCAACACTGGTGGCTCTCGCTCAGGCAACAATAACAACCGTGGTAAATCGCAGCGCCGTTCGCGTCCGCCGCGCAACCGCCAGAACCAGAACCAGAACCAGAACCAGAACCAGAACCAGAAAAAGGATTCGTAAGCCGTCTATGAGTCAAGCCGTCTCTTCACCGCTGTATGCGGCTATCGACCTCGGGTCGAACAGCTTTCACATGCTGATTGTGCGCCACATTGAGGGCAGCGTTCAGACCATGGCCAAAATCAAGCGTAAAGTTCGCCTGGCAGCTGGTCTGGACGAGCACAATGCGCTGAGCCAAGAAGCGATGCAACGTGGCTGGGATTGCCTGAGCCTGTTTGCCGAACGTCTGCAGGATATTCCTGATGAGAATATCCGTATCGTCGGTACCGCGACTCTGCGTACCGCGACCAATGTGGATGCGTTTCTAGCCAGAGCCAATACCATTCTCGGCCATCCGATTGAAGTCATTTCGGGTGAGGAAGAAGCGGCGACCATCTATAAAGGTGTCGCCCATACCTCCGGAGGCATGGGACGTCGGCTGGTCGTTGATATCGGCGGCGCCAGCACAGAGCTGATTATCGGTGAAGGGTTTGAGGCAAAGGCACTGACCAGTTTGAAAATGGGCTGTGTAACCTGGCTGGAGCGGCACTTTAAGGATCGCCAGCTCAACAGCACCAATTTCAATAACGCCATCCACGCGGCCAAGCAGATGCTGGAGCCAATCCTGGAGCAGTATACCGCTCTGGGCTGGGATGTGTGCGTCGGTGCCAGCGGTACTGTGCAGGCACTGCAGGAAATCATGCTGGCACAGGGGATGGATGAAGTCATAACTTTAGCCAAACTGAAGCGACTGCAAAAGCAGGCCATGCTGTCGGACCATCTCGAAGAGCTGGAAATCGAAGGCCTGACTCTGGAACGTGCCCTGGTATTCCCAAGCGGTTTGTCGATTCTGATCGCGGTGTTTGAATCACTTAATATTGAAGCGATGACCCTGGCCGGTGGTGCGCTGCGTGAAGGGCTGGTGTATGAAATGGTCGCTGGCCTGCGCCAGGATGATATCCGAGCCCGCACCATCACCAGTGTACAGAGCCGTTACCAGCTGGATGAAACTTATGCCGACCAGGTCGCCACTCTGGCCAGTAAACTGCTTGCGCAGTGCGGCGGCGATGAGTGGGTCGGTGAACCGCAGGCCGAGATGCTGCTGCGCAGTGTCGCCCAGTTACACGAAATCGGTTTGTCGATCGACTTTAAAAAAGGCGGCGAGCACAGTGCCTATCTGCTACAGCATCTTGATTTGCCCGGTTTTACCCGTGCCCAGAAACACTACCTGGGGGAGCTGGCACGCCGTTACCGTGAGCAACTGACTTCACTGCCGGAGCAACATGCATTGTCGAGCAGTAGCAGTAAACGGGTGCTGCGCCTGTTCCGTCTCGCGGTCATCCTCAGCCATCGTCGTAACCCGGCGCTGGAGCCGGAGTTTGCCCTCAGTGCAGAAGGCGACAAACTGACCCTGAGTATCAGCAATGCGTGGCTGCAGGCCAACCCGCTGACGTATGCCGAACTGGAACTGGAGGCTAACCGCCAGACCGATATCGGCTGGCCATTGACCCTGCTTGCCAGCTAAAGCAGCAAAAGGATCATGGCAACCCAAAAGCTCAAACGCCCTCTTGTGAGGGCGTTTTTTATTGACGTTTAGTAACGAAATCATTGCGTGCTCATGCCACCCGATTGAGCAGCGCGCGCAGTTTAAGCGGCTTGACCGGTTTGGCGATGAAGCCAAAGCCGTTGGATTTAATCCCGTCGAGAATATCTTCACTGCGGTCAGCACTGATCACGATACCCTCAAAGCAGTCACCGAGACGCAGGCGACACTGCTGCAACACTTCCAGCCCGGTCCGGCCCTGATCGAGCCGGTAGTCCGACAACACCACATCCGGCACCCAGTGATTATCCAGCGCGCGCAGGCTGGTCACCAGATCGGTGGCAGTGCGCACTTCACAGCCCCAGCGTTCCAGCAGGTCACGCATCCCGACCAGAATGTCTTCCTCATTATCGACACACAGCACCCGCAATGAGAGCAGCTCAGGCACACTCTGCGGCGCGGCGCTAACCGGTGCCACCGGATCGACCGGCACGGCTTTATCGAGCGTAATGGAAAAGACACTGCCCCGCCCTGGCCAGGAGCGCATCGAAATTTCATGCCCCAGCACATGGGCAATGCCTTTCGAAATCGCCAGCCCCAATCCCAGCCCCTGCTCGGAGCGCACCTGCCCGCCACGGTTGAACTCTTCAAAAATCTCCTGCTGTTTATCCTCTTCGATACCAATACCGTTATCCCACACATCGATTCGCACCTGGTCACCCAGATTACGTACCCCGAGCAGCACTTTGCCATGCGGGTTATAGCGAAACGCGTTGGTAAGGAAGTTCTGCACCACGCGGCGCAGCAGTTTCGGATCTGAGCGGACGTATAAAGAAGACGGCACCATAGCGAAGGTAACGCCCTGCTGACGCGCCAGTGCACTAAATTCGGCATTGAGATTAGCCAGCACATCTTTAATGGCAAAACTTTGCGGATGAATTTCCAGCTTGCCGGACTCAAGGCGCGAGATATCGAGCAGGTCACCAATCAAATCTTCCGCCGCACTGAGCGCACTTTCGATATGGTGGGATAGGCGACGGGCCTCATCATCTTTAGCCACTTCCGCCAGAGAAGAGGCAAACAGACGCGCCGCATTGAGCGGTTGCATCAGATCGTGGCTGACCGCGGCCAGGAAGCGGGACTTAGAACGTGACTCGAGCTCTGAACGCTGGGTTGCCGAGACCAGTTGCTGGTTGAGTTTTTCCAGCTCACGGGTGCGATCCAGCACGCGCTCTTCCAGAGTTTCGTTGGCTTCTTTCAATGCCTGCTCGGCATCGCGGAATACCGTGATGTCGGTAAAGCTCATCACAAACCCACCGCCCGGCATCGGGTTACCCTGCACTTCAATCACCCGCCCGTCAGGACGAACCCGCGATGAAGTGTGTCGGGTGCCCTGTTCGAGGTGATACACCCGGCGCCGCACATGATCTTCCGGGTCACCCGGACCACATAAGCCTTGCTCGGCATTATGGCGAATCACATCGGCAATCGGTCTCCCGACCTGAATCAGGCCGAGCGGAAAATCGAACAACTCAAGATAACGCTGGTTCCAGGCTACCAGCCGCAGTTGTTTATCCACCACCGCAATACCCTGCCCGATATGCTCAATCGCGCCCTGCAACAGGCCGCGACTAAAGTCGTACAGCTCGGAGGCTTCATCAACAATCGTCGCGACCTCTTCCAGCTGCATATTGCGCCCCTGCAACGCCGAGGTCAGCACCAGCTTGGCCGACGACGCGCCGAATACCCCGGCCAGCACCCGCTCGGTATGACGAATCAGAGTGGACGGAGCCTGCTGATTAGGCATCAGGGTTTCTCGCTGCTGACTCCAATACTGACTGAACGCACTGCGCACCCGCGAGCGCCCAACAAAGCGTGAAGCCAGCATTTCCAGCTCGGCCACCGTTACCCGGCTCTGATACAGGCTCATATTCTCGTTTTCCGGCAGCGGTGTACCAACAAACGCCGCCGACTGCAAACGTTCACTCAGGCTGCAGCGGGTCACCATTGAGACCAGCACATAACATAGCGCATTGACACTGACACTGAGCAACATACCCCAGTCAGCACTTTTCAGACCGAGACTGGCAATAACCTCAGGCGGAGTAATCAACCACAGCAGCACGTTACTCTGCTCATCACCGGCCAACATATTCGTGGCAGTCATCAGGGTCACCAGCCACAGGGTAAAACCGACTGCCAGACCGACATACACCCCTTTACGATTGCCTTCACGCCAGTACATGCCGCCGATCAGCGCCGGCGCGAACTGAGTAATGGCAGAAAAAGAGAGAAAGCCTATCGCCGACAGGGACGGAATCGCATCCAGTGCCAGATAGAATCCCCATGCGCCCATCAGCAGCGCGAAGATCAGGCTGCGTCGGATCACCACCAGCAGGCCGGAGAAATGGCGATGATTACGCTGCGCCAGGCGCATACGGCGCAGCAGCAGCGGCATCACCAGATCGTTGGAGACCATAATCGCGAGCGCGATGGTCGAGACGATGACCATGCCGGAAGCGGCCGAGGTGCCGCCGAGAAACGCCAGCAGAGCAATGTCTTCCGCCCCGACCGACATCGGTAAACTGATGACAAAGGTATCGGCCGAGGTACCACTGAGCATGCTCTGGCCAATCCAGGCAATCGGCAGCACAAAAATACCCATCAGGATCAGATAAAGCGGAAACAGCCAGCGCGCGGTATGCAGATCCTGGGCGCGCTCATTCTCCACCACCATGGTATGGAACTGACGCGGCAGACAGATGATTGCCATCATGGTCAGCAGCGTGTGCACCAGCAGCGTCGGCCAGTTCGGTGACTGATAAGTACTGCGCGCGGTTTCGAGCAGGTTTATGCTGTCACTGCGCAGCGCCAGAAACACGATGAACAGCCCGACCACCAGAAACGCGACCAGCTTAACGATCGACTCAAACGCTATCGCCATCATCATGCCGCGGTGATGTTCAGTGTTATCGATATGGCGGGTACCGAACAACATGGTAAACAACGCCAGCGCCAGGACCACAAACCAGGAGACATTGATGTCCTGGTAACCAAATTCGGTGCGCAGATCGGGCGCGACAATATTGAGCCCCATGGTGATCCCGCGCAACTGCAACGCGATATAGGGCAGAATCCCGGCCACCGCAATCAGGGTTACCAACACCGCCAGGCCCTGGGATTTACCATAACGGGCACCGATAAAATCGGCAATTGAGGTAATGTGCTCACGCTTGGCGATAAGGATCAGGCGGGCCAGAATGCGCCAGCCAAAGGCAAACACCAGGATCGGCGCAATATAAATAGGCAGGAACGACCAGGGATTGGCACTGGCCTGACCGACCGTACCGTAAAAGGTCCAGGACGAACAATAGACCGCTATCGACAGGCTGTAGATCCACGGCCGCCATTTGGCCAGCCAGTTTGTCTGCCGATCGCCGTACCAGGCAATCAGAAACAACACCCCGAGGTACATAAGCGATACCGGTATCACCAACCATCCTTGCATTTGTTATCCTTGTTTTCGCAATCCAGCCACAAAAAAGCCCTGCGCTCCGGCAAGGCTTTTATTAAACAAAGGATAACGGATCAGCTCAATCACGCTGCATGAAATCTGTGCATCAGACTCCGCTTTCTGCCGTTAACCCTAACTATGGCTTCACGCCACACGAGTTTTGAGTGACGACTGCGGCGCCTCGACTTTAATCAGCAGTGCCAGCAGCCCCATCACCGCCATCATCCAGAACATGGTGCCGGCACCGGCCGAGTCATACACCCAGCCGCTCACCATGGTCATCAGCGCGGTAAACGCACCCAGTGCCACCGCGTTATACAGCGCCTGCAAGGAGACAATCTTGGTGGTCGGCGCGCGCTGGATATACTGCACGGCCGCCAGATGGGCGGTAGCAAAAGTGACGCCATGCAGCAGTTGCACCAGCACCAGCAGAGCAAGCGACGTGGTTGACGCCACTATTCCCCAGCGCAACATTACCCCCACCGCTGCAACGGTAAATAGCAGGCGCAGGCTCCAGCCGGCAAACAGACGCTTACTGAATGCGAACACAACCAGCTCGGCCACCACCGCCAAGCCCCATAAGTAACTGGTGATATCTTCCGAGTACCCCGCCTGCTTCCAGTACACCGCACTAAAGGCGTAATAAGCGGCATGACTGCCCTGAATCAGCGCGGTCAGGGCAAGAAACTTAACCACCGGCCATTCGCGCAGCACCTGCAGCAGCTTCGGACGTACGCCGTGATCGTCCACTTCTGTGACCGGCTTGTGGCGTGGATGACGCAGACTGAGCAGCAGACACACCAGGGCGCCAAACATCGCGGTGTAGACGATCATCACGGCGCCGTAGCGCGCGACTAACTGGCCAACGGCGACCGTACCGGCCACAAAAGCGGCCGAGCCCCACAAGCGGGCACTGCCGTAATCGAGCAGATTAAGTTTGGCATAGTGGTTGGCAGTGGCATCGGAGAGCGGAATGATCGGCCCGAGACACAAGTTGACCAGGACCGTTGCCAGCGCCAGCATCCAGAAGTTCCCCCCCGGCAAACAGGTGGAAGAGAATAAACAGCAGCAGGGCAAAACTGAGCCAGCGCAGCGCCGGCAGAAGATGTTCGACCCGGTGTACAACCCGGGTAATCAGCAGATTAGCGACACAGCGCGTCACCAGACCGATCCCGACCAGTAAACCGATGTCGGTGGCTGAGACGCCCTGCTCTTTAAACCACACTGACCAGAACGGCAGGTAGACCCCGTACGCAAAAAAGAAGCCGCTGAAGTACTGAGCTACCCAGCCAAAAGGAGAAGGGTTAAACATGATGTGTCCTAACAACAAAAATCAACCGCGCGCATCGCCAGCACAGCAAGTGTGACGAGCCCGAACCACTGCTCAGGCAATCCAGCCTGACAGCCCGGTTATTATGCAGCGCCAACCGGAGCGGAAAAAGTGCTGTTTACTCAACGCACTGTTTCCTCTTTTCTGCAAAATAGCGCTTGTTTTACTGTGACCCGCCTGCCAGGAACCGCGGCCATTAGACCAAAGTCGTCTGGAGAGGCGAAAGAAATTTGTCACACTTAAACTGAGAACATTCCCAGGATAGCCGCCATGCCGGATAAATTTAACATGCACTCGCCACCGTTCGATCGTCTGAGCGAAAGCCAGCAAAAACATCTGCGCGCTTCGCTCGACGTGGCCTACTATCGTGAACGCGAGACCATACTGCATAGCGGCCAGGCGTGTTCACAGCTGTTTGTGCTGATCAAAGGCACGGTGGAAGAGCGCTCGGCAGACGGCAGCGAGGTTTACGCCCACTACGCCAACGACGACATGTTCGATGTGCGTTCACTGTTTGAGGGCCAGAGCAAGCACCATTACATCGCCCTGGAAGATACCCTGAGTTACCTGCTGCCGCAGCCGGTCTTTCTCGAGCTGTATAACAACAACGGCGAATTCGCGGCCTACTTTGATAACAATCTGGCCAGGCGACAGGAGCTGATTGAAGCTGCGCAGCAACAGCAAAATATCGCCGAGTTCATTCTTACTCAGGTCGACCGCTCTATTTTCACCCCGCCGATGCTGCTCAGTCCGGAGCAGCCGCTGCAGCACGTCACCCGGCAGATGAAAGAGAGCGGCGTCGATGCGGCACTGGTCAGGCTCTCAGACGACGACCCGCGTCTGACAGAGAGCCGTGAACATCCGTATGCCATCGTCACCCGGACCAATATGCTGCATGCAGTGATGCTGGATGATATCGCGATCGATGCGCCGGTCGGTGACATCGCAACGTTTCCGGTGCTGCATGTCGATCAGGGCGAGTTCCTGTTCAACGCCATGGTGATGATGACCCGCCACAAGGTGAAACGCCTGATGGTATGTGAAGGCAATCAGGCGGTCGGTATCCTGGATATGATTCAGATCCTGAGTACCTTTTCGACCCATTCCCATGTCCTGACCCTGGCAATTGCGCGCGCGACCAGCATCGAAGAGCTGGCACTGGCCTCAAATAAACAGCGCCAGTTGGTGGAAAGCCTCAGCCGCCGCGGCGTACGCACCCGCTTTGTGATGGAACTGATTTCGGCGGTCAACGAGCAAATCATTGAAAAAGCGTTTGAACTGGTGGTGCCACCAGCGCTGCACGATCATGTCTGTCTGCTGGTACTCGGCTCTGAGGGGCGCGGTGAGCAGATCCTGAAAACCGATCAGGATAATGCGCTGGTCATTAAAGATGGCCTGCAATGGCATCAGTGCGACAGTATCATGCAGACTCTGACCCATACCCTGCTGCAACTCGGTTATCCGCTCTGCCCCGGCAAAGTGATGGTCAACAATCCGAAGTGGGTCAAATCACAAAGTGCCTGGAAACAGACTCTGAGCAGTTGGGTCAGAGCCGCCCGGCCTGAGCAGGTGATGGACATCGCCATCATGGCCGATGCGCATGCCGTGGCCGGCAATAAACAGTTACTTGAACCGGTGCAGCAGCATCTGAGAGATCTGATGGCCGATCAGGAGCTGATTCTGACCGAATTTACCCGTCCTGCGCTGAGTTTTTCCGTACCGCTCACCTTGTTTGGCAATGTCAAAAGCGCCAAATCCGGCCTGGATATCAAACAAGGCGGCATCTTTCCGATTGTGCACGGCATCCGGGCGCTGAGTCTGGAATACAAGCTCGATGTCAACAATACCTTCCGTCGTATTGAAGCCCTGGTCGAGCGTAAAGTGCTGGAACAGGAGACCGGCGATAACCTCAGTGAAGCACTGAAACAGTTTTTCAAACTGCGCCTCGCCCAGCAACTGAGTAACCAGCACAATGCCAACACTCTGGATTTGAAACAGCTCGACCGTGCGGAACGCGATCTGCTGCGCCACAGCCTGCATGTGGTGAAGAAATTCAAACAGTGGCTCGGCTACCACTATCAGATTCGCGACTGACCGGCAGGTAACGATGAACTGGCTAACGCGCCGCTACTGGCATCACAGACTGCAAGGCTCCCCTTATCAGGCACTGTTTACCAAGCCTGAGAGTCAGGTGTTTGTGTCGCTCGACTGCGAAACCACCAGCCTGGATCCCAAACGCGCCGAACTGGTCACCATAGCGGCGACCAAAATTATTGATAACCGTATTCTTACCAGCCAGCCGTTTGAAGTACGGCTGCGCGCCCCGCAGTCGCTCGATTCCGGTTCAGTACGCATCCATCGTATGCGCCATCAGGATCTGGCCGACGGCCTGAGCGAAAAAGAGGCGCTGAGCCGCCTGATTGAGTTTATCGGCAACCATCCTCTGGTCGGCTATCACATTCGCTATGATAAGACGATTCTCGATATTGCCTGCCGTAAGCATTTCGGCTTTCCGCTGCCTAACGACCTGATTGAAGTCAGCCAGATCTACCATGACAAACTGGAACGCCACCTGCCCAATGCCTATTTTGATCTCAGCCTGGATGCCATCTGCCGCCATCTTGATCTGCCGCTGCAGGACAAACATGACGCGCTGCAGGACGCCATCGCCGCTGCGCTGGTGTTTGTACGTCTGACCAAGGGCGATTTGCCCACCTTCACCTCTCCGTCCTGACTACAGCCGGTCCACGGCGTACCACACAGCCTGACCCAGCTCGCAAAAAACTATTTAACTCTCTATTTTTCCAATAAAAAGTCGGCATTCATCCTAAAGTCTAATTGTGCAAACCCGGCCTGTGGCTAACAGTTATAGGCAGATTCGATTTCTTGCCCCGTGTTTGAAACACGGCGCGAAAGGAACTGGCTGTATTCACAAGGAGAATAAGCAATGAGTGAAGCCCACATTTATCCGGTCAAAGCGAACATCAAAGCGAATACCCATGCAGATAACGATACCTACCTGGCGATGTACCAGCAGTCTGTCTCTGATCCGGAAGGGTTCTGGAGTGAACACGGCAAAATTGTCGATTGGATCAAGCCATTCACCCAAGTAAAAAATACCTCATTTGATACCGGCCATGTCGACATCCGCTGGTTTGAAGACGGCACCCTCAACGTGTCGGCCAACTGTATTGACCGCCATCTGGCTGAGCGCGGTGACGAAGTGGCCATCATCTGGGAAGGCGATGATCCGGCCGACGACAAGACTCTGACGTTTAATCAGCTGCACCGCGAAGTGTGCCGCTTCTCCAACGCACTGAAAGCTCAGGGCGTTCGCAAAGGCGATGTGGTGTGTCTCTACATGCCGATGGTGCCGGAAGCCGCCGTGGCGATGCTGGCCTGTACCCGTATCGGTGCGGTGCATACCGTGGTCTTCGGCGGCTTCTCTCCGGAAGCACTGGCCGGGCGTATCATCGACTCCGATGCCAAACTGGTCGTGACTGCCGATGAAGGCGTGCGCGGCGGACGCGCAGTACCGCTGAAGAAAAACGTGGATGAAGCCCTGACCAATCCGGAAGTAAAAAACATCAGCAAAGTCATCGTATTCCAGCGCACCGGCGGCGATGTCGCCTGGCATGAGCATCGCGACGTGTGGTGGCATGATGCCGTCGCGAGCGTTTCTGATGTCTGTCCGCCGGAAGAGATGAACGCCGAAGATCCGCTGTTTATCCTGTATACCTCAGGCTCAACCGGCAAACCAAAAGGCGTACTGCACACCACAGGTGGTTATCTGGTGTATGCGACCATGACGTTTAAATACGTCTTTGATTACCAGCCTGACGATATTTTCTGGTGTACCGCGGATGTGGGCTGGATCACCGGCCACACTTACCTGATTTACGGACCACTTGCCAACGGCGCCAAAACCATCCTGTTTGAAGGTGTGCCCAATTATCCAAGCACAGCACGCATGAGCGAAGTGGTCGACAAACACCAGGTCAGCATTCTTTACACTGCGCCAACCGCAATCCGTGCGCTGATGGCGAAAGGTGACGAAGCGGTCCAAGGCACTTCCCGCAGCAGCCTGCGTATCATGGGCTCGGTGGGTGAACCGATTAACCCGGAAGCCTGGGAGTGGTACTACAAAACCATTGGTAATGAAACATCACCGATTGTGGATACCTGGTGGCAAACGGAAACCGGCGGCATCCTGATCACGCCGCTGCCGGGCGCAACCGAACTGAAACCAGGCTCAGCCACTCGTCCGTTTTTCGGCGTGCAACCCGCCTTGGTTGATAACAGCGGTGACATCATTGAAGGCGCAGCCGAAGGTAACCTGGTGATCCTCGATTCATGGCCGGGCCAGATGCGCACCGTGTACGGCGATCACGAACGCTTCGAGCAAACCTACTTCTCCACCTTTAAAGGCATGTACTTTACCGGTGACGGCGCACGCCGTGATGAAGACGATTACTTCTGGATTACCGGCCGGGTCGATGACGTCCTCAACGTGTCCGGACACCGCATGGGGACTGCAGAAATCGAATCCGCGCTGGTGGCGTTTGACAAGATTGCGGAAGCCGCTGTGGTCGGCGTTCCACACGATATCAAGGGACAGGCGATTTACGCTTACATTACTCTCAATGACGGCGTGTTCCCGAGCGCGGACCTGCACAAAGAAGTCAAAGACTGGGTACGTAAGGAAATCGGCCCAATTGCCACCCCGGATGTCCTGCACTGGACCGATGCACTGCCAAAAACCCGCTCAGGAAAAATCATGCGTCGTATCCTGCGCAAGATTGCCACCGGCGATACCAGTAACCTGGGTGATACCTCAACTCTGGCCGATCCAAGCGTGGTCGACAAACTGATTGCCGAAAATCAACAGCTGAATTAAACCAGCAAAATCCATACGTTAAACTCCGGTCGGGGAAACCTGCCCGGAGTTTTGTTTTTCAGTCCCGGTAAGCCGTTATCCAGCCACAGGACGCCCCTTTCTTTTTTACCAATCTGTTAACCTGAGCCCAGTCGCTGACGCCTAACTAGGTGATTAGACCAGTAAATTGCTGCCATTTGCTATGAATTAGCTATAATCTTGGTCAATTTAATAAAACCCGCGTTTTTTTGACAAAAAAATCTCGCGGATCTGCGATAATATGGGAATATTCGTAATTACAACATTATAAACGGAGATAACAACACAATGTCAGCAAAATTACGCATTCTGGTACTAAATGGTCCAAACTTGAACTTATTAGGCTTGCGCGAGCCAGCCCACTACGGTTCAAACACGCTGGAACAAATTGTAGCTAAGCTGCAGCAACAGGCAGAAAGCGCTGACGTTGAGTTGGAACATCTCCAGTCGAATCGCGAATATGAGCTTATCGAAGCCATTCACCAGGCTTACGGTAAAGTGGATTTCATCATTATCAATCCGGCCGCATTCACCCATAGCAGCGTAGCGCTGCGTGATGCTCTGCTGGGCGTAGCGATTCCCTTTATCGAGGTGCATTTGTCAAATGTACATGCTCGTGAACCGTTCCGTCATCACTCCTACCTGTCTGATAAAGCACAGGGCGTGATTTGCGGCTTAGGTGCACAAGGTTATGAATTCGCTTTGTCTGCTGCCATTCGTGCGCTGCAAACAAAGTAACCCCAAACACTCTGCAGCCCTTTAGGGCTGTCTTACTCACAAGATAAAAGAGAAAGAAACAATGGATATTCGTAAAATCAAGAAGCTTATCGAATTGGTTGAAGAGTCTGGCATTGCTGAGCTGGAAATTTCAGAAGGTGAAGAATCGGTACGCATCAGTCGTAACGGCGTTGCACCAGTAGCACCGATTCAGTACGCAGCGGCGCCTGCGCCAGTTGCGGCACCAGCTCCTGCAGCAGCACCAGTGGCGGCACCAGCAGAAGCTCCAGCTGCTAAAGTGCAAACTGGTCACATGGTTCTTTCTCCAATGGTTGGTACGTTCTACCGCTCTCCAAGCCCGGATGCGGCGTCATTCATCGAAGTCGGTCAGAAAGTTTCTGTTGGCGATACGCTGTGTATCGTTGAAGCGATGAAAATGATGAACCAAATCGAAGCGGACAAATCTGGTGTGGTAACTGAGATCCTGGTAGAAGACGGCCAGCCAGTAGAATTCGACCAGCCGCTTGTAGTCATCGAATAATCGAGGCGCTGTTATGCTAGATAAGTTAGTCATCGCGAACCGAGGCGAAATCGCGCTTCGTATCCTTCGTGCATGTAAAGAATTAGGCATCAAAACTGTTGCCGTACACTCAACCGCAGACCGTGATCTGAAACACGTCCTGCTGGCTGATGAAACTGTCTGTATCGGTCCTGCGAAAGGCATCGACAGCTACCTGAACATTCCGCGTATCATCTCGGCGGCAGAAGTGACCGGTGCGATTGCTATCCACCCGGGTTACGGCTTCCTGTCTGAGAACGCAGACTTCGCTGAACAAGTTGAGCGCAGCGGCTTTATCTTCGTGGGTCCTAAAGCGGACACCATTCGCCTGATGGGTGACAAAGTGTCAGCAATCAACGCGATGAAAAAAGCGGGCGTACCATGTGTACCAGGCTCTGACGGCCCGCTGGACGGCGACGAAGCGAAGAACAAAGCGCACGCGAAACGCATCGGCTACCCGGTCATCATCAAAGCATCGGGCGGCGGCGGCGGTCGTGGTATGCGCGTGGTTCGTTCTGAGAAAGAACTGATCAACGCCATCAACATGACCCGCGCAGAAGCACGTGCAGCATTCAACAACGACATGGTGTACATGGAGAAATTCCTGGAAAACCCACGTCACGTTGAAGTTCAGGTTCTGGCTGACGGCCAGGGCGGCGCTATCCACCTGGGTGAACGTGACTGTTCAATGCAGCGTCGTCACCAGAAAGTGGTAGAAGAAGCTCCGGCACCAGGCATCACTGAAGAGATGCGTAAGTACATCGGTGAACGTTGTACCCGTGCGTGTATCGAAATCGGTTACCGCGGCGCAGGTACGTTTGAGTTCCTGTACGAAAACGGCGAGTTCTACTTCATTGAAATGAACACCCGTATCCAGGTTGAACACCCGGTGACCGAAATGGTGACTGGCGTTGACCTGATCAAAGAACAGCTGCGTATCGCGGCCGGTCAGCCTCTGTCATTCACTCAGGATGACATCAAGATCCGCGGCCATGCGATGGAATGTCGTATCAACGCAGAAGATCCAGAGCGCTTCCTGCCATGTCCGGGCAAGATCACCCGTTTCCACTCACCAGGTGGTATGGGCGTTCGTTGGGAATCACACATCTACTCCGGCTACACGGTACCGGCATACTACGACTCAATGATCGGTAAACTGATCACTTTCGGTGAAAACCGTGATGTCGCGATTGCCCGTATGCGTAATGCACTGGAAGAGATGATTGTGGAAGGCATTAAGACCAACATCCCGCTGCAGCAAGAAATCATGAAAGATGAAAACTTCCAGCACGGTGGCACGAACATCCACTATCTGGAGAAAAAGCTGGGTCTGCAATAATCCCCTGCTGATTTCATCAAAGATGCCCACCTCGGTGGGCATCTTTGTTTTTATGCGCCGCCCTTTGTCAGTGATATGACTGCGCTACAAGACGCAGCCGCGCTACACAAGCTGCTGCTGGAGTACAAACGCCACTGCTTCTATAAAAGCTCGCTAAATCTGCTACACTCTGCGCCAACTGAACGAACTGAAGAGAGCAAGAGCCATGCCTTGGATTCAAATTAAACTCAATGCGACCAACGAAAACGCAGAAGCCATCAGTGACATGCTGATGGAAGAAACCGGTGCGCTGTCGGTCACCTTCATGGATGCAAAAGACACCCCTGTGTTTGAGCCTCTGCCGGGTGAAACCCGTTTGTGGGGCGATACCGACGTTCTTGCCCTTTACGATGCCGAAGCAGACACTGCCTGGGTACTGGAACAGATTCGTCATAGCCAGCTATTGGCGCAGGATTTTGCCCATAAAGTTGAGCAGATCGAAGATAAAGACTGGGAACGCGAGTGGATGGATAACTTCCACCCGATGAAGTTCGGCGAACGTCTGTGGATTTGCCCGAGCTGGCGCGATATTCCGGATCCGAGCGCAGTGAATGTTCTGCTTGATCCGGGCCTGGCGTTCGGCACCGGTACCCACCCGACCACAGCGCTGTGTCTGCAATGGCTTGACTCCCTCGATCTGGCGGGCAAAACCGTCATCGACTTCGGTTGTGGCTCCGGCATCCTGGCGATTGCCGCGATTAAACTCGGCGCCGCACGCGTGATCGGTATCGATATCGACCCGCAGGCGCTGCTGGCGAGTAAAGATAACGCTGAACGTAACGGCGTCGCTGACCAGATTGAAGTCTTCCTGCCACAAGACCAGCCACAAGGCCTGGTGGCGGACGTCGTAGTCGCCAACATTCTGGCCGGCCCGCTGCGTGAGCTGTCACCGGTGATCAAGAGCCTGATTAAACCAGGCGGTCTGCTGGCGATGTCCGGCGTGCTTAACACTCAGGCCGAAGATGTGGCTGATTATTACCGTGATGAACTGCAACTGGATCCTATCGCAGAGAAGGAAGAATGGTGCCGTGTGTCCGGTCGCAAACAAGGCTAGATAAGACTTTGCACGCTAATTGACTGAAAAATAGACCATTTACCAAAACATTTTGTAAATGCTCAAATATTAGTCTTTTCACGCATCGAAAAAATGCGTAAAATGCGCGCCCTTGCTGGTATGAAGCTGTGAACACGTTTTGAAAATCGGAAATTATCAACTTAAGAACAATCTAATCGTCGCACCTATGGCTGGTGTCACCGACAGACCGTTTCGAGAGTTGTGCCTCCGTTACGGAGCTGGTATGGCCGTCAGTGAAATGATGTCCGCTAACCCGGCTCTGTGGAAAACAGACAAGTCGAGAAACCGCATGGTGCATGAAGGCGAATCGGGCATTCGCTCTGTACAGATTGCGGGAAGCGACCCACAGCTGATGGCCGATGCGGCCCAGTTCAGCGTTGAGAACGGTGCGCAAATCATCGACATCAACATGGGCTGCCCGGCAAAGAAAGTGAACAAGAAGCTGGCTGGTTCTGCCCTGCTGCGCTACCCGGATGTGATCGAAGACATTCTGAAAGCGGTAGTGGATGCAGTGAGTGTCCCTGTGACACTGAAAACCCGGACCGGCTGGGACACAGACAATAAAAACTGTGTCCAAATCGCTAAACTTGCCGAAAACTGCGGCATTCAGGCACTGGCGCTTCATGGGCGAACCCGTACCTGCATGTACAAAGGTGAGGCGGAATACGACAGCATTAAAGCGGTCAAAGCGGCTATTCAAATCCCGGTCATCGCTAACGGTGATATCGATTGTCCGGAGAAAGCCAAATATGTGCTGGAGTACACCGGCGCGGACGCTTTAATGATTGGACGCCCTGCCCAGGGACGTCCTTGGATTTTCCAGGAAATCCAACACTATTTGGAAAACGGCACCACGATGCCTGATCTTCCCTATGCGGAAGTGAAAGACATCCTGCTTGGTCATGTGAAGGCTCTCCATCAGTTTTATGGTGAGTATTTAGGCCCACGCATCGCGCGCAAGCACGTTGGGTGGTATCTCAAAGAACATGAGCAGGCGAGTGAGTTTCGCCGTACCTTTAATGCCATCGAAGCAGCACCACTGCAGTTAGAGGTATTGGAAGGTTATTTTGATAACGTTGCATCATAATTAAGAGAAGAGCTAGACCGAATATGTTCGAACAAAATCTGACTTCAGAAGCTTTAACAGTAACTACCGTAACTTCACAAGATCAAATCACGCAAAAGCCACTACGTGATTCAGTTAAAGCGTCTCTTAAAAACTACCTGGCTCAATTAAACGGTCAGGAAGTCACAGAACTTTACGAATTAGTTCTAGCTGAAGTTGAACAACCACTACTAGACACCATCATGCAGTACACTCGCGGTAACCAGACTCGCGCAGCAACCATGATGGGTATCAACCGCGGTACTCTTCGTAAGAAACTGAAAAAATACGGCATGAACTAATCACGTTCACCCAACACCTTGAAAAGCCACGAAATTTAAATCTTGTGGCTTTTTTACATCCATTTAACACCCACAAAAACCCCCTCATCCTAATTTATAACTTCATATCTGCTTTATACTTTCACTTTAAAGTGTAAAAAAAAGTGTAAAGTTTGAACTAATATTAGTTTTTAAGTGTCAAAAAAAGTGTAAAATCCCCGTTCTCAGTTTGTCCTCTCTCTGAAAATTTATGGTAGATAGTATGAAAAAAACTCTAGAAAAGGCACCTTTGGTACATGCTTTGATTCACTTAAGATTTGCTGAAGTACCGAGTATAAAGGCTATCGCACCTGAGCTTATTAATGCTCTGCACATTAGGATGATAGATGAAGGCTTCCCTGAAAAAATCGAAAGTAAAGCTGAAATTTTAGAATGGAACTTTGACGCAGCTTCTCAACAAATGAGACAGAAAAAACTTTCAAACACGCGTCTATTGTTCCGTGCGGCAGGAGAACAAGAAATAGTTGAGATCTCTGAATCTTCTCTTATCCTTAAGTCAACTACGTATCGTACATTTAGCGAATTTTATAATAAGTTCCATAGGTTGCTGCTCGTATGTAAAGAAACTATCCCTAACTTAGAAAAAACGCTACTTAAGAGCGTTGGGTTAAGATATGTTGATGTAATAGCACCTACAGGTCAGTCTACACTGAGTGACTTCGTTCAAGGAGGCGTACAGCCACCTTCATTTGGAGACCTTGGTACTCACCTACAAGGACACTCACTTAAGGCTGTTAAGGTGGCAGAAAATCAAGTTCTTGTAATTAACTTTGAAGAACTAGCAACTTTCAATAAAACCGTACAAAAAGTTTTGCCTGACAATCTAATAGAACCAGATGCAAAATGTGGCCTAGTAATCAATGGTCAACAAGATTGGTTTAATGTAGAATCTGCAACATATGGAATATTGGATATTGACCATACCTATCAATTTGCTCATAGCCCTACCTTTAATTCAGAGCAAATTGAAGATGCAACGATCAAGCTTTACCAAAGGGCTAGTGACATCTTTTGGAGTGTCATAACCGATGAAGCTAAACGTGCATGGGGATATAAGGAGACTGAGTAATGTGGAAAACAACAGCATCTACCAATGTAAAAGCCACTGCCTCTGTAATAGCACTGAGCATGGCATTCAATACGCATGCTAATATAGATGATATTGAAACTGCTGTATTGCCCCAACGTGATGTCTTATATAGCTCTAACATTCTAGGTCATCAGTGGTCATCTGTAGGTGTGTACGAGCAAGCAGATTATGAAAAAAATACTGATATCCTCAGTATTGCGGATATCGTAAATTCGGTAAAGGTAACCTTAGGTTTGCCTAACAAGGATATTGCTAGCATTTTTAAAGTTTCGAGACAAACTCTGCACTCATACAAAAACTCTAATGATCAACACGCCGTAAACTCTTCAACTAAAGAACGAGCATTACTGCTATCTGAAATCATTACAGAGATCAGTCCTAAATTTAATCGCAGTCCTGGTGCAATGGCTAAAAACTACGTGATGGATGGTAAATCACTATTAGACTTATTATCAGAAACAAAGCTAGATATTCCAAGTATTGTGAAAATATCTAATAGCCTCTCTGATAAGTTGTCGTCTAATACAGCGAAAGAAACTCCTGTAAATGAAATCTCACTTCATCAGTTAACATCTATTGCATAGGTGGTTTAAGTGGCAGCAGAGCTTTCCAATGGTCAGAAACTGTTACATGACAAGAAGCTTACCCAAGCTTCTTGTTTTTTTGTAAATATCGTCCCTGAAGCGACAAGACTTCAATGGTCTGAATCTTTCTCAAAACCAGCACTGCGTGCAGATAAGAAAAAGTTTAAAGACTCATCAGTTTTTCTTGTTCTCTCTCAAAACTGTGACATTGCTTGTAGAAACGATGGCATAGAAAGCACTATTGAAATTGCCGTCTGTAAAAAGATTAGAGAAAAAGACGTTTTCTCTGGAAACTCCTTTGTAAAAAGTGTTCGCAAGCTTCATTTTAAGGCTGGAGAGTTTTGGTACGAAGCAAATGTAGACTATATCCTACATGTAGATAAAGCCGAATTACTCAATTTGCTGGACGGGACAGAGAACTTTGAACCCATAACTCTATCTAACGAGTACGCAATTTCAGTTCCTGTATGGCGCTCTAACCGTTATATGCGAAGTGCGCTACCTGATAACTTCAACGCGCAACTAGACCCTATAATAGATTCTCATTTATCAGATATCGAATCCGCAGCAACCCCACAAGACGCAGAGCAAACTACATTTTCTAGTTACATAAGAGCTTTTTACGTTTGGGTTAACTCTACAGAAGAACTGGATAACTATTCTTTCGAATTTTTTGCTCTCCTCAGGGACGAAGTAGATGACGAACAAGCTTCAAGAATTCAAACTGCTGTAGAAAACATGGCGGAAGCTTTTGAAGAAGAAGCAGGCTATAAAGATATGAGTGAAATCTATGCGGGAAGAGAGAATACAACTTACGTGTCATATTTGACTCGATTAGTTAGGCTAAACCTCGATCATCACTCTTTATCCCAAGGCGATGAAGATACGGGGCCAGAAAAAGTATAGTGTCTATCTGCTAAGGTATCTTGTACATAGACAAAAACTCTATTGTATCCCTTTATCTAGCTAGCACCCCTTGAAACTATCGAAAGTCGATAATTTCAAGGGCAACGCCCTTGGTCTTCATCAAATCTATAGAGATAAATCTATCTCTGGCACCATTTGAGGTAGCTCAAGTAGCAAGCCTGTACACCTCTGCCTACACAATCACCCACATCTTAATCACCACCAGCGCCACCAGCGCGGTCGGCAGGGTCAGAAAGGTCAGGCCGGCGACGTCATTGACCGGGCCGTTAAAGCGGGTCGCGAACAGATAGTTCAGCACAGCGACCGGCATCGAACAGGCGATCATCAGATTCGCGGTATGCAATGGCGACAGCTGGAACAGCAGCGCAGCGCCCCAGGCGGTCAACAGGCCAATCAGCGGGCGGTAGACCGACATCAGCGCCAGCTTAAACCAGGGCGCTTCGCGCACCTTCATGTGCGCCAGGGCGCGGCCCAGCATCAGTAGCATCACCGGCACGGTAATACTGCCGATCATATCGAACGCCCGCAGCAGAAACTCCGGAATCGGCACATTCAGCCCAAGCAATACGGCACTGACCAGCAACGCCAGCATCGGCGGATTGGCCACCAGCTTGCGCGCTGAATAGGTGCCGGACATCATGCCCATCCCTAAGGTAAAGTGGCTGATTTCAATAATCGAAGAGATGATCACCGCGCCGGCCAATCCCTGCTCACCAAGCAGAGAGTAAGCGATCGGAATACCCAGGTTACCGGTATTCGGGTTAACCAGCACCGGCAGGTAAAAACGCAGTGGCTGGCCCGTTGCTTTGAGCACTAGCCAGGTTGCCACCACCATTGCCAGCAATGCCGTAACTGCGCCCAGTACCAACTTGCTCATACCAAGAAAATCAATGTGACTGCCAAGCATCGAGTGCAGCAGCAGGCACGGCATCGCAACATTGACCACCAGCCGTGGCAGGTTGGGGTCATCCAGATAAGCAGTCTTTTTTACTCAGCAGAGCGCCGAGCAGCGCAATCATAAGCACCGGGAGAATTGCGACAATAAATGCAGCCAGCATGGTGTGTCCTTACACAGGTTGGTCCCGGCACAGCCCGGGGATAGCAGAGGGGCGAGGTCGCCAAAGCAGCAAACAAGGTCCTAATCTACAAGGCATGGCGGGCAAGCACAAATCAATCACGCTGAAAATTCATCCGATCTTCATCACAGCATGCCTTTACCACTCTATAGTGAATTAATTTCATACTCAGCATGAAAAAGCATCCCTTAACAGCCGTCTGGACATCCGATAATTTAACCCTACACCCATTAATCATTCACCGAGAGGCGCCTTGCTATGTCTACTGTACTTCCTCCTTTTCGTGCTGACGTTGTCGGCAGTTACCTTCGCCCGGATTATCTGCATCAGGCCCGTCGTGATTTCGCCAGTGGTACTATCGACCAAGCGCAACTGACCGCGGTGGAAGATCGTGCCATCACTGAACTGGTGGAAAAGCAGCAACAGGCCGGCCTGAACGTGATTACCGATGGCGAGTTTCGCCGCAGTTGGTGGCATCTCGATTTCATGTTGGGGGCTGAATGGTGTCGAAAAAGCGCAGATCGAGCAGGGTTACCAGTTTGCCGCGGTTGAAACCCGCGCCGAAAGCACCCGCCTGAGCGGCAAAATCTCCGGCCACAACCACCCGTTTATTGAACATTTCAAGTTTCTGCTACCGTTGGCTGCGCCAGGCGTCACCCCGCGCCTGACCATTCCGGCTCCGGCCCAGTTTTTAAAAGAGCTGTTGCGTCCGTGCAATAAAGCCCACACCGAGAGCATCTACCCGGATGAAGCCGAGCTGCTGGCCGACATCGCCGCCGCTTATCAGACCTTTATCGCTGAATTGTACGCCGCCGGCTGTCGCAACCTGCAACTCGACGATTGTACCTGGGGCATGCTGACCGACCCGAAAGTCGCCCAAGCGAGCGTAAAAAATGATGCCGCGTGCGGCTGTGGCCACAGCCACGAGAACGGCTTTGATCATCAGGACGCGATTCAACCGCTGCTGAATAAACTGGTGAAGGTGAATAACGCAGCGCTGCTTGGCGCGCCGCAGGATTTGGTCCTCACCACCCACGTCTGTCGTGGCAACTACCGCTCAACCTGGGCCGCAACGGGCGGTTACGCACCGGTCGCGGATGTGCTGCTCGGTGAGTCTGCCGTCTCGGCGTTTTATCTTGAGTTTGATACCGACCGCGCTGGTGACTTTGCCCCGCTCGCCAAACTGGCCCCCAACAAACAAGTGGTGCTGGGGCTGGTGTCCTCCAAAGAAGGTCAGCTGGAACCGGCAGACGCGATCGTCGCGCGCATTAAAGAAGCAGCTCAGTACGTACCACTGGAGAATCTGTGCCTCAGCACCCAATGCGGCTTCGCCTCCACCGAAGAAGGCAACGCCCTGAGTGAAACGCAGCAGTGGGCCAAAATCGCCCTGGTCAAACAGGTCGCCGATGAGGTGTGGGGGTAAATCCCCGACTGGCGCCAACACGCTATGACAAAATTTGGCTGCGCCGGACATGCCGCAGCCCTTTACCCCATGTTGAGCGAGCCGTCTGGTTCGCTCTTTTTTATCTGCCGGACAGCTAAAAACAGGCTCAAACCCGCCTCTGAACCCCAATAAGCACGTGCTTCATCTCCAGCCGAAAGCGCCACGGACACTGCTGAGCGAAAATAATTCGTTCCAAATACGGAATAGCTCATCCCACATCCTGCATATTAAAGACCGGTTCCGTTTGTTTGCCAGCACTCTATGCAAGTGCCTGATTTGCTGCCTGCGTTACTGCCGCGTTTAAAACGCACAGCCCGCCCTTGCCCCATTACTTAAAGAAAAAATATATTAAGTAACATTGATTTACAAAAACTTACATTCTAAAGATCTGTTCGCATAAGTTCAGATAATGGCTACACAAACCGCGTATCAAGCCGGTTTTCACTGCCCAAACCGGGCCGTTCTTGAGCAACCAATCATCATCCCTATCAATATATCTGCCAGCACATCTCTACTCTGCGTGCCATTACTGACACAAGCACCAATACGAATGGTATTGATAATTGTTAACATTAGTAAATATAATGCGCTCCTCTCAACGTTTTGTTTCAAGGATTTACAATCGTGAAGTTCCACTACTCAGCCCTAGCTATCTCTATTCTGTCCAGCTTATATGCCGTGAACAGTGTTGCGGCAACCGCCGCCGATGACACTCTGGTGGTCACAGCCAATGCAGGTTTAGAGAAAAAAATCACCGATGCTCCGGCATCAGTTTCAGTAGTCAGCCAGCAAGATCTGGCCGAGAAAAACTACATGGATCTCGGTGAAGCGCTGAGTGGCCTGGAAGGCGTTGACGTGCGCAGCAGCACAGGTAAAACCGGTGGCCTCAACATCAGCATCCGCGGTATGAGCAGCAGCCATACCCTGATCCTGATTGACGGTATCCGCCAAACCGCCAGTTCAGACACCACACCAAACGGCTTTGGTGAGATGGGCAATGGCTTCGTACCACCGCTGTCTGCGATTGACCATATCGAAGTGATCCGCGGCCCGATGTCGACCCTGTACGGTTCTGACGCGATTGGTGGTGTGGTCAACATCATCACCAAGAAGAATCAGAAAGAATGGGTCGGTAACGTCAGCGCGGGTTACAACCTGCAGGAACACGATAAATGGGGTGATACCTCATCGCTGAGCTTCAACACTTCCGGTCCGTTAGTTGAGGACAAACTGAACCTCAACCTACGCGGCACCATCAAGCACCGTGAAGGTTCAAGCATTACCTCGCTGAGCGAAAACAGCGCATCCCGTACGCCTTACCCGACTGAGAGCGACAACTACAACATCGGCGGTAAGCTGAGCTACAACATCAACGACGATCACACTGTGTTTGTTGACGGTCATATCGCTCGCCAGACTTACGACAACAGCGACAGCCAGTTGGGCGATGTCGGCACTTCCGGTGGTGGTTATGAAGATGAGCTGAAATTCAACGAAGATCAGCTCATTATCGGTCACGAATCCACTTTTGACTTCGGTCGCATCCAGTCCGATGCCTCTTACATGGAAACTGAGAGCAAAGGCCGCGTACTGTCGGCAGGCAGTGGTTTTAGTGGTTCATTGTTGGGTCAGGATCGTCAACTGGAAAACAGCAACACTATCGTTAACTCCAAACTGATGACCGACATCGGTGACGATCACGCAGTGACCATCGGTGGGCAGTACTGGCACGCAGAAATGAAAGACGGAGTGGTCATCAACACCACTGGCGAAACCTTCAAGCAGGATACCTATGCCCTGTTTGCGGAAGATGACTGGTATCTTGCCGATCCACTGATCCTGACTCTGGGTGCCCGTTACGAGCACCACGACTCCTTCGGTAGTCACGTCAGCCCGCGTGCCTACCTGGTATGGAACGCCAACCAGAACTGGACCGTCAAAGGCGGTGTCAGCACCGGTTACCGCACGCCGAGCCTGGCGCAACTGCATGACGGTATCAGCGGTATCTCCGGCCGTGGCACCGTTAACGTCATCGGTAACCCGGATCTGGATCCGGAAGAGAGCACCAGTTACGAAACTGGTGTTTACTACGAAGGTGACAACAACTTCAAAGCCAACGTGACTGTATTCGTTAACCACTACAAGAATGCGATCCAGTCTTATGATGTCGACAGCACAACGACATCATACGAAAACGTCGGTAAAGCGAAAATTGAAGGGGTCGAAGTCGGTTCATCCTTCCCGCTGTTCCGCGATGATCTGTCGATGAACCTGAACTACACCTACACCCACAGCGAGCAGGTCGGCGGCGATGACGACGGCGCACCATTTGGTAACACGGCCAAACACATGGCGAACGCCAAAGTGCGCTGGATTGCCAGCGAGTCACTGGATGCCTGGCTGGGTGCGGAATACCATGGTAAAACGCCGCGTTACACCAGCAACTACGACAACCTGAGCAACACACAAAAATCGATCATGGATCAGAAAGGTAACCTGAAAGCCTGGACTGTGGTCAACATGGGTGCCACTTACGCAATTACCAAAGATCTGAAACTGAACGGCGCGGTGTACAACCTGCTGGATAAAGACTTCACCGATCTGGAGGTGATTGGCGGCGAATACGCGGGTGATTACTTCGATACTTCACGCTCAACGTCAGGTTACGTGAACCCAGGCCGTAACTACTGGGTATCGGTGAATTACGACTTCTGAGTCAGCATGACATTCTAACAAGGTTGCAGGTAACCTTCGGGAGACTCAAAGCAATCTGAGCAATGACAGAGCCAGCCTTCGGGTTGGCTCTGTTTTTTTTCAGCGCGAACACACCATCATCACGCAGCGCGGCTATTCCAGCGCAGCCAGAATCGAGCAGTGGGTCGCATCATCATCGATATCCCCGCAGCAGGCATCATTGATTTTCTGCAGCGCGGCACGAATCCGGGTCAGCTCGGCAATCTTGTCATCAATCACCTGCAGTTTGGCACTGGTAATCGCTTTGGCTTCAGCGCAACTGTGTTCGCTGGCATCCAAACGAATCTCGAGTAATTCGCGGATCTCCTCCAGGCTCAGACCGAGCGCCTTCGCTTTGAGAATAAAACTAACCTGTTTTAAATTATTTTCATCATACAAACGATAGCCGGACTCACTGCGTCCGGCCGGTGCGATCAGCGCATTTTTCTCGTAAAAACGCAGCGTATCGGTGGAAACTTGGCACCGTTTGGCTAATTCTCCGATTTGAAACATAGTATCTCTCATTGGAAACATAGTATCTCCCGTTGGAAATATAGTATCGCCCATTGACTGCTTGGCTACTTTTTTTGCTTGAAAAACCAGTTTTTAGCTATTATTTTTCCCATGCCAAACGATTGCGCGAGATCTTTTGTAATAAATTGGTTAGAATACGCGCCATCCTGAAAGCCTGGAACAAAGGTCTTTACCAAAACTGACCAAGCTGTGATCAGAACGGATAAAAAATTCCCCTCTGCGTCACCCATGAACACTTTTGGCAAACATCTTTCGTCATTAACTCCATGAATTAAAGGAAAATGGAAGCATGAATAACGCTCGTCCTATTCGCCGTGCACTGATCAGCGTATCAGATAAAACTGGCATTGTTGAGTTCGCACAAGCGCTCGCTGAGCGCGGTGTTGATATCCTGTCTACTGGCGGTACGGCTCGTCTGCTGGCTGAAAAAGGTATCGCTGTGACTGAAGTCTCCGATTACACCGGTTTCCCAGAAATGATGGATGGGCGCGTAAAAACGCTGCACCCGAAAGTTCATGGTGGCATCCTGGGCCGTCGCGGTCAGGATGATGACGTAATGGCCACTCACGCCATTAACCCAATCGACATGGTAGTCGTGAACCTCTACCCATTCGCAGCAACCGTTGCCAAACAAGGCTGTTCACTGGAAGATGCGGTAGAAAACATCGATATCGGTGGCCCGACTATGGTTCGCTCTGCAGCGAAAAACCATAAAGACGTGACCATCATCGTGAACGCAACCGACTACGATCGCGTCATCGCAGAAATGGATGCCAACGACAAGTCTCTGACTCTGAATACCCGTTTCGACCTGGCTATTGCCGCATTCGAGCACACTGCCGCCTACGACGGTATGATCGCGAACTACTTCGGTACCATGGTAGCAAGCTACGGCGAAAACAAAGAAGGCGACGAAGAATCTCAGTTCCCGCGCACTTTCAACCAGCAGTTCATCAAGAAACAAGACATGCGTTATGGCGAAAACAGCCACCAGAACGCCGCGTTCTACGTGGAAGCGAACCCGCAAGAAGCGTCCGTCTCTACTGCGCGTCAAATTCAGGGTAAAGCTCTGTCTTACAACAACATCGCTGACACTGACGCCGCACTGGAATGCGTGAAAGAGTTCGCAGAACCAGCGTGTGTGATCGTTAAGCACGCCAACCCTTGTGGTGTGGCACTGGGCAGCGACATTCTGGAAGCGTACAACCGCGCTTACCAGACTGACCCGACCTCTGCGTTCGGCGGCATCATCGCCTTCAACCAGGAGCTGGATGCTAAAACGGCATCAGCTATCGTTGAGCGTCAGTTCGTGGAAGTGATCATCGCACCGAAAGTTTCTGCCGAAGCGGTTGAAGTGGTAGCGGCGAAGAAAAACGTCCGTCTGCTGGAGTGTGGCGAATGGTCAACCAAGACCACAGGTTTCGATCTGAAACGTGTTAACGGTGGTCTGCTGGTACAGGACCGTGACCAGGGTATGGTGACTCTGGATGACCTGAAAGTGGTGTCTAAGCGCCAGCCAAGCGAAGAAGAGCTGAAAGATGCGCTGTTCTGCTGGAAAGTCGCGAAATACGTTAAATCAAACGCTATCGTGTACGCAAAAGGCGACATGACTATCGGTGTCGGCGCTGGCCAGATGAGCCGCGTATACTCGGCGAAAATCGCCGGTATCAAAGCCGCGGATGAGAATCTGGAAGTGGCCGGTTCAGTAATGGCATCGGATGCGTTCTTCCCGTTCCGTGACGGTATCGATGCAGCCGCCGAAGCGGGCATCAAGTGTGTGATTCAGCCAGGCGGCTCAATGCGTGATGACGAAGTTATCGCAGCAGCAGACGAGCACGGCATGGCGATGATCTTCACTGGTATGCGTCACTTCCGTCACTAATTTATTTATGAGGTCCCGGGGCTGATTAGCCCTGGGCATTTATTCTTTTCGTTAGGATAGATTATGCAAGTTTTAATTATCGGTTCTGGTGGTCGTGAGCACGCACTGGGCTGGAAAGTCGCGCAAAACCCTGCGGTTGAGACCGTGTTCATTGCACCAGGTAATGCGGGTACTGCGCTGGAAGCGAAACTGCAAAACGTCAACATCGGCGTAGAAGATGTACCTGGCCTGGTAGCGTTTGCCCAGGACAACGCGATTGGACTGACTATCGTCGGTCCGGAAGCGCCACTGGTTATTGGTGTGGTGGATGCATTCCGCGCCGCTGGCCTGCCAATCTTTGGACCGACCGAAGCAGCGGCGCAGCTGGAAGGCTCAAAAGCGTTCACCAAAGATTTCCTGGCACGCCACAACATCCCGACGGCGGCTTACGCTAACTTCACTGAAATCGAACCGGCGCTGGCTTACGTTCGTGAGCAAGGCGCACCAATCGTCGTTAAAGCCGACGGTCTGGCGGCAGGTAAAGGCGTTATCGTCGCGATGACGCTGCAAGAAGCTGAAGATGCGATCAAAGACATGCTGGCTGGCAACGCGTTTGGCGATGCCGGCAGCCGCGTGGTGATCGAAGAGTTCCTGGACGGCGAAGAAGCCAGCTTTATCGTTATGGTTGACGGCAAAAACGTTCTGCCGATGGCCACCAGCCAGGATCACAAACGTGTCGGCGACAAAGACACCGGCCCGAACACGGGCGGTATGGGTGCTTACTCTCCAGCGCCAGTGGTCACTCAGGAAATCCACGACCGCATCATGCAGGAAGTAATTTACCCGACCGTGAACGGCATGGCTTCTGAAGGCCACCCGTACACTGGCTTCCTGTACGCTGGCCTGATGATCGACGCATCCGGCGCGCCAAAAGTGATTGAGTTCAACTGCCGCTTCGGCGATCCGGAAACGCAACCCATCATGATGCGTATGCAGTCTGACATGGTGGAACTGTGTCTGGCGGCTATCGACGGCAAACTGGACCAGGTTGAATCTAAGTGGGATCCACGTGCCTCAATCGGTATCGTCCTGGCCGCTGGCGGCTACCCGGGCGATTACGCTAAAGGCGATGTCATCTCCGGCCTGCCAACCACAGACGTGGAAGGCGAGAAAGTGTTCCACGCCGGTACCACAGACCAAGATGGCCAGGTGGTGACCAACGGCGGCCGCGTACTGTGCGCAACCGCGCTGGGCAACACTGTGCTTGAAGCGCAGCAACGCGCTTACCAGCTGGCGAAACAAATCAGCTGGGACGGCATGTTCCACCGCAATGACATCGGCTACCGTGCAATTGCACGCGAGCAGGCGGAAAAATAAGCAGGCTGACGGAGTGACCGGTTCGCTCCTCAGTTAAGCCTCGGTATTTTCACCAAGGCTCAGACAGACCAAAGGCGCTCATTGAGCGCCTTTTCTTTATGCATTTCTGATCTGCATCAGCAGAGTCAAACCTTATCCGTCCTGCTCAGCGATCAGAGCCGGGCGTTTCACACAGTCGTGGCTGTCATCATCCAGAATGAGGATTTGGTCGATGCGTACCGTCTGTTTATCCGCCGAACCAAGAAATGCGACATAACGGTCGAGCGAGGATAACCGGCTGACGACAAAATCCGGCAGAGTCTGATTGAATTCGACCTTGCTGTAGTCGGTGTCGGAGCAGCTTTCAAACACCTCCCCATCCCAGATGCCCTGAATTAGGGTCAGCCCCTGGCTGTCGAGCTGCCTGGTTTTCTCAACCAGCTCACTGGCCTGCTGCTGGTACTGAGCGAGCTGATTCTGATTGAGTGGCAGGACTTTGCCATCGACCCGGTACTGCTGATAAATCGCATCACCGTTTTTATCAAAGCGGATCTGCACCCGGTAAGGCACCAGCTGGCGCTCTTTCGGCTGCATACCCTCGCGAACCACTTCGCGCAATTCACCTTCGTCCCAGCGATAATTGGACTGATACCAGCCAAATCGCTGCGAAACCACGTAATCAGCCGCAGAGACAGTCTGATCCTGCCGCGCGCTGGTCCAGTAAAAGCTGGTCGCGTCGCCTGCGGTTTCACCGCCACTGTAATCACTGATTTGCTGGAGCTGCAGGGGATCGTACGGAAGAGAAGTGGCGCATCCGGCCAATAAGGCCGCACTGAAAGCGGAGAGAAGAAATGGTTTCATCATGAAAAAACGCCGAGACTAAGAATCTCGGCGTAGTATAGATTATTTCACTGAATCTTTCAGTGCTTTACCAGCAACGAACGCTGGTACGTTAGCTGCTTCGATTTTGATCTCTTCGCCAGTCTTAGGGTTACGACCGGTGCGCGCTGCGCGGTGATTTACTTTGAATGTACCAAAACCAATTAGTTGAACCTGGTCACCCTCTTTCAGTGCGCCTTCAACCGCGCCCAGAGTCGCTTCCAGAGCAGCTTTTGCCTGAGCTTTAGACAGGTCTGCTTTTTCGGCAATAAAGTCGATTAATTGGGTCTTGTTCATTAGGTTTCCCTTCTCATAGGTTATCGAATTGAGTTCACTCTAAAGCATAAATGCCCCGTCTGGCAAAGGTTTGTCGCGTAACTTGTGTCTCTCTGACGTAGTTTTAACCATAATATGAGTATTCACTCACAATTTGTTACCCAATGCCGCGAGCGCCTGACTTATTTTTAACGCAAAATATCCCTGGCTCTAGCAGGAAAATCCTCTTTAAGCCTTGTCATATCAAGGCTTTTACCTGATTGAGTGCAGACAAAAAAGCAGCAGTTGCTGTTGTTTTTTCGTCACATAATGTCACCCTTAGCGGGGTAGATGAACCATTAAGGAAGCTCCATGTTTTTGCTTACGATTTACGTCGCGATTGCGATTGGCGTATCGTTTATCTGTTCTGTCCTGGAAGCCGTACTACTGAGTATTACGCCCAGTTACCTGGCGCAGTTGCGCCAACAATCCCACCCGTCATCAGACAAGCTGGCTCAGCTCAAAGCGGATATCGACCGCCCGTTGGCCTCGATCCTGACCTTAAACACCATTGCCCATACCATAGGCGCGGCCAGTGCCGGCGCCCAGGCCGCGCTGGTATTCGGCAGCGAGTGGCTTGGCCTGTTCTCTGCCGCACTCACGCTCGGTATTCTGGTACTGTCGGAGATCGTGCCGAAGACTATCGGCGCCACTTACTGGCGCCAGTTGGCGCCGCTCACCGCGGTCATTTTGCGCTGGATGGTCTGGATTCTGGCCCCCTTCGTCTGGTTTTCGCAGCAGATCACTCGCCGTTTGGCCAGCAACAGTCAGTTGCCGCGCATGCGTGAAGAGCTGTCGGCGATGGCGATGCTGGCCGATGAAAGCGGCGAACTGGCGGAAGGTGAGTCGAAAATGCTGCACAACCTGCTCGCGATCCGCGATGTACTGGTCACCCAGGTGATGACGCCGCGTACGGTGCTGTTCCGGGTTCCGGCCGAGCTGACCATTGATGAGTTCCTGACCCAGCACCGTGATACGCCGTTTTCGCGCCCGCTGATCTACACCGAAACCACCGATAACATTATCGGCTTCGTCCACCGCCTGGAGCTGTTCCGTCTGCAGCAGAACAAGCTGGGCAGCAAGCAGCTGGGCGCGGTAATGCGTCCGATCCATGTCCTGCTCAACACCCAGACCTTGCCGGTTGCGTTTGAGCAGATGATGCAAAGACGACTGCAACTGGCCCTGGTGGTGGATGAATACGGCACAGTACAGGGGCTGCTGACCCTGGAAGACATCTTTGAACACCTGCTGGGAGAAGAGATCATCGATGAAGCTGACCGCACCACCGATATGCAAAAGCTCGCCACCGAACGCTGGGAACGCTGGAAAGCCGAGCACGGGGTACGTGAGAGCCGCGATGATGAGGACGATCAAACCAAATCCGGTTTCTAACCGCTATCTCAGCGCCTGACAGTACGCAGAAAAAAGCGCCGCCCTGATTGCAGAGCGGCGCTTTTTTATCGGTTGGCAGCAGCGGTTACTGCTGTGAGGCCCGCTCGTCATTCAGCGCGGGTTCAATCCAGGCTTGCGGCGCAGCCGGGCTTAAACGGCGAAAGTCACTGCCGGTCGGCGCCTGCGCCACGCGCAGACCAAACTGCGGCAGCACCGCATAAACATGGTCAAAGAGATCCGACTGAATACGCTCATATTCAACCCACTCGGTATTGGCCGCAAAGCAGTACAACTCCATCGCAATACCTTCATGCGTCGGTGCTAATTGGCGCACCATCAGGGTCATCGACTGGTGGATTTCCGGATGGGCACGCAGATAACGTTCCAGATAAGCACGCAAACTGCCAAGGTTGGTGAGATGACGGCCGTTAATCAGGCTGCCGTCGTCATAGTTATGACGCTGGTTAAAAGCACTGATCTCTTCCACTTTGTGTTTCAGATAGGGCTCGAGCAATTTGGCGCGGGTCAATTGCTCCACTTCCTGCGGCGACAGAAAATGCACACTGGTGGCATCAATCAGCACACTGCGCTTGATACGCCGGCCACCGGAAACCTGCATCCCTTTCCAGTTTTTAAACGAGTCGGAGATCAGCGAATAAGTCGGGATGGTGGTAATGGTTTTGTCCCAGTTCTGCACTTTAACTGTGGTCAGGCTGATATCAATCACATCACCGTCAGCGCCGTATTTCGGCATCTCCAGCCAGTCACCGACACTGAGCATCTTGTTGGCAGAGAGTTGCACCCCCGCCACCAGGCCCAGGATCGGGTCACGGAACACCAGCATAATAACTGCGGTCATCGCACCCAGGCCACTAAGCAGGATCACCGGCGACTTGTCGACCATAATCGAGGTCGCCAGCAGTGCAGCGATGACAAAGAAGACGATTTTCAGGCTCTGGACGATGCCGCGTACCGGCATATTGCGTCCGAAGGCCGTGCGCGCCAGCAGGGTATCGGCCACATCCAGCGCCGAGAACAGCGCCAGTAGGGTAAACAACACCACCCACAAGGCCACCAGCGTCACGATCCATTCGCGGATAATGCTTTCCTGCGACAGCCAGAGATTGGCCTGTATGCCGATCAGCATGCCCTGAATAACCAGGAAAATACGGCTGAATAACTTACCGGAGAACAGCGCATGGCGCCACATCGCACGTGATTGATCCGCGCGGCGCTTGAGCGTACCGACAATGCCGCGCTGCAAAATAAAATGCACCACGACCGCAATCAGGACAATCAGCCCCAATGCCTTCGAAATCTGCATTAACTGCGTCATTTCAATGCCGTTCTGGCTCAGCCAGTTTTCAACAGACTGCCACATACCCTCTCCTTATTACTTTGCCGCCGGATAACCCAGCACCACACTACGCACAGACATTGAGCATGGTACCGTATTCAGATGGCGTTTTGTGTGTCCGTCATCTTTTATAACAAAAACCCGACCTGACATTGAAAAAACGCTGAAATGAACATGCTGCTTTGCCGTACCTTGCTCCCTGATTTACACAAACAGGCACGATTTTCAGAAATAGACCCGATTTACCGAGACAGGCTCGACTTGCAAAACCTAAGAGGCAAGTAGTCATCATTCGTCCTCAATGTGTAAACACATTTCAGGACGAGGCAAACAACATAAAAAAAGCAGGCTAAAAAGCCTGCTTCTCACCATCCATCCGAACCAAGAGGATTAAAGTTCAATACCAATGTTGCTGACGCACTCATCACGCAGCTCAAAACGCAGGTCTTTAATCAGCTCGATATCGCGCTCGGTCGCTTCACGCAGCGGACGGTACAGCGCCCACTGCACATCCCATTCACCGCACACCGCTTCATTCTCTTTCTGGTTAGCGTTGCTGATGCTCTCACCGGTTTGTGCTTCTTCCAGTTGAGCCACAGTCTGGACCGAGATCTGGCTGACTTTCTGCATCGATTCGTACAAACCATCACGATCGAGCAGACCGTGCAGCAGAGTCGCCAGTGCTTCACAGGCATCAATCGCCGGATACACCATGTAAATATCAAACTCTTCTGACGTCGGGATCAACTCCTCCAGCTTTTCCAGCTGACGCTCGAAGTTGATTTTGGCGTTTTTCACCGTCATCAGTTCCCACACCGCATCGAGAATATCACGGTAACGACGCGGATCCGCAAATTGGGTATGTTCACAGAACATGGCGTAATTTGGGTACATGCGTTCACACAGGCTCGCCATAAAGGTAATCTGTTGCCAAGGTTCAAACTTCTCAAGGCGAAGTTGCAAAGGGTTCTGTAACCCATTTGATGTCTGTAACATGGTCACTCAATTCGTTGCGGATAAAGACAGCGGAAGTGTACTGGATAACCAGCGGGGAAAAAAGGCGCATCTATGAACAATTTTACGCATCAGCTGTATATTTTAACCGAGCATGATGAGCTCTATCGCCGGGCGATTGAAACGCTCAATCTGCCGGACCTGACCATCACCACCAACCGGGATGAAGCCACCCTGCTACTGGCTGCACCGCCAATGGCCGCGCCGTACCTGAATGACTTCCCGCGCCTCACCTGGCTGCAGTCGGCCTATGCCGGGGTCGACGCCCTGATGGCACCGGGCTTGCGCCAGGATTATGAGCTGACCAATGTCAAAGGCATCTTCGGCCAGCAAATCGCCGAATACGTGCTGGGCTACGCGATAAGCCATTACCGCCATTTTGCCTGCTATCAACAGCAGCAAACTCAGCAACGGTGGCAACCGCACCTCTATCAGTCACTGAGCGGCAAAACAATGACCATACTCGGCACCGGTTCCATTGGCAGCCATCTGGCCAAGGTAGCCAGTGCCTTCGGTCTGGAAGTGATTGGCGTCAACCGTTCCGGCATTCCACCCAAACAGAGCCAGTTCACCACCACCTATCATGTCAACGAACTGGGCGCGGCACTGGCGAAAGCGGACATCATAGTCAACACCCTGCCCAATACACCGGACACCATTGGCCTGCTCGGCGCGGAGACTTTTGCCCACTGTCACCAGGCATTGCTGTTTAATGTCGGACGTGGCAAAACTCTGGTGGAAGACGATCTAATCCCGGCCATCGACGCCGGCCAGCTGGCGCACGCTTTTCTCGATGTGTTTGTCAGCGAGCCACTGACCGCTGACCATCCATTCTGGCGCCATACGGCGATTACCGTCACGCCACACATTGCTGCGCTGAGCTTCCCTGAGCAGGTCGTGGAAATTTTTGCCGCCAACTACGCCCTGTGGCGCGACGGCTTCCGCCTCCAGCACCGTATCGATTTCAGTAAAGGTTACTGATGCGCCGCGCAGACATTCCCACCACCGATCCGCTGCAGCCGCTGCTGGGGGAGATCCGTCACTGCCGGGTGTGCGAACCCGATTTGCCACTCGGCGCTAACCCGGTGATTCAGGCTCATGGCGATGCACGCATCCTGATCATCGGCCAGGCGCCGGGGCTTAAAGTGCACCAAAGCTCCGTGCCATGGAACGACCCAAGCGGCGACCGGCTGCGCAGCTGGCTCAACATCGACCGCGACACCTTTTACGACCCGCGCCAGGTTGCCATCATGCCAATGGGGCTGTGCTACCCCGGACGGGGCAAAAGCGGCGACCTGCCGCCACGCAAAGAGTGCGCGCCACTGTGGCACGCCAAAGTATTACAGCAACTGCCCAATATTGAACTGACACTGCTGATCGGCCAGTACGCGCAGAACTATTATTTATCCGGGGTCACTCAGCCAGAGAAGCCAAAGACTCTGACCGAAACCGTGCGCCAGTGGCAACTCTGGGCGCCGCACTATGTGCCGCTGCCGCATCCGTCACCGCGTAATACTTTGTGGTTGAAGAAAAACCCATGGTTCGAAACCGAGGTTGTGCCCTTTTTATCCAAGCAATTACATGACATTCTCAATTGTCAGAAAAAAGTCAAAAACCTGATCTGACTCATAAAAATGTGACACTCTACCAAGAAATGCGTTTATCTCAAAAACACATACATATAGTATTCAGTGCACAAACACGTCTTGTAGTGCCACTGATTTGATAACATGCTAACCATAAAAAGAAAGCTCATTCTCGGCTTATGCAGTCTCGCGCTGTTGGCCTGTCAGTCGACCACCGCGCCGGACTGGTACAGCGCACCACCAACCAATGACCCGCAGTACCTCACCGCCGTCGGTCAGGGCCTCAATCTGACTCAGGCCAAGCAATCGGCACTCAGTCAAATCAATGCCCAGCTCTGGACCCAAATCAACTCCTCGTTTGTCTCACGCGACATCGTCCAGAGCCGTAACCAGTCTGAGCATGCCAGTTCTCTCATCGATAACCATGTCAACAGCAAAACCGCCAATATCACTCTGACCGGCATCGATTATCCGCAGGTCGCTAAGAACGATATCGGTTATTACGTCCAGGCGAAAGTCAGCCGCGACACTGTGGTGCGCCAGCTGCGCTCCGAGATTGAACAGAGTAACCGTCATGCACAAGCCGTGCTGCAACAGCGCCAGCATCAGGATGCCCTGTTGTGGTGGCTGGCCAACCGCGCGCAAAGCGAGCAAGCTCAGGCCGTTGCCGTGCGTCAGGCGATGTTGCGCGCCCTCGGTCAGGACGATATACCTAAGGCAGAAAGTATCGACCAGCTGGCTTCGGCACTGGCGCAAGTGCAGTCCGGCATTGTTATCCGCGTCTCCGCCAGCCGCAAAGATCAAAAAAGCGCTGAGCTGCTGGCAGAGCAGTTTTCCAAGCAAAGCCTGAAAACCACCTTCAGCGGCACCCCAAATACCACCCACGTACTCAAATTAACGTCACAGTTGCGCCAGAGCACGGTCGGCCAAGCCTATATTTCTACGCAGTTTACGACACTAAAACTCCAGGGTCGTAACGGCAACATACTCGCGAGTCACGAGATTATTTCCAGTGGTAACTCACTGACCAATTATACCTTCTCGAAAGAAGGGGCTGAGCGCAATTTCGCAGACACTGTCAGCGCTCAAGGGCTGTGGACTTCACTTGGAATTCAATAAACAGAGGCACGGGATTGAATAAGAAAAGCTTGGTATTAAACCAGCAAGATCCCGGGTTCAAATAAATAAAGAAAATAACAATATGGAGTTGTCTATTATGTTCAAACCAACCGCAGTGGCGCTGGGTGTGTCGGTTCTACTTTCTGGCTGTAAATTGATGGGGGAAGATGCCATCTGTACCCCGGATACCGCCGTGCCATTAGCACAAGCGGCAGTGACCGCAGCCTCAAGTGAAGACCGTAAAGTGATCGTATTACCTGTCGATATGGAATATGAAGACAGTGCACAGAAACGCATGAAGTCGAGTATGCGTAACTCACTGGAAAGTCAGGTTATCAGCACAGGTACTCAACTGGTCGACCGTAAACTGGCCAACAAACTGAAAAGTGAAATCAAGCTGGCAGAACAAAGCGGCCGTTACAACACCAAGGGCGTGCCGATTGCGGATTACGCTGTGCTGACCGAAATCACCAACTCAGATTTGTCGGCGTCTTTCAGTGAGTCTTACACCTATAAAACCAAAAAAGGCGAAACCAAACGTGTGCCGTCGAAATGCAGTTTTACCGTCGACGTCAAAGCGATCGTCAAAGTGGTTTCCCTGCCGGATATGGCTCTGGTGAAACGCATTGAGATCAGCGGCGATGAAAGCGCCACCAGCGAAACCCGTGATTCACGTTGCCCTATCTCGCCGGCCAGTTACAAAGGCATGGCAACCAAAGCTGCGGCAGAAGCGGTTGAATATAGCGGCGACATCAAAGAGCTGCTGGCAGCACAAGCCTCGGTACTGGAGCTGCGTCAGTGTGAAACCGGCTCTATGGTTAAAATCGGTGTGGGTTCAGACAAAAACGTGCAACCAAACGACGAAGTCTCTTTCTCCACCATTATGAAAAACGCTTCCGGTGAGAAAGAAACCTTTGCTGTCGGTGAAGGTGAAGTGGTCAACAACCCTCAGCACGGCATCAAGCCAAAATATTCCTGGGTGAACATCGACGAAGAAACAGCACTGAAACTGCATATTGGAGATGCGGCGAAAATCGTACCGTCAACGTGCCAAAACTTATTTGATTTGCAGTGCCACACCAAAAACATGATGGAAACGGCGGGACTATAAACCATGAAAAAAACGATATTAATGAGCCTGATGGCACTGTCGCTGGCGGCATGTAACAGCACTCAAACTGTAGAGCAAGCGCAGCAGTTCGCGCAGTGTACTTTCCCGGATGCACCAACCACAGAAGCACCCGCCTGGATCTGTGATGTGATGCCAAACGATCTGGAAGCCGGAGCCATGGGTTACGCCAAAAAAAGCGTTGCGGGTATGGGCGTGATGCGCAAAGTGGCTATCAACGAAGCACGCGTACAACTGGCCGCGCAATTCCAGACCGACGTCAACAACCTGTTTAAACAAGCGGTGGAAAGTTCGGTCGATACCGATGAAACCGGCGCGATCGAAAGCGTGGTTGAGACGTTTGAAAGCGTAACCAAAAACGTGGTGACCCGCAGCCTGTCTAACAGCAAGCTGATCGTCAGCCAGGTCAGTCCGACCGGCGGCCTGTACGTACTGGTGGGTATGGACAAAGCGACCTATCAGGCCAACGTGGATCAGGTAGTCGATGCGGCGGCCAAAGAGTCTCAACTGTGGAGCCAGTTCAATTCAGAGAAAGCTGAGCAAGAGCTCAGCAATGCGCTGAATTCACTGAAAACCATGTGATATCAAAGCGGATAAGCCGTGATTTCCCTCTGCTTCGCCATGGTCATCACTGCTTAACCTGATACAGAAGTATTCAGACGGGTAAATCATATCAGCAGGGAGAAGGACTCTCCCTGCTGGTGTCTCACTCGCTGATCGATTGGTTAGGACCTGCCAATGCGACTATTTTCGAAAACACTTATCGCCCTTTCACTCTCCGCTCTCTGTTCCGGCAGTTTTATCGCCCATGCGACCACGACAAGCCAGGACGCCGAACTGACCCAAGCCACCGCCCAGGTACGCAATCCGCAGGATCGCTCTGCCGAGTTTGCCAAATGGGTCGATGAGCGCCTGAATGAATACGAAACGTGGCGCGAAGATTACACCCGCGATCTCGACCACAAGCGCCAACAATTGATTGACCAGTGGGGCAGCGCGCAAATCTCCGATGCCACTACAGACGTGGAATACAGCACCGACAGTACGGTGAGAAAAGTGGTCGATTATCAGGACAACACCGCAACCGTATCTGTCCTGGTCGACGCCAGCATGAGTGATGAGCAGGCCAAGCAACTGCTACTGGCACAAACCGCATTACCGGATGGCGAAACGGCCGACCTGAATCAGGCGACCCTATACCAGCAGAGCGTCAAATACTCAGGTGCTGAAGAGAAACGTGAAACAGATTTTGTCCTCAGCCAGACCCGCGCCCAGATGAACGAATTTGATGTCCAGGCCGAACGCCTGGTGATGGCCAATATCGGCATCAGTGATCAATTTATCTATCAGCGCGCCTACATTAAAAAGCTGGCCCTGATTGACGAAGCCAAACTGCGCATCCAGGCAATCCGTGAACAGTACAGCGCCAAACGGGCAGAACTCGGCATACCGGAACCTGAGCGTACAACCAGCGAGCCAACGAAGACCGTGGTTCAAAGCGATCCTGTTTCTAAACGCGAAGCTGTTTCTAAACACGCTTCCGTTTCTAAAGATAATGCCGGTGAGAAAAACACCGCCGGTCAGCAAAATAATAACGGCGAACAAACTGAGCGTCAGATTGCCACCGTCAGCACGCAACAGCCGGAAACTGGCGCGCAGCAAGCGACGGCTTCTAAGGCAAGTGCGCAAGCAGCAAAGGCAGCACAAACCCAAAGCAGCCAGCCAAACGAGAAATCTCAGCCTGCTGCGAAAAAAATCGTCAGCTACAAGATCAGCCTGCCCAATAACAGCCTGACCAAACGTGCTCAGCAGTATCAGCCGATAGCACAGCAAGAGAGCGAGAAGTTCTCGGTCAACCCGGCGCTGGTCATGGCGATCATGCACAGTGAATCGGCGTTCCGCCCGGAGGCAAAATCCCACGTGCCGGCCTTTGGTCTGATGCAAATCGTGCCGACCACCGCCGGTCACGATGTCAATCTGCAGGTACGAAACATTGATGCCCCCATGCGCGAAGCCGAACTGTATCAGCCGCCGGTCAACGTCGAAACCGGTACCGCCTATCTGCATATTCTCGACAGCAAGTATCTGAAAAACATTAAGGATGAGCAGAGCCGGCTGTACTGCACCATCGCCGCCTATAACACAGGGGCTGGCAACGTGGCGCGCGCCTTTAACCCGGATCGTTCAACCAATATTCGTAAAGCCGCCACCACCATCAACCAACTGACGCCGCAGCAGGTTTACCAGCAGTTGATGACCAACCTGCCTTACGACGAAACCAAGAATTATCTGAAAAAGGTATCGGCACGTATTGCACTCTACCAACCGCAAAGCGCGCTTTAAGCCTCTGGCAGGCAGGGCCAAGCAACAGCAACAGAAACAGGAGCAGCGGCGATGTTGCGCTTAATGCCGATAATTTTAATCGTGACCGGTATCTATATCGGTATGCAATATAAGGACACCCTCATTGACTGGCTGGGTCAGGACTCGCTCGATAACATCGAAGACCTGGCGACGGAAATGGTCAGTCAGAGTGGTGATGCCATTGTCGATAAACTGAAAGAGATGAAAGAGTAGTCATGTCAAATCAGCAACAAACTCTGGACCAGTCCGGGCAGCCACAGGCTGAACAAGGCAGTGTACTGAAACAGCAGTGGGGCAAAATCATCGCTCTGGTCTCTATCGTCGCGATTGCGCTGGGCAGTTTTAATGACAGCATGGACGCGCTGGAGAAAATCTACGATTTCTCGCTGGCCCAGTTCACCGACATTCCCTCCCAGAACAAGCTGGATAAAGTCTACGTGCGCGCTTCGGCTAGCGTGCTGGATGAAGCACTGGGCGCACCGGTTTACATCAAGCGCTCCGGTGCCGGTGATGTGATCAAGTATTATCAGGATGACCGCTTTGTGCTGTCGGCAGTGATCAAAGATGATGCGATTGCGGCCTACCTGGTCTTTCCGGCCAACGGCTTTATGCCGGATACCAGCAAATCGTCCGGCGGCAGCGATCTGCTGCGCAGCCACTTTGGCGACCAGGAAGGCGTGAGCGATCTGCGCGCGGCGCTGTCGCGTATGCTGACCTACTATATTGAAGAGAACACCGGCGGCGAGTTCAATACTCTGTATAACTCGGTCAGCGGCTACTCGGATTTTGAAACCAGCCTGAGTGAGCAGCAACGTGCCCAGTTGGGTCGTCTGGTTGACGATATGCTGCTGGGCGATGATGTCAGCGATGCCGCGCAAACTCTGCGTCACAATCTGATTCCGAACTTTTACGGTTACAGCACCATCGGCCTGTCAGCACTGGAAGATGCGATTCTGACCAAATCCGAGTTCCGCCTTATCCAGCCCTGAGCTGTCACAACGGAACCCGAAAATAAAAAGGCCGCGTCCGGTATCACTGGGCGCGGCCTTTTTATTACTGGCGGATTGAATCCAATAAATGACGGGTTTAATCCACCACGTTATACCCTTCACTGCGCAGCAGCGCGGCAAACGCTTCACGCGCGCTCTGCTCACCGTGGATCAGATGCACCGCTTTCGGCTTGTCGTCCAGGCCATGGACAAAATTGAGTAAATCCTCCTGATCGGCATGAGCCGAATAACCCGACATGACGTGGATCTGTGCATTCACCACAATTTCCTCATCATCAATAGTGACGGTTTTATCGCCCTGCATCAGCGCGCGGCCTAACGTGCCTTGCGCCTGAAAGCCAGCAAAAATCACATCGGTGCGCTCATCCGGCAGTAAGGCTTTGAGATAATCAACAATCCGCCCGCCTTCGCACATGCCGGAAGCCGCGACCACAATCGAGGCTTCACCGGTTGAAGCCAGGCGATTAACCAGCGCCAGATGCGAGCGGTGATCTTCAATCAGGACACACTGGTCAAACGCGAGCGGATGACGGTGCATTTCCAGGCGTTGCTTAGCCTCCTCACCCCACAACTGTTTAAAGCGGCGATACGATTCCGTCACCTTTTGCGCCATCGGTGAATCGAGAATAATCGGCAGGTCGGCCTTGATCTGATGCTGATAAACCAGCTGCTCAATATCAAACAGCAGCTCCTGGGTTCGTCCGACACTGAACGCCGGGATCAAAATCGTGCCGCCATCGGCCAGCGAGCGGCTGATAATCTCATTGAGCTTTTGCGCGCGCACTTCCACCCCGTCATGCTGCGAACCGCCATAGGTGGTTTCCAGCACCAGGTAATCGGCATGCATCGGCGCAACCGGATCCGGCAGCAGAGGGGTATTACTCGGCCCCAGATCGCCGGAGAAGATGATCACTTCCTGATTCGGCAACTGGATTTCCACATAGGCCGAACCGAGAATGTGTCCGGCCGGGACAAACTGACACTGCAACATATGCCCGAGCGGCGATTCAATCCGGAACCGCGTTTCGTACTCCACCGGCTCGAGCAGATGATCGATTTTATCCAGCACCACTTCGCGCTGTTTGGCAGATAAATCCGACTGCAGCTTCATGCCATCTTGCAGCATCAGCGGGATCAGCTCTGCCGTGGCCGGCGTGCAGTAAATCGGCGCGCTGAAGCCAAGCGCAATCAGCCACGGCAGACGGCCGATGTGGTCAATATGGGCATGGGTCAGCAGCAACGCCTGTATCGGCTCGATATCAAACTCCGCCTCGGCGTCCTGCACATCCTGGCCCTGAAACATGCCGCAGTCGATCAGTACCGCCAGGTCATCGACCCGCAGCTCGTGGCACGAGCCGGTTACCGTATGTTTACCACCATGATGAATCAGTTGCATGCGCGTTTCCTTGTAAAGCTGAAGTGACACTCCGCATAGCGCGAAGCGCTGAGTAGCAGAGCCGGCAACCTTCCCGGCGTGGCCTGCCGTTACTAGCAGCATAGTCTGAAAAGCGGGATATTAACCGGACGCACTGAGCACTCTGCGACAGATTTCAAACCCGGCGTTGCACCTGGCCCGCGATTTCGCTTCCCGCTTTGAAGTGGCTCGAAAAACGCATCATCCGCGCACAAACCCCATCACCCGCTCTCACAGCTGCGAGTCACTTAACGCCTGCAAAGCAACGCGCTGTTGCCTTCTCAGCCATCGCTGAACACTCACTCGCAGCGCGGCACTTTCAATAGTGGTTCCAGGCTGCAATACGGTTACAACCACAGCTTTGCATTGATTTATCCCTTTCCATCAATCCGGAGCCAGGCCATGTTACTGATCACCAACCGCAAGCTGGATAAACAGCGTTTTGTCGCCAGCAATGAACTGTCGCAGTCGATTTTGTATTGTCAGCAGCAGGGCGACTACACCGTCGAACTCGGCAGCGAAGTGTGGATGCGTACCCTGCAGCAAACCAAAGCGAAGCAAGTGTTGATCTATATTCACGGCTTCAACAATCAACCGTATCAAGACATCCTACCCCGCGCGCAACAGCTGCAGGCGATGCTTGATGATGCCGGGAGCCAAACCGTGCTGATCCCGGTGATCTGGCCGTGCGATAACAACTTTGGCATCATCCGCGATTACTGGGACGACCAGCTGGCCGCAGAACTGTCCGGGCAGATATTCAGCCGCGCTCTGGGCAAGCTGTTACTGTGGCAGGAACGGCACGCCGACACACCCTGCTACCGGCCCATTTCACTGCTCGCGCACTCGATGGGCAACCGGGTGATGCTGAAAACCTTGTCCAGCTTCGCCACCTCGTACGGCAATCAGGGCGTACCGCTATTGTTTGATCAGATATTTTTAATGGCCGCAGACATCCCGAACGATGTGCTGGAAGAAGACAAAGAAGGTTACTGGATAACCCAGGCAGGCAAGCAGCTGACCTGCTTTTACGCCAAAGACGATCTGGCCATGCCGGCCAGCAAAGTGATGAATGTGAAAAACCGGGTCTACACCCGCCGCCTTGGCCACAGCGGCCCCACACACCCTATCCCGGATTTGGATGTCATCGACTGCAGCCGTTTCAATCAGCGCTTCGACCCCATCAAGGGCCACAGTTATTTCTTTGATAGCGACAGCCCGGCTTGGCAGGCAGTCGTGGAAAGGTTAGCTAGCTTGGAAATACGGCAACCGTAATCCCTATTCCAGTATCGTATAGCCTAGTTACACATGCTCCAGCAGCCACTGCTGATTGTCTAAATACCACTGCACGGTTTTGCGCAGCCCGGACTCAAACGATTCTTGTGGCTGCCACCCGAGTTCGCGCTGAATTTTGCTCGCGTCGATGGCGTAGCGCACATCGTGCCCGGGACGATCGGCAACATAGGTAATCAAATCGGTAAACCGTTTAACGCCGTCAGGTTTTACCGCTACCAGATCTTCCAGCAGCTCGCACAGGGTAGTGACAACCTCAAGATTCGTCTTCTCATTATGGCCTCCGATATTGTACGTCTCACCGCTGATACCAAATTTAAGCACCTGATACAGCGCGCGGGCATTATCATCAACGAACAGCCAGTCGCGAATTTGCTGTCCACCGCTATATTTATTGCCCACATGGAAAATAAAACCCACTCATCAAATCCGTATTATCCGATCAAAACGGAAAATACTTTGAGCTATTCCACTTAGCAACACAACAAAACTGTCAATAAAACTGCAATCTAAAAATCTTAAACTAAAGAATTTGAAGCAAGATTAAGATTTTACAAAATAAGCATTATGAAAAAACATACTCATGACATTGTTTTTAAAGAAATTTAATTATCAAACCACCTCAAAAACAAGCAATTAAAATCTCATGGTTTCATATAATACAAACTTTGAGTAACTCCAGTTTTGGGTTAAAATTCCTATAATCAATAAACACAAATAATAACAAACTTAACGGATTAAACGGCTATGGTACTGGAACTCACTTTTATCTTTTTTAGTGCGTTTGCGATTCTCTTTGTTATGAGAAAGATCGCCAAACGAATCGGCTTAGTGGACAAACCGAATTCAAGAAAACTCCATCAGGGGGCAGTGCCCTTGGTTGGCGGTATCTCAACTTGTATTGTTATTTCCCAGTTTCTGACTTTCCGTTCAGAGATCATTCAATACAGTGAACTGTTTGTATTCTCGATTGCAGCCCTGACTTTCGTCGGCGCCCTTGATGATAAGTTTGATCTCAGCGTCAAAGTGCGTATCGCGGTACAGACGGTATTGTCGATTGTAATGATGCAAGTTACCGGGATTGAGCTGCATAGCTTAGGAAACCTGTTTGGTAATGGTGAGATCTATCTGGGTTGGTTTGGCTCAGTGGTTACCGTATTTGCGGTGATTGGCGCGATTAACGCGTTTAATATGGTAGATGGTATTGACGGGCTGTTAGGTGGGTTATCGATTGTAACCTTTGGCGCAATCGCTTTACTGCTTAATGTCGACAGCCAACACGGGCTCGCTTACCTGTGTGTGGTGTTTATCACCGCGATGCTGCCGTACATTTTTATGAACCTGGGTATTTTAGGGCGCGAACGTAAAGTCTTTATGGGTGATGCCGGCAGTATGATGATCGGCTTTACCGTTATCTGGTTACTGTTAGGCTCAAGCCAGATGGGCACTCACCCGTTAATGCGTCCGGTTACCGCGTTATGGCTGATCGCAGTGCCGCTGATGGACATGGCCGCTATCATGCTGCGCCGGATTAAACGCGGAGATTCACCGTTTAAGCCAGACCGCGAGCACCTGCACCACATCTTCCAACGCTTGGGGTTAAGCTCACGGCAAACGCTGGTCGCCATTTGCGCCATTGCGATGTGTTTTGCCGCGTTTGGTTTGTATGGTGAAGCCGCTCAAATTAGCGAAGCCACGATGCTATATACCTTTATTGCTTGTTTCCTGATTTACGCGACTTTGCTGACTTATGTATGGAGAATTACGTCATTCCTGCGAAAGTTCAAAGTCGCACGTCCAGGTGAGAAAGTATCTGCTGATTAGAAAAACTGGGAATTATAAAAAAAGGTAAGCAGATTAGATTGCTTACCTTTTTTATAGCTATATTTCAACAAAAAATAATTACGTAGTAACTAAAAATGTTAAATCGACAATGTAAAAATAACGTATATTATTTAATATTTACCTTAAGTAATTGTATGCTATTCTTTTTAAAAAAGATGGGCTCAATCGTAGGGCAAATAATGAAATAGTATAAAACCAATTTAAAAAATTATGTCTTCTAAGCTTTTTCATAGCATAAAACCTAGATAGAAGATCATTTTTAGCTTTAGTTAATCCCCTTCTAGAATGAAATTTTTCATCAACTCTAAATCTTAGAAGTGGAAGATCTAAGTTCGCAAACACGTATCCTTTACTCATCAAATCAACCCACAAAAAGTAATCTTGTGTATTTTTTAATTCTGAATTGTATTTGAGGTCGCATATAGATAAATGAGATAAATTAAACATCACTGTAGGATGATTAAATGGACATCTTTTTATAATGTTATCACTCAAATCTTTATGACTAGTTGGCATCTTTTTATAGAATTTTTTATTGTTGGCTCCAAATTCAATAACACTTGTGCCCAAAACTGAAACATTATTATTGTTTCTAAAATACTCAACCTGTTTAGTTATTCGGTGTGGTTCGCAAACATCATCAGCGTCCATTCTGGCCAAATAAGAAAAACTACCAAGTTTAAAAACCCTACTAATTATGTCATTCAATTGAAATGCTAATCCTAAGTTTTTTTCAAAAAACTTTATATGAAAATTATCTTTTTCCTCGTATTCAGTCAGTAAACTTCTAAGTTCTTTACTGATATTCCCATCTACATTAAGGAATATATCTATACTTTTATAATCTTGGTTATATAAACTATCCAGGCTTTCCTTAACATATTCAGGCTTATCTTTCGTGTATACTGATATAGCAACTGCTACTCTTTCAATCATCGAATTCCGCCTTTATAAATTTCTTGATACTTACGAGACATTACTTCCGCGCTAAGGCATTCGTCGATGAGTTCTAATGAAGAAGAGTGCATCGAGCTATAGTCTTGGTTGGAAACTAAAGTCATTTCTTCGGAACATCCATTACCCAACCTGTAAAGAGAACCAATATTGTAGCCAAGATCAAAAAACTCTTTATGCGGTTCTATATCTGACAAGACCACTGGAAGCCCGCAGGCTAAGCTTTCTAATACAGTATTAGGAAAACCTTCGGCCTTTGAAGCAGAGATAAAAAAATCACTAGCATTAAGATAATCATATACATTTGGAACGCGTCCAATGACTCTAACGTTTGAACTACTATATTTATTACAAGTCTCTGCTAAAGGACCATCACCTACAAAAATCAACATAGCATCAGATTTTGTTTCATTATACTCTGAAAAACTTCTAATTACGGATTCTGGGTCTTTCCTAGAACTTAAATGACCTACAGATATCCATATCGTTTTATCTTTTGGCAAACCTAATTGACTACGAAGGCTCATCTTACTATCTTTAAAATAGAATTTCGTAGTATCTACACCATTTAATATAGTCCTAGTATTAGTAATCCCAAAATATTCCGACAAATTATCACAAACACCATTGGAGACACCAACTACTAAGTTCATTTTACGAAGACTACGTGAATGAATCAAAGAAAGATATCGACCTAAAATCTTCCCATAAGTCATGGGATAATCAAGTTGTGGATAGTTCCTTAACGTCGCTATTTTAAGTGAATCCACGTCGGTCCCAGACACTAATTTATCAGATCTGACGCCTTGTGAATGTATAATATCTGGTTTGAATTCTCTCACAAGCCTTTCGAATCGACGCTTCATTAGAAAAAGTCCCGCTACTCTCGTAAGACCAAGACACATAACCTCTATATTATTAGATATAAATTCAGTTTTCAGACTGTCTTTACTTTCATAAGACAACGTGCAAACTATGACTCTATAGTCTGAACTAGGCAAGTTTTTAACTATGTTAAACAACTGATTTGTGGGGCCACTTCTTTTCAATGTGGAACAAACATAAAGTATATTTTTCAAACCCAACTCCAAACTATAAATTATTAAATTTTAAACGTATCACTTTATTTCTTAGAAAGTCGACATAACTTGAATTCTCGACATAGTTATAAGTTAGTATTGATACAAAATAAACACTGCAAGACATCAAAACTAAAACAGATAACTCTCCTAAACCCGTAAGGTCGTTACCAAACATGTAGACGAAAACATGCAATATAAGAACATGGCTTAAATAGGTCGAATAGGATATATCACCAAGCTTAACTAAAAATCTTACAACGAAATTTTTTTTATCTAAAATAGGCTCTATCAGTATAAATCCGAGAACCAAAAAAGTCGCAGAAAGCGTTTTTTGAACAAAACCATAACCGAAAAAAGAAGAGATAACAAAAAAAGCAAGAACAATAAAAAAAAATCCTGTCCTATAGTTAAAAAACGGTATATTAGTATATTTACTTATAAAAAGACCCACGAAAATACCAAATATAAACTGCCACAACTTGATACTATTTAAAACATAAAAAATGACATCAACCTGACTAGGGATAACAAGTGGAAGGAAAAATATTATTATGCAGCATAAAAACAAAGCCTTATTATTCCCCCAAAACAGACATACCGACAATATTAGATAGAACATCATTTCAAAATTAAGAGTCCAACCAACCGTTAACAATGGGTATACTCCTAAACCGGTAGGATTTTGGTGTGGAATAAAAAACAAAGAAAGAACAAGTGATTCTAATGTAAATACTCTTTCACTCAAACCTGAAGGTATCAGCAGTATTAAAAATACGAAAGAAAATGTATAGAACCAATATGCCGGAAAAATTCTAAACAACCTTTTAACAAAAAATATTACCGGAGAGGTATTTGAGTTACTGTTAATTGAACTATACATAACAAAGCCGCTAAGAACAAAAAAGACATCAACACCAAACCCACCACGATAAGAGAAAAACTCTCCCAAAAAGCTATTATAATTGAAATTGTAAAACACTTGCATAAAGTGATGATAGACAACTAACCATGCTGCAAGTGCCCGAAGAATCTGTAATGATTGTAATTTCAAAATTTAATCCCTAACAGAGACACTGTTCAAAATAAAGAAAAATCATAGCTATTAAAAGCATTTCTCGAGTAGAGATTTAATCCCAAAGTCAAAGTATATATAATTATAACCGCTAGACTTGCGAAAAACCTCAAACTATAAGATTGCAATCTATATATAAAATATGGGACTGCAATAATCTCCACTACAAAAAACATAGATGCTACCCTACCTGCTAAGACAGAATAATCTCGGAGACCAAATATCCAGACAACAGCGCAAAACAAAGAGTATACAATTATTCTTAGTAATCCATCTTGGTTTATCTCACTCTCTTTGAAAAAAATACAAAACATAAGAAATATGCCTAAGTATTTTATAGACACCGGATTAAATAAAGGAAGAGGACTAGCATAACCACCAGTATCAAAAATATACTTATAGGCCTTGGCACTTAGCATCTCTCCCAACGGCAATACATCCAAATTAAGAAAAATATAATTTGACAAATAGGGACCTAAAAAAACACCAATAAGAGCCAAAAAACAAAAAACAATTTTTCTAAACTTTAATCTAGATAAAAACAATGGAATCAGTGAAAAAACTGCCGTAAAGTGAAACAACGATGCTAGAGTAAATAACGCTATCCTAGAGTAATACCTTACATCATAAAATAATATAAATAATAGAAATACGAACCCGTAGGATACAGCAGCTCTTATCTGATTTAATTCCCTAAACCAATAAGCGTGAGAGATAACAATTATAATGCTCAATGAAATATATGGTGATTTCTTATAAATACCAAAAAAGTAACACCCACACGATAATAAAATTACCGAAGCATAAAGATAATTAACATCATTCGTCATCCAGGCGACAGAGTTCATTAACAACTCAAAACCTAGATCAACACTCTCAGGAACATAGCCGTAAGTGTTCAACATTAGAAAATATTCTTGATAACTGATATCATCGCTACCAAAGCCTGAATTTCTCCAACCACCAAACACTATGATAAAAAACAAAGGAAAAATCACGATGCCCAATTTGTAATAACTCGAATTACAGGGTGAAATTTCTTGGGATATCATCATTTCATAGAAAGAAAGTACACATAATGCGGAAAAAACAATAATAAAAAAGTATAACATAAGATATATTTACTCTTTATATTTAAATGATGTATATTTATAATATAGAGATTCGTATATCTTAGCTCTTTCCAGACTAATAAAGTTATTGAAGTTAATGTTTTTATTCTTATTTGGAATTAATCCACGAATATTATATTTCTCTACGAATATAGACAACGAGGCCAACCAAGCCATTTTCTCATCCAATCGGTCTACTTTATTTCTCTGATCTGATCTCCAGTTGTCACACCAATACTTTAAAGCTTTTTCATTAAATATGTTCAAACTTTGCAGACAACCGTTTGAGATTCTTTCTAAGATGAACTCTCTATTGTCATTCCTTAACCAATTACCATAATTATGATGTATCTTACTAAAGTTATCTAATGGGGCCGAATTCTGATCATTATACAATTTACCATTTCTTGCCCAAGGTATAGTTAAAAGCTCCTTAGAGACCTTATATAGAAGTTTTTCATAAACAAGATTATTCCTGTTATTAAAGTCTAAAGACCAAATAAAACCAAATACTTCTGGTGCTGAAAACATCTGATATAAAGGTATATTTTCATCGATAACAGACATACAAGAGTTTAATTGTCTCCTCATATAATGCATTTGCATTTCCATTTCTCTATAACTGAGTTCAGTTCTTTCTGGGAAACGCTGCCTATAGTTTTTAGCATCCGACATTAATTGTTTTAAAGCCCATCTCTCAATATCTTTAGACATAAATGCATAATGATTAAGGTGATGACGAAACATATTTGGCAAATTTTTAACTTTCTTTCCAGAATACTCACCCCGGCCAATGCTATCCCCGTAACTTCCAGCTAAAACTCCGTCAATCCCCCCCAACAAAGAAACGTCTCTCATAGCATGAAGATGTACTGGAGAATATTCAGCGCCTCTTATACCCGCTGTATAGATATTATCTTTTAGTAATCTGGGAGATAAATTAAAATGCTTAAAATCCCAACCAAAATAATCGGCTATTCGTTTAGCATAAACAACATCTCGACTGTCTTCTAAACCCCAAGTAAGCGCTGTAACCTTACCTAGGTATAATCCATCTTTTTGCATTCGGTTTAGAATTGAAGCAATTATTCGGCTATCCATACCACCACTAAGAAGTATACCGATAGACTCCTTTCCTTTGAGCCACTTTTGCGCTTCCGCCGCCAATAACTTTATCAATTTATCGGCAACATCATCTTCATTTAAGGATTCATTTCCATGAAAAGGTGGTTGATATTGTACAATTTTATTATTATAAAATGAACTCATCCATGGTTGTTTGGATATCCCAGAGACTAACGTTCTATCACCTATAGCGTAATTTTTCATTAATATCCCGAGGATTGACACAGGATCAATTTCATTTACATCTCGGACTTTAATTAGATCAGATATATTTCTGTAAACAGAACCACTTTCTGACACATATCTATCATGCCCTGTTATATAGTTTGATTTAAAATCTTTCATCGTTTCCACTCTCTAAAACTGGAAGTGTTTGCTTTTCTTTTAATTTATTTGGAGACAACTTCCAAACGATTTTCGAATAAATACGACTAAATTCATAGAGTGATTTTGAAAAACTACTGAATTTATAGCTTGGCATGTTAACGGAACTCAACTCATTCATAGATGAAACACTATTTTCAATCAAATATCTTTCGACACAATCTATATGCTTCTGCCTGATAATATTAATAGATTCGAAATCTAACGAAAAATACATTTTGATTACATCGAATAGCTTCTCTTTATTTGCATCTAATCCTATACGACCATATTGCCTATCAGAAACGTTATAAAAATATCCGTAGCAATCGGCCTCGTTTGAATTGTCTATAGTTGCTATAGATGGAACACCTAGTGCAGATGCTTGTACGATTGCCGTTCCTGTACCAATAAATAAATCGTATAAAGAAACTATATTGTCAAATTGAGAATAATCAAAACTTCCTTTTAGGGTTACGTATTTTTCAACTTTATATTCTTGAATTAGATTTTTTATTTTTCCATAGCAGGGTCCGTCACCATAAATATCCAAACTTACGTTATAACCTTGCTCTAATAATTTTTTTATCACGTTAATAAGTTGGAGGTTATATGTTTTGAAAGCAACCAAACGCCCGACTGCACAAATATTTACGTCGTTTTTATTTGTCTCAATTTTTTCTATTACATTTTTTTTATCAATAACACCGATACTAAATGTACTAGCAGATGAAAAATCTTCCCCCGTATGCTTTTCATATAGTTTAATATTATCTTCACTAAACATCATCAAAAGCCTTTTAGGCAAAAATTCCAACACAAACTTTCTATTAATTTTTTCAAAATATGGAATTTTAGTCCCACCCCATAAGTAATGAACATAGTGATAGAAACCTACAGATATCGGCTTTATTGAATTGGTAATATTTGTTAAACGATAACCAAGCAAAGCATCTTCTCCTTGGAAGACATGAATTTGATCAACATTGTTCAACAGAATATTAGCTAGTTCACTCTTTATCGGTGAAGTTAATTTAAAATATTTTGCCACTCTGGGAAAAACAAACAGATCATCATAACTAACAATTTCACCATATTGAGTAAATTCGTCTAAAAGCTCTTTATTACTTTTCTCAGGGTATTGTAATAGTAATTTGGTTGTTAACCCAAGCTTAGAACGATGCTTAGCTATTCTTACGAAAAAGGTCTCTATTCCACCAATGCCTAATGCACCATATATAAGCAACATATATATATCCTATAACTTAAGAATGTTTAATATAATTAATATATTTAGACAATGTTTTCCTTGATAATATCATCGTTAAAGATAGGCATAGCATCCATATCAACTCACTTAGTAGTCGGCTATTAGAATACAGTGCCATTACGATAGAAACAGCAATAAAAAAAATTGTGATTGTATAATATTTAGCTCTAGGAAAAGAGAGCCAAATTAGAGAGGATATTTCCGTTCTTAAAATAAAAAGGACAAAGAATGAAATTAAACTAGCAATTGCAGCGCCATTAGCACCGTACTTGGGTATAAACAAGTAATTAAGAATGCCATTAACTAATACTGCCACGATTACAGGTACAATAGAAAGCCAAGATTTACGTTTAATTCCAATACCGATTTTTGTTGACTCAGAAAAAAAGCTTTAATATAGGCCCACCGATCAAAAGCAAAAATATCGTTTCAACCTTTTTTAACTCTTCCGGTAAAACCAATGGAATAATCCATGAAAAAACACCAGATAATGACCATAAGCATAAGATAGCAATAAATACTAAGTCCATACTATTGGTGAACTTCACTAGTCCTGTTTTTTCTGCCACCCATTTGTAAACCAATGGATTCCATATATTCAAAAAGACTGTTGAAAACAAAGCAATTATTGCCGTGAAATTGGCAGCCATGGAATAATAACCAAGCTCAGAATATGATGATAATTGCTTAATAAATACTTTATCCATAGCGGTTAATAGCCAGAATGCTAACCCACCGAGGACTAATGGCGAACCAAAACGAATCATATTGCTCGTTATTTTTCTATCAAATCCTTCACTTAAAGCATACATTAATGCGCCTTTGTTTAGGAAAAGACAAAACAACATTGAACAAAAGTAAGACACCAGGGCACAATAAATGAGCCCTTGAAAATCAGACCTTTTAAAATAAAATACCAGTGTTAAAGTAGATAGTAACGTTAATAACTTAGGAAGAAATAACATCACAGCATAAGAATTGACTCTTTCTTGCATTCTCAGTATGTGATTAGTCAAATGAATCCATAGACCACTAAACAAACATATACTGACAAATAAGTCTAGTATATCGCTTTCAATTTCAAACAGATAATGAGAATAACTTACATTTAATATTTTCGAGAATAAAATCGTTATAAAAAAAAGGCTGATTGGCACTAACACCATAGATAGGGTAAGTGAACCTTTTTTTCCACACTCGTAGTATTCTCTGACGAAAGACTGATGCAGCCCAATACTAAAAATAACTAAAGATAAGTTCACAGCGAGTTGAAGCATAGAAAACTTACCAATATCATCAATACTAAAGTAATTTGACAAAATTGGCAGAGTGATAAATGATAAAAATGCAGTAATAGAGGGTCCTAAAAAATGTGCACCTAACTTTTTCTTATTCACACTATATCCCTAGGGTAATAACTCACAAATAATAGCTTTTAATCTCATCACACACTCTATCAATATCATTTTTAGTAATCCCATACCATAGTGGAAGTCTTAGCAATCTTTCACTTTCACAAGTAGTAAATCTATCTTCACCTGAGAATTTAGAAAACTTCTTGCCAGCTTCTGAACTGTGTAATGGTACATAATGAAAAACAGATTGGATATTTTTTTCTTTAAGGAATTTTATTAATCCATCTCTCTCATCAACATCTTTGACTTTAATATAAAACATATGCGCATTATGGCTGAGATGTTTTTCTATTAAAGCCAACTCGATAAATCCACTTTCCCAAAGAGAAAACAATGAATTGTAGTAATACTGCCACGACGATAATCTATCACGGTTAATCTCATCCGCATTATTAAGTTGTGCCATAAGATACGCCGATTGCAATTCGCTAGGAAGCATACTACTACCAACATCTACCCACGAATATTTATCAACCGTACCACGTAAAAATTTGCTACGGTTTGTACCTTTTTCTCTTAATATTTCCGCTCTTTCATTGAAAACTGAATCATTGATCAATAACAATCCACCTTCACCACCACTAGTATAATTTTTAGTTTCATGAAAACTAAAAGCACCTAAGTGGCCTATGGTGCCTAAGGCACGTCCTTTGTATTTAGACATAACACCTTGAGCGGCATCTTCAATAACATATAATGAGTACTTATCTGCTATTTGCATGATCTCATCCATTTCACAGGCTACACCGGCATAATGAACTGGAACAATAGCTTTTGTTTTACTCGTTATTGCTTGTTCAATGAGCTTTTCATCTATATTCATTGTATCTGGACGAATATCTACAAAAACAATTTTTGCACCTCTTAGAACAAAAGCATTTGCTGTACTCACAAACGTGTAACTAGGCATAATTACTTCGTCACCTGGTTGAACATCAATGAGTAAAGCAGCCAACTCTAGAGCATGAGTACATGAAGGCGTTAGGAGTGCTTTTTGACAATGAAATTTTTCCTCAAACCAAGCTTGACAGCGCTTACCAAACTCTCCGTCACCACACAATTTGTTTTTCTCAATTGCCTCAGTGATAAAATCAATTTCTCCACCTACCTTAGGGGGAATATTAAAACTAATCATGTTTTTCCTCTAATAAACTTAATAGTGTATCGATATTTGGACAATCGGAGATAGTTGCATATTTATCAGTGATTTTTTTGACGGACCAATCCCACCACTGTATTTCTAACAACTTATTAATTACAGGTTGAGAAAATCTATATTTTAAAACCTTGGCAGGATTACCAACTACAATTGCGTAAGCTGGTACATCTTTCGTTACCACTGCATTCGAGCCAACAACCGCGCCATGACCAATTTTTACGCCTCGAGTGATCACTGCTCCGGCAGCAATCCAAACATCATTTCCGATATCAACCGGTTGCTCAAAGCGTTGATATGCAACAGAATAATTTTTAGGCCGAATGTTATCGTAATCATTATACAAAAATGAATGCTGAGTCATTCGTTCATAATCATGATTCGCACCACCAATGGTTACATTCCAAGAAATTGAACAAAACTGGCCAATTGAAGCATGCATGATCACTGTATTCATACCGGTGTAAGAATAACGTCCTAATTGAGAATGATAGATCTGATTGTTTCTATCTATACGAACATGTTGGGATAAAATAGAGTAATCAACACGGCTAAAGTTTCCAACGATGTTATTTCCTATTAAGGTGCTATTTTTCACCCTCGCTCCTTGGTAAATTGACAAATCAAGACCAAGTTCACTATCAATTAATTCATACTCTTTCATGTTAAACTAATCATTTATTATTTTTGACGTAGCGGAACGGAAATCATACTCAGGCTTCCAGAAAAAAGTATTCATAAATTTAGAAGAGTCCATTAAAGAATACTCATTTGATACTTTTGCATCTTTTTGAACAATCACTTGTGAACCCTGCCCGAATGTCTGAGCGATACAGTTAGCCATCGCTTCAATACTGATAACCTCTCCACTTCCCAAATTATAAATACCAGGAGCAATTGGCCCTAACAAAACCTGTCGAATGGCACTCACTACATCTTTGATATAAATATACTCGCGTAATCCCCCCCACAACAGAGACATATAAATCTTTGCCACAACGTGCCTGTTCAAAGAATCTATTTAACATGCTACCAGTGTATTCTTCGTCAGAATAGATTTGAGCAAGTCGCAAGCTAGTAATACACATCGCTTTATTTTTGACATAACGCTCAGCCAACTCCTCAGAACTTATCTTGGCACGCGCATAGTCATTTTCTGGGCAGACTGGTTGACGCTCAGACCAGGGTACAGGACTACTACCATAAACGCTTCTCGTAGATGTGTATATTATATTATTGACACCTGATAAATAAGCTGAATCGAAAACATTTTTATCCAACGTAATATTGCTCTGATAGATACTATCCATCGTTCTATATGGCCGAGTAGCGGCCAAATGTATGACTGCATCATGCCCCTCAAAAATAGCCACTAAGTCTTCATAATCAGAGCAAACATATTTCACATCAGGGTATCGACAATCTATTTCAGAACGAGAAACAGCCGTAATCATAAACTCATGACGTAAATTTTCTATTAGGTTTCGAGCTAATAAACCGTTAGCACCTGTTATGACTATTTTATTCATACTGACGGGTACACCTTATAACCACATTTTTCCATCTTGCCGTTCATTCTTCTTACTGTATCGCCGTTACAATAATACAGTTCTTCATATACAGCTTGATCATCTTTTTCAGGAGTCACAAACACGTGCTCTGGCGGAAAACAATGAAATTCTAATATAAAAGGCTGACTAGAAGTTGATACTGTGCTCAGCTTAGGTGCCTCCCCCATAAGGTGATTGACTAAAATATTTAACAAATCGATCCCATTTGCTTCTTTAATCAACTTCCACATATGACAACCATCAAATCGTGGTGTAACTTCGATTAAGTATGGTTCATCACCATTCATTTTAATTTGGAAATAAACTGGACCATTGGTAATATCTAACTTAGCAATACTTTTCTTAACAAGGCGTTGCACATTGGCTTCCGCAACTTCAGATATCGCAGATGGTAAAAAATGTTTGTGGATCACACCACCATCAAACTGTGGCCAAGAAACTCTGCCGGAGGACAATGAGAAAACCAACTCACTGTTGCTAACATAGGCGTTAACAGAAATCTCTTCTCCTTCGATTTTTTCTTCCACGATGACTTTACCACTGCGAGAGTGTGTTATTGCCTCATCATAAAGAGCCTTAACTTCTTGTACACTTGCTGCTGTACCAACGCCTCTTTGTCCCTGGCTATCCACTGGCTTGACTATGACAGGAAAGCGTAAACATGCTACTGAGTCCAATTGGTCAAGGCTTGTTATAACAACATGAGGAACTGAACCATAACAGTCTGCCAGTTCTTTCCTAAACATGTCTTTATTGTTACACGTTAATGCCGTTGTATAGTTGACAAAACACGGCAAACTTAGCTTTTCAGCAACATATGCAACTGTTGGCATTGCAACATCAGAACCTATGCTATAGATATAGTTGATATTATTCTCTAAAGCATATTGTAGGACTGCCTCTTTGTCGGTTATATCAATCAGGTCAAATTTATCAGCATACTGATATCCGCGCCCTTCCATGCTATTGCTCAACGCATATACGCAAAATTCATTTTTTAACTTCAAGTAACGTAAGAGGTCAACCTGTGCATTACCAATACCAAGTACTAAAAAGTTTTTCATATGTTATTTGCCTTTCGCTCTGACTTAACTGATGCCAAATATTTTCCATAGCTGTTTTTTTTCAGTTTATTAGCTTGCAAACTTAACTCATCATCAGTTAGCCAGCCGTTTCGCCAAGCGATCTCTTCCAAACAAGCAATTTTAAACCCTTGTCTCTTCTCCACAGTTTCAACAAACGATGAGGCTTCATGCAAGCTTTCATGCGTCCCTGTATCAAGCCATGCAAAACCTCGACCTAAAAGTTCAACATTAAGCAAACCTTGATCTAAATACATTTGATTTATTGTTGTTATTTCCAACTCACCACGCTCTGATGGTTCAACATTTTTTGCAAATTCAACAACTCTATTATCATAGAAATATAAACCTGTGACAGCAAAGTCAGATTTAGGATTAATTGGTTTTTCTTCTATTGATATAGCTTTAAGGTTCTTATCAAATTCAACCACACCAAAGCGCTCAGGATCACGAACTTTGTAACCAAAAACCGTTGCTCCAGATTCTCTAGTTGCGGCTTTAATTAGTTTGGGCGTGAAACCTTGTCCCCAGAAGATATTATCACCTAAAGCCAAACATACTGATTCGCCATCAATAAACTCTTCACCAATAATGAATGCTTGTGCAAGACCATCAGGGCTAGGCTGGACTGCATACTGTAAATCTATCCCAAATTGCTTTCCATCACCTAGTAGTCTTATAAAACTACTCTGGTCTTCTGGCGTGGTGATGATCAAAACCTCTTTTATCCCTGCCAACATCAAAACTGATAACGGGTAATAAATCATGGGCTTATCATAAATAGGAAGAAGTTGCTTCGAAACTCCCATAGTAATAGGATAAAGACGAGTACCGGATCCTCCGGCCAAAATAATACCTTTCATTTTACGACCTAGTTATTATTATCCTAGCTGAATTTAAAATTTCATAATTTAAAGTTAGTTCCCTAGACGCTCTAAACTATAAGAACCATCTAATACACGTAGCCACCAAGATTTATTGTCCAAGTACCACTCAACTGTTTTTCGTAGTCCCGATTCAAAGTTCTCTTTGGGAATCCAACCTAGTTGTTGTTCAATTTTACTCGCATCAATAGCGTAACGAACATCATGCCCAGGTCTATCTTTAACGTACATAATAAGATCTTGATAATGAATAACCCCTTCAGGTTTACTCGGTACTAATTCTTCCAATAATGAACAAATAGCTTTTATAACTTCAATATTAGATTTTTCATTATGACCACCAATATTATAAGTTTCGCCTACAATACCTTCCGTAACAACTTTATATAATGCGCGTGCATGATCTTCTACAAACAGCCAATCTCGTATTTGCATGCCATCGCCATAAACTGGCAATGCTTTCCCTTCTAAGGCATTCAGAATCATGAGAGGGATTAGCTTTTCAGGGAAATGATAGGGGCCATAGTTGTTTGAGCAGTTAGTCACTATAGTGGGCAAACCGTATGTACGATACCATGCTCTGACTAGGTGATCACTTGACGCTTTCGATGCCGAATATGGACTTGATGGGTCATAAGATGTTTCTTCAGTAAACAGATCATCAGTATCTTTCAGATCGCCATATACTTCATCGGTAGAAATATGGTGAAAACGGAATGCGTCTTTACATTCACTCTCAAGGCTGTTCCAGTAACAACGTGCAGCTTCAAGCAGTGTATACGTGCCAACGATATTGGTTTCAATAAACGCTGCAGGCCCATCGATAGACCTATCTACATGCGATTCGGCGGCAAGGTGCATTACCACATCTGGCTGGTACTCAGAAAACACGCGGTCGAGTTCATTTCGATTGCAAATGTCCACTTGCTCAAATGCGTAACGCACGTGACTGTCTACTTCACTCAAGGACTCTAAATTACCGGCATATGTAAGTTTATCTAAAACTATGACATCGTCTTGTGAGTTCTTAATGATATGGCGAACTACAGCGGAGCCAATAAAGCCCGCTCCGCCAGTGACGAGAATTTTCATAAACTGTTACTCTTAAAATCTAACTTTATGTTCGCAGAATCATCCCTCTGCAAACCAGAAAAAACACTCTATAACTTTATAGTTATAAAGTTATTAACATTAACCTTCGATACATATCGTTATAATTAAGTGTCTTAAGGAAATCTATTGTTTTCTTAAGGCAAAAATCAGAAGCCAAACACTGACACTAAGCGCTCCACCTAACAAGGTACCAATTATGCAAATCAATGCTCTCTTTGGTTTATCTTTGACCTCAGGAATAATGGCTGGGTCTACTGTTTTAAATACAAATTCCTCTTGTACTTCTGCCAACATTAAACTTTTTGTTTGCTCTTCTATTAACTTATAAAACGTACTTTTCATGTCTGCCACAGCGGTTTTTTGTAGTTGGCTATTGAGATATGCTAAGTTTTGAGTGGTTTCTGAAATCGCCCTTTCTCGCATTACATCGTTAATATCTTCTATTAACCAATCAAGCCATTGTTTTGCTATAAAAGGAGAATAGTGAGAAATTGACACTGTGTATAAACCACTATCCTTACCTTGACCTATACCCAAAATACCCTTGATGAAAAAATCATACGCTTCTTGTGCTGTTGGCTGCGATCCTCTCAACCCACTGGGTTCTCTTAGCCACTTTTGCGTTTTTATATCATAAATATCTTTATTAATTAATAATTCATTATTTTTCAAGTCCCAACCTTCAGTAGCCATAAGAGGGATCAGTAAATCATGTTCTTTTATGAATGTTTCTACAAATTGCCGTGATTGCATGACTTGTATAGCGAGTTCAGTTTGTGAAGTTTTAGCTCCACCTATATTAACCCCAGCTAGAGCAGCTAGGCCTCCTAATTGTCCAGCCATTTTCGACAAGCCGCCACCACTTGAACTTTCAGAAGGCGCTAATAAAACATCTGCTTTATATATATTCGGTTGTTTAATGGCAAAAAACACAGAACCAATCGCAAATATACTTGTGACAAAAATCACAAACCACTTGCCCTTCCAAATAGCACCAATTAACTCATGTAACTTTGCTTCATTCGTCTCAAAGTTACTTTCTGAAGAAGGTGAACCATCTGCGTTGATATAATTTTTTTGTTGCATGTTTTAATCCTAAGTTTCTTATAGCGTAGCTATACAAAACAAGGTCAATTATAAAATTAGTAAAATCTTAATCTATAGTATATTTAATATCCTCAAGAAACTATAACATTAGTCTCTTGAGGAATTGGTTAGTTAAGAGCGTTAACTGCTACGCCGGTTTGATACAGGATTTGAGTGGCAGCAGTCCAGATATTAAGCGCATCGCGGTAGTCGGTATCTAGTGGCACCACGATGGTATCGCCTGCTTCTAAATCGGGGTGATGGCTGCCAAACCAGTAACTTGACGTTGGTTTAAACACTGAACCATCTGCTCGAATTACAAAGATGCGGTCTTCATCCGCCTGCTTCTTCGCGCCGCCAGCTTTGCTGATGTAATCCTCTACATCCAGCGAGTTATCCAGCAGGTAAGTCACCGGCACCTGAACTTCACCCATAATAGAAACCGTGTTGCGGAAGGTTGGTACATACAAGAAGTCACCATCTTCTAACGTAAAATCGGCCGCCGGATCTTCCAGCATCACGCGATTAAGTTGCACTACCATACGGCCCAGCGCTTTGCTTTTGCTCGCCTCTTCTACAAACTGGAGCGTTTTATCCGGATCGTTAATCATAGAGTTGGAGTTATTATCTGCTCGGAAGGTTTTTTTCACTGTTTCTTTACGCATCTCTTCCGCGTATTGATTGAGAAGCCTTTGCTCTTGCTGACGCAAAGCTTCACGAGTGAAAATAGCACCTTTCGGATTGGCAAATTCGGTTAAACCACCCGCCCGTTGCAGTAGTTGGCTCATGGTCTCACCACGGCGCACATTATACGTGCCCGGGAAGCGAACTTCACCTTGCAGCACCACAGTTTGTTGCAAGTTAGCGGCTGGCTTTTCCAACACGTTTAAGCGGTCACGGCCCTGAATGAGCACATCACTATTGGCACGCTTTTCCAAAGCTTTACGTAAATCGATACGTTGAATCTGAGTCGTGGTACGCTCATCATTAGCATCAACAGTACGTCTGGCCAGCTCGGCATTAATAGTAAATGCATCATAGGTCAGGCCTCCAGCTGCGCCGATTAACCCAGAGACTGTCATATTTTCAGTGATTGGGTAGCGGCCAGGGTATTTCACTTCACCAAAGACTTCCGCCACCTGCGGTGCCATTCCGGGGCGAGACTGCTCTTGTAACTTAAGTAAAACGGGAGCAAGTAAGGCTCCTCGTGTATTGGTTTTAAGTTGATTTCTTTGCTCTGCAGTTATTTGAGAACTTCCTAGAAGTTGAAGGATATTCTCTCGAGTGAAAGTAGAACTTGCCTCATTTTCACTTTCATCATTTTGAGCATCTTTCTGAGCCTGAGTTAAACTTTTTGCAGTAGCTTTTTCGTTATCAAATACGGATAGATTACGAGTACTCAGGCGATTAAACACCAGAACTTTATCACGTGATTCCAGCATCAGATTATCGCGGCTCTCTGGTTTTAACAGCGCATTCGCCAGGTTAAATTGCAGCACTTCAATATCACGCTGCGGATTAATCTCCCGCACCAAGAGCGCATAGTTCACATCCGCAGTACGGTTAAACGCACTGTCCATGCTGCTGAACAGGTCCGCCACTTTCAGGCCTGGTTTCCATTCGCGATACCCTGGCTGCGCCACATCCCCTTGCAGTTCAATATAGCGGGTCAGCTCATCGTTTTTCTTGGCAATCGTGATTGCATCACCATTTTTAAGTGCTGTGCGTTTTGCTTGGTTCTGAGTTAAATCCAGCGTTAGCACTTCCCGGCTGCCATTGGGCTGATAACGTTTCACTTCCACCTGGGTATCATCGGCATTGGCGGTGAAGCCGCCAGCCATGGCCACGGCGTTTTGGTAGTTTTCACCTGGTTTCAGTTCATAAATCGCCGGCCGATTGACCTGACCTTTGATCGCTACTGTCGGGCCTACCGGCGCGATATACACCACATCGCCCGGCATCAGGCGCACGTCATCACTGGCATCGCCTTTTAACAGCAGGTCATATAAGTCCAGCTTAGCGATCACTTTGCCATCACGCTTGAGCTGCACATCACGCAGCGCACCACTGTCACTCAGGCCGCCACTAAAATAAATCGCCTGCGAGATAGTGGTTAGTGCACTGACGGTATAAGCACCTGGTTTATAGGCGTCACCCATGACAAAAATTTGCATGCTGCGCAGCTCACCCATAGAGATATCGGCGCGCATCCCGATCATCTGCTCTTCAACCCGGGTAGTCAGCGACTGGCGAACTTCGGAAAACTTCATGCCCGCCACTTGCACCGGGCCCAATTCAGGGAAGTTGATCACACCAGCACGGTTAACCCGCAAACGGTAGGTCTGGTTCTCTTTACCAAACAGCTGAATCACAATTTCATCACCCGCACCAACGGTATAGTTAGATGGTACCGGCACATTACTGATTGGCGCAAAAGTACTTGGTGAGCCTGCGAACAGATCCAAGCCAAAGCGTTTCAAACTGCCACTTTTTGTTGCCTCAGCCGATTGTTTTTTAGTTTCAGAGTGAGATGTGGTATCGCGTGCTTCTATCACTTGCGGGTTGCTGTATGACGTCGCTTGCTGACCGCCACTGGGGATCGAGACACCATACTGGCTGGCTAACGCTTGTTGCTGATCTGCAGGTAAATTTTTAAACATCTGTAGCTGAGCCGGCGTCGGTGTAGGCGCAGCATGGCCTGCTGAAACAAACAGACTCGCCATGACTCCCACGGCAAGAGAGTAATATCCTTTATGCATTGTTTATTCGCTTTTGATTACTGATAACTTAGCGCCAAAGGCTAAGTTCCATTGTTAATTCAAAAATTCGCACCAATCGTATGCAAATAGGGTGAATCTTTGATGAAAAAGTGATTGTTGTTATTCGACGTAAGATTAAAAACGATATTGAAAGGCTAAATTCATCGCATACAAACTGGCATGGTCAGCGTCTGCATAGCGAATCACATCTAAGGCAAGCGCTTTATGGCGATCCAAAGCAAAATGAATCCCGCCTCCAAAGCTGAATCCGGATTCATCGACCGATGCTACGCCCTGTTTATCAAGTGTAAATGTGGAATAGCCCGCCAGGCCGTACAATGCAATTCTGGGTGTGACTGGTAAGTTCAACTTTGCAAAACCACTCGTCAGCTCATCCATCTTAAGTCCGGATGAACGTTGCACCGAACGGCTGTAGCGCGCTTCCAGGCCCAGATAATCATTCAAGAAATAACCGGCCTGCACACCGATATTAATAGGGTTGCCATCACCGGAAAGCTGAGCGTGATCGGGTTGGTACTCAGCATCGCTGTAGCCCAATTCTGCGCCCACATAGGGTGCAGAAAATGCAGCCGGACTTATCGTCACTGCGCCAACAGCCAGAAATGCAAATAAAAGTGGATTAGAGATATTCATGAAAACGTTCCTTGCGACGCCTTGCTTCTTAGGTAGCCGATTTGGTTCTTAGGTAGCCGAATAGAAGTGTGGAAGAAACGTATTGTGGGATGTGGACAAAGCAGCACAATATGCACTACCTTGAGTAATGAGAGAGGAACATTAAGCCTGATGAGTTACCGGCGTCCTGATTGCCTCACACTCACACCTCGCACAACACTGTTATTCGGTCACGCTACCGCCCATTGGTTACTGCGCTAACCACATTGCGCTCACGGCAGCCGACAAGGCTTACTCCGTAAAACCTGATTTTGACGTTGTTTTTATGCGCAGCTTGAACTGCTTTTTGTAATGCGCAACTATTATGCACATCGTATTTAGAATAACAATTTATTGTGATCGATTTACCACACAATTCGCGTTACTAATTCGAATTTAGCGAAATCATGACTTACCCGATGCATATTGACGTTTACTTTACAAACAAGTTGTCACTACAATAAGTTCTGAAGCAAAATACAAGCTTCAAACATCGATGTTAAAATTTGTATATAAGGATTTACTATGAAAAATATCGCGTTAGCAATGCTAGTTGCGCTGGGTGTTTCTACTTCAGCATTTGCAACTTCAGCGCTTGACACTCCTCCACCTGCACCAGCAGGACAAGCTACTGCTACTTCAGCAAGTGGCGGCGCTGCAGGCGGCGGTGCTGCAGGCGGAGCTGCGGCTTCTGGTGCTGCAGCGGGTAGTGTCGCTGCGGGTACGGTAGGTGCTATTGCAGCAGCGACTGCTGTAGCCGCTGCTGCAGCTTCAAACAGCGGTAGTAATTCTGGCACGTCAGGCACTACCGGCACCAACTAAGCCCAAGTGAAAGTTTCTTTCATGAATAGAACTCAAGGCCAGCTTTGCTGGTCTTTTTTATTATTTTTGAACAGGGCCAATCCTGACTGAGATCATTAAGACAAAATTTGTGACCCCCGTCATGAAATAATTTGCTATTAATAGCTTCATTGTATTTCTTTAATTTATTTACTTCTCTCAACTGGCAGCGGCTTGATTGCCCCAATCTATTTAGGCTGATAATCTAAGTAGCTGTTTGCTCTTACTCCTATTGTATCTACTGACATTTTCAAACAAGGCTGTTTAACTCACATGAAAACCATAAACAGGCGACTGCGCCAGCAGGGATGCGCCTTCATTATGCTCGCACTGCTTTCCGGTTGTTCGCAAAGATTCGCCGGTATCAATGATACGGTACAAGAAGCCTTCCTCGGCCTGAGTGATATCGAGATCAGTCAACAACAACTGCAAGACCTGCCCTATGCCTCGACCTATGTGCGCATCAATGATGACCGTCGCGTGTTTATGGTGCTGGCCTACATCGAAAAAAACCAAAAAACCGGCAACAACCAGTTGAAATGGGTCTCTAATGATGGCGGTATGATTGTGACCGAGCAGGGTCGTATCGTGAAAACCCATAAGCTGTTTGCTGGTAATTTAGCACGCCGCAGCGGATCAGTCCCCTCCTGGCGCAACAATATGCCCTGGTCAACCTTGTATGACTGGCAGGACGATCAGCAATATGGGCACGTAGGTAATCTCAATATGCTTTACCTGGGTAAAGAGACCATTACAACCCCGCTGTGGACTGAACAACTCAATCACTGGCAGGAAAACATCACTTTCCCGGATCTCGATGCAACTATTTATAACCAGTATTGGGTCAACCGTAATGGAGAAGTGCTGAAAAGCGTCCAATACCTTGGCCCAGATATGGCACGGATTGAAATGGACATTCTGAAACCTTACCAAGAGCAAGCGGAGGTCGCCCAATGAAGCTAACATCTGCTACCTCACTGCCGCTAAAATCGCTTCTCACTCTTTGCTTGCTGGGTCTTTCATCTGCGGCCTACTCCGCAGCCCTGCAAAATTTTGATGACCCCACTTATGATACGCCCACGCAAGTGCAGCTAACACACCATGACGTCCGCCTTGAATACAACCAGCCGGTACGTTTAGAGCGTGTCCTGGCCGATGCTACGCAGCAGGACTTACTCTCGGTCGATAACCACAGTTACCACGAAGGTTATCGCCTGTTTGATGTCAGTAAGCAACCGCAAACAGATGAGCTTTATACCTCAGTTCGTGAGCGTCTTAATGTTCTGGCGCAGGACTCTGATTATCAAACCATCGCATCCAGCCTGTTGCGCCAACTCAAACAGCACCAATATGGTTACCGCTTGGTGACCAATCTGGATCGTGACGTACTGCGCTTAGATAATACTCTGAATCCGTTACTCCCGGGCCAATATGAGTTAGCGCTGAATGGCCGTCCAAGCACAGTCAGTTTATTTGGTGTGCCCGAGCAGCAGAGCCTGCGCTATCACGCAGGTTGGTTTATTTCCGACTACCTAAAACAAGCCATGTACCCTCGTACCTCTCGCGACAGTTTTGCCTGGCTGATTCAGCCCGATGGCACAATAGAAAAAACCGGCATTGCCTACTGGAACAATCAGCACATCAGTCCGCTGCCTGGCGGCGCTATTTTTATCGGCTTTAATTCTGGTGATGACGAACTACAGCAGTTAGAACAAGACATCGCAACTCTGATCAGCATGGTGAAAAACTAACAATGGCAAACACAACTCATTCGATCTCCTCTCACTCGCGAATGCTCAGTGCAGTTTGCCTGGGTATGCTGGCCAGTCAGGCGCATGCCAGTGAATTACAACCTGCTCAGCTTCGCCCTTCTCAATCGGATTTTGGCGGAGTCGGCCTGATGCAAATGCCGGCCGCGCGCATGGCGCCGGAAGGCGAATTTAACTTTGGTATCACTGTCAATGATGATTACCAGCACTATTTTTCTTCGATTCAGCTTTTCCCCTGGTTAGAAACCACCATTCGTTATACCCGGGTGCCGGATGTGCGCTATAACTCCAACAAAGCCTACAGCGGCAACAATAATTACACCGATAAAGGCATCGACGTTAAACTGCGTTTATTAGAAGAGAGTTACTGGCTACCGGAAACCTCGATTGGTATCCGTGATATCGGTGGTACTGGCCTGTTTGACGGCGAGTTTATTGCTGGCACCAAACGTTTTGGCCCGCTGGATATTACTCTGGGCTTAGGCTGGGGCTATATCGGCCAGCGCGGTAATGTCACCAATCCATTGTGTAAAGCCGCCGACAAATATTGTATTCGTGATGATTCATTTAGCGGTAATGGCGGTTCATTTGAGGCTGGCCGTTGGTTTAAAGGCCCGGCGTCTGTATTTGGTGGCGTCGAATATCAGACACCTTACGCACCGCTGCGCCTCAAGCTGGAATATGACGGCAACAATTATTCGCAGGACTTCCCGCACGTTCGTGCCGGCAAAGATATGCAACCGCGCACACCAATTAACATCGGTGCACTGTATCGCTTAGCGGACTGGGCCGATGCCAAAATCAGTTATGAGCGCGGTGATGTTTTCACCTTCGGCTTAACACTGAACACCAACTTTAATCAGTTGGAAACCTTCTGGCGTGATGAGCCGAAACAAACCGTGACCGCGCAACCAGCTCAGGATCCAGATTGGAAGCAAGTCTCGGCGCAGCTTGATAACAATGCCGGTTACACCCGCAACACCATCAGCGAAGATGGCGATACCCTGGTGGTGAGCGGTGAACAGATCAAATATCGTGACCGCAAAGAAGCCCAGGATCGCGCTGCAGCCATTCTGGCCAATAATGCCCCGGGTTACATCAAAACCTATCGTATCGTCGAGCGTAGTAATGGCGTCGATCTGACTCAAACTGACATTGATGCCGCGGCATACCGAAAAATCGCGAACAACGAATATTTTGGTGCCAAACTGGAAGACGCCACCAAGCAAAAACAACCACAAGCCGAACGCTCAGGTAAACCACTGGCCAGCAACGACTCACGCTGGAACGCCAGTATTGATCCGGTACTAATTCAGTCGGTGGGCGGTCCTGAGTCGTTCTACTTCTATCAGGTCGGTTTTAATACCAACGGCAATGTGTGGCTGAGTGACAATATTGAAGCCAGCGGCTCGATCTACTTCAACCTGTTCGATAACTACGACAAGTTTAACTATGTGGAAAACAACCCGCATATCTCCAACTTTGCCGTGCCCCGGGTGCGTACTATGTTCCGTGCCTATGCACGTGAAAACTCAGTGCGCCTCAACAACCTGCAGCTCACCTGGTTTGAGCAGCCGACTGATAATATTTACACCCAGGCCTATGCGGGTTATCTGGAAACCATGTTTGCCGGGGTAGGTGGTGAGGTGCTATACCGCCCGCTCAACAGCAACTGGGCATTAGGTTTAGATGCCAACCTGGTCTCACAGCGTGAACCGGATTCCTGGTTTGGTGTATTTACCGACTCGTACGTTTACTACGATGGTTACAACGCCAGTAACTGTTCCGCCGGTGACGTGAGTTGTCAGGCGTATGTGCTGGATCAAGGCACGACAGGTCAGCTGACCGCATACTATATGCCGCAGTGGAACTGGATTAATGACACCCTGTTTAAAGTCAGTGTGGGTAAATTCCTTGGTGGCGATAAAGGCGCCCGCGTCGATTTCTCCAAGCAGTTTAAATCTGGTGTAATCGTTGGTGCCTACGCGACAGTAACCGATCTGACGACTGATGAGTATGGTGAAGGCAGCTTTAACAAAGGCTTCTACATCACCATTCCGTTTGATCTGATGACGGTGAAACCAACCACCAGCCGCGCCAACATCGCCTGGCAGCCAATCACCCGTGACGGTGGTCAGCAACTGGATCGTAAATATCACTTGTTTGACGTCACCGATTCACGCAGCCAGTGGTCGCAGCGGCCAAGTAGCGTAGGTAAATAAGTTCTTGGGGTTCTAGGATGCAGTTTAGTTCCTAGGACCCTAGGTTCTAGATGGTGGGCGCTATAGTTTTCTAGAAATTTTGAATTTCGTATTCGCTTGAATAACAGCAATGAGATAATTCTGGAAAGACTTAAAACTAAAAGCGTAGATCCTAGGACCTAGGAACCAGGATCTAGGAACTAAGCCCTAGTAACCTCTATGAGACCTAGAACCTAAAACCCTTCCCTGCTACTATTCGACACAGTATTTAAGCTTAAGTGGAAAGTAATTATGATCATCGTAACTGGTGGTGCTGGCATGATTGGCAGCAATATTGTGAAAGCTCTGAATGACCGTGGTATCACGGATATTCTGGTGGTCGATCATCTTAAAAATGGCCGTAAATTTAAGAATCTGGTTGATTTGCAGATCACCGATTACATGGACCGTGACGACTTTCTGACTCAGGTAATGGCCGGTGATGATTTCGGCCCGATTGAAGCCGTATTCCATGAGGGCGCCTGTTCAGCCACCACCGAGTGGGATGGCAAGTACATGATGCTCAACAACTATGAGTACTCCAAAGAGCTGCTGCACTTCTGCCTCGATCGTGAAATCCCGTTCTTGTATGCCTCATCGGCTGCGACTTATGGTGAAACCGATACCTTTATTGAAGAGCCACAATATGAAGGTGCGCTCAATGTCTACGGTTACTCCAAACAGCAGTTTGACAACTACGTACGCCGCCTGTGGCAAGATGCCGCAGAACACGGTGAAAAACTGCCGCAAGTGACTGGCTTCCGTTACTTTAACGTCTATGGCCCGCGCGAGCAGCACAAAGGTTCTATGGCATCCGTAGCGTTCCACCTGAACAACCAGATGAACGCGGGTGAAAACCCGAAACTGTTTGCCGGCAGTGAAACCTTCAAACGTGATTTCGTTTACGTCGGTGATGTAGCAGCGGTAAACCTGTGGTTTATGGATCACGGCGTGTCCGGCATCTTTAACTGCGGCACTGGTAAAGCGGAATCATTTAATGAAGTGGCCAAAGCGGTCATCGCGCATCACGGCAAAGGCGACGTGGAAACCATTCCGTTCCCGGATCACCTCAAAGGTGCTTACCAGGAATACACTCAGGCCGATCTGACCAAGCTGCGCGCCGCAGGCTGTGATGTTGAGTTCAAAACCGTCGCCCAAGGTGTGGCAGAGTATTTAGCAATTATTAATTAAAAAGGTTCTAGGGAGATACGTTCCTAGGTAAGAAAGGTCCTAGGATCCTAGGTTCTAGGCCCTGGGATGCGTGCTGGTAGTTTTTAAGTTTTATTTCAACCGGCACAAACCCCAAAACCAGGGTCTAGAAAGCGATCTGTGATGTAAAGGTTTTACCCAAACTCTCAGCGAAGACCCTAGGACCTAGGAACTAGTACCTAAAAACCTGATACACAGGATCTAAAAACCTTTTACACCAAAACTTAAAAAGAATGCTGACCCTAGGACCTAGGCCCTAGGATCTAGGAACTAAAAAACCGGAAAACTAAAATGAAAATAGCCGTAGCAGGGACAGGTTACGTCGGCCTGTCCAATGCCTTGCTGCTTGCGCAGCACAACGAAGTTGTCGCTTTGGATATCGTTCAGGAAAAAATCGAGATGCTCAATCGCGGTCAGTCGCCGATTGTTGATAAAGAAATTGAGCAGTTCCTGAGTGAAAAATCGCTGAACTTTACCGCAACTACGGATAAAGAGCAGGCTTATGTCGGCGCTCAATTCGTGATTATCGCCACTCCGACTGATTACGATCCAAATACGAACTACTTCAACACCTCATCGGTTGAATCGGTGATTCGTGATGTGATGGCGATTAATCCGGATGCGACTATGGTGATCAAATCCACCATTCCGGTCGGTTATACCGAAACGCTCAAACAAGAGATGCAGTGTAACAACCTGATCTTTTCGCCTGAGTTTCTGCGTGAAGGCAAAGCGCTGTACGACAACCTGTACCCGTCACGTATTATTGTCGGTGAGCAGAGTGAGCGCGCACAAACCTTTGCCAACCTGCTGGCACAAGGTGCCATCAAGCAAGACATTCCGATGCTGTTTACCAACTCCACTGAAGCCGAAGCGGTCAAGCTGTTCTCAAACACTTATCTGGCGATGCGCGTGGCTTACTTTAATGAGCTAGACTCGTATGCCGAAGTGCATGGCCTCGACAGCCGCCAGATTATCCAAGGCGTCGGTCTGGATCCGCGCATCGGTAATCACTACAACAACCCGTCGTTTGGTTACGGTGGATACTGCCTACCGAAAGACACCAAGCAGCTGCTGGCCAACTATGATGAAGTACCGAATAACATTATCGGTGCCATCGTCGATGCCAACCGCACCCGTAAAGATTTTATCGCCGACTCTATTATCAAACGTCAGCCAAAAGTGGTCGGTATTTATCGCCTGATCATGAAGTCCGGCTCAGATAACTTCCGCGCTTCTTCTATTCAGGGCATCATGAAACGCATCAAAGCCAAGGGTATTGAAGTGGTCGTGTATGAACCAGTGTTGCAAGATGAGCACTTCTTCAACTCCCGAGTGATCAATGACCTGGCAGCGTTCAAGCAGGAAGCGGATGTCATTGTCTCTAACCGTCTGGCTGAAGAGCTGAAAGATGTGGAAGAGAAGGTTTATACCCGCGATCTGTTTGGTAGTGATTAGGTTTTAAGGTTCCAGGATCCTAGGCTTTAGGATCCTAGGGGCTAGGTCCTAGATGCGTTCGCTGGAACTTATTCGGCATTTCTAAGCTTGAGGTCTGCGGCACGTTTGCCTTCAGCAATCCAACCCGTAACAGCCAAACTGAACGCGACCTTCTAGGGCCTAGGATCCTAGGGGCTAGGTCCTAGTGAAAACCAAACTGAAAGCCCCCCTCTAGGGCCTAGGATCCTAGGACCTTTTCCCTATATCCCCTACTCCTGTTATACTCCTCGATAATTTTACTCAAAAAACAAACAATCTGAGCAAACTATGTCGACTTCTCGTCTCTCTTCATCACCGCGTGATGACTTTGATGAATATGCCTACAATCCGCAGTTTCAGTGGAATTTCCTGCATCCCAAATATTGGGGAACCTGGTTTGCTATTGCCTTTGCTTGTCTGCTGAGTTTTTTACCGGCCGCCGCCAAGCGGGCTATTGCCGGGGCTCTGGCCACATTTGCGCTGAAAGTAAACAGCAAAGCTAATACCCGCGCGCGGGTGAATCTACAGATGTGTTTTCCGCAAAAATCGGACGCTGAGCGTGAAGCCATTCTTAAGCAGATGTACATCACCTCGACCATGTTTCTGATGGGCTTTGCCTCGACGTCCATACGCAGTAAACGCTGGCTGGAAAGTAACACCACCATTCGTGGTTTCGAACATGTGCAGCAAGTGCTGGATCGTGGAGAGAACGTTATTCTGCTGGTTCCACATACCTGGGCGATTGATATTCCGGCCATTTTGCTCGCTTCACGTGGCCTGCCGGTGTCTGCCATGGCCAAAAGTCAGAAAAATAAAGTCTCTGACTGGCTGATGCATAAGCAGCGCGTACAATATGGCGGCCGCGTGTATGACCGCAGTGTCGGCATTAAACCGTTTATTAAATCGGTCCGTAAAGACGGTTACCTCGGCTATTACCTGCCGGATGAAGATCTCGGCCGTGAACACAGTGTGTTTGTCGACTTTTTGCGACCCAAAAAGCAACCATTGCCGGTTTAGGCCGCCTTTCTACGCTAAGCAAAGCGAAAATTGTCCCGCTGTTTGCGATGTATAACAGTACCAGCGGCGAGTATGAACTCGACTTTTATCCTGAACTGCCGTTCCCGACCGGTGACGAACATCAGGATGCACGCATGATGAATGAATGCATTGAAAACTATGTGACTCAGCGCCCGGAGCAATATATGTGGATTCTGCGTCTGCTTAAGACCCGCCCGGACTCTGATCTTAACCCATACAGTAAGAATTAATCCATGATGCCATCATCGCTGTGGAGCAAAACCATAATTTTGCTGCCTTATCTATTCCTGTTTACCGGCCTGAGCATTATGCAAAACGGTAACAAGCGCATGGTACTGTTTGCCGTTATTGCTATTATCGCCAGCATCGTTATATACAAAAAACAGATGCTCAGAGAGAACCTGCGCAACTGGGTTCTTTGGGCAGTATTGGTTTTCTCGACTTATGTCATTCTGCATTACCAATATAAAGATGGCAGTCCGAGCTTGATTCGCGCTTATCTGGCAGCCGCACTGCTGTTACTGGTTTTCCCTTGGCAGATGCTGACTCGCCGTGTTTGGTTAACCTTGAGCGTAGTCGGGTCCGTTTGCCTGATGAGCAACAGTATTTATCACACTTTTTACTTAGATCAGGAAAGAGCTGCCGGGCTGATGAATGTCATTCCCTACGCCACATTTTGCTCTGGTATCGCCATCTTAGGCTTTCATTTTTTCCTTGAGGCACCAAGAAGCAGATCAGGCTTGTGCGGATTGCTGTGCGTTCTGTTTTCTTCTTCAGCGGTTATCCTGACCCTGTCGCGTGGTGTCTGGCTGGCGCTGCTGGCTGCGTTTGTTGTTATGCTGGTGTTTCATGCCAAAAGCATTCGCCATCTGGGACGTTACTTTGTTATTTTCTTGGTTAGCTCAGCACTCGTTCTATTTGTGTTTAAAGATCAGTTGGAAACACGTATTGAGCAAACACAAGCTGAAATTAGCCGGATTGAATCCGGCGATATGGACAGCTCCATCGGGCTAAGATTTCAGATGTGGCGGGCCGCCTTTCTGATTTCCAAAGACAACTTTTGGCTGGGTGTCGGGAACGAGCATCTGCCTGAGCTGGAGCAAAGATATGAAGACGGACAAATTTCTGTCGGCATTATCAACTTCCGGGTTTATCACTTCCATAACCAGTTTATTGATACTCTTGTCCGTTTTGGATTCGTTGGACTTATCCTTTTTTTGCCTATATATTTTCTTCCCATATATATTGCTTTAAAAAGTAACCACACATACAGAGTCGCCATTTTAGGCTTGGCAACGCTGTACATTGTTGCCAGCTTAACCGATGTACCCTTGAACCATAGCCAAACTATCTTGCTCTACATCATGCTGATGATCCCTCTGTGTGGTTTTGCCCAAACCGAGAAAAACGATAAAACAGAGAAAACGTAGAATGAAAACCATTGCACTGTTTCGTAAAAACATCTCCAACAAAAGCGGAACAGGCCAACTCATTGTAATGCAAATGAATAAGCTGAAAGCCGCTAACCACGACTTTCAGCTTTATTGTAAAAAGGGATTTTTCCGAACCTGGCTGATGGCCCGCTTATGGCCCCAAAAAGCCAAAGTCAACAATCACCGCCTTCAGGTAGCCCGTCCAGATTGCACTGTTATTGTCGATCATGACAGTAGTCTGCGTAATGCTGATTTCACCTTTATTCACAACCTGATCTCTTCCGATCCTGCCGCCCCCAACGAATACCTCATCTGGCTGCAAAACAGTCAGTGCCACATCATTGCCAACTCGGCTTTTACCAAACACAAACTGCAGCAGCAAGCCATCGCGCCGCAACGCATTTCTGTGGTTCATCCGGGTTACAATCACCTCAAATTCAATCGCGACAATAAAGCCCGTTTTCGCCTGCCAGCGAGAAAGGCGCTCGGTATTGCTGCCGATAAAAAGGTGATTGGCTTTATTACTTCCGGTGATTTTAAAAAACGCGGCCTGGTCGACTTTCTTGATATCTGCCTCAATATCCATCAACAGGATGCAGCTGTGGAATTTTTTGTTCTCGGTTCACACTCATTTCCTGCCGAACTGGCCGATCATCCAGTAGTGAAACTACCGCAGTTTCACTACAAACCGAAAAATGCCCGGCCGGAATACTGGCTCAGCGTACTCGATATCTTCGTTTACCCCGCCAAGCTGGAAGAGTTTGGTATGGTAATTCCAGAAGCGTTGGCCATGGATATTCCGGTGATTACCACCGCGAATGTCGGCGCAACCGAAATACTACCTGCAGAGTACAGGCCCTGGATTCACCCTCAGGTTGATGTGGCCTGGTTTAGCGAACGTACTGCATCACTGCTCCGTGACCACAGCGCTTACCAGTTATTAGTTGCGGCATCACGCATCGCAATTGGTTACAATAACGACGACTACGCCACGCGGACCCTGGCCACGATTCAACACCAAATCGAACAACGTCAGTGATCGTGATTGAACCCAGACGATTTTGTGATAACTTCAGGTTCTCGCTGCCTGGCAGCAAGCTGTATGTACCACGCTGATTAGGTAAGTAACTCATGCTCAAAACCCTTAAGAGTGTTAACCGGGCGCTCAGAAACAAACAGAAGAAGCTCAAGCTGGATTACTATTGTCGACGCTACGACAAGGCTCCCCAACCGAAAATGCCTATGAAGGACGTCCGCACGGTTGCACTTCTGCGTTGGGATAACAAACTGGGCGATGCCATCATGAGTGGTTTGTTTATCAAAGCCTTGCAGCTAGCCCGTCCGGATATCACCGTGTCTGTGATTACCCCGCCGTTTTGCGGTAACTGGTACCAGAAAGCCACCGGATGCGAAGTGATTCACTGCGACAAACGCGGCGTGAAAACCGCGCACTCTTTCCGCCAGTACCGTGGGCAGTTTGATGCGGTGGTTGAACTCGGTACCAGCTTTGACTTCAAAGAGCTACTGGCCGTGCACGAGCTCGGTGCCAGTTACAATATCGGGTTTAATAAAACCAACCATCCGATCTTTAATGTCAACCTGCCTGCAGAGGCGGTACATTTTAAACAGCGCTACCAGGCCGCCGCTGAACTATTCTGTTCTCAACCGTTCGATGATGTTATTCCGCTGATTCCCTATCCCAGCGAACAGATCGTCGATGCTGAAAAAACCAATGTCGCTATCAACCTGTTTGGTTCCAGTAAATACCGTCAATTTTCTAGGCAAGAAGCACTGAAACTACTCCATAACTGGTTACGTGATTTTCCGCACGACTGCCTGTATCTGATCCCGGTACCGGGCAAAATCGAGCTTCTGCAGGATCTGGTCGAGGAATGTGCCAGTGAGCGCGTCATTCTGCCCAGTGAAACCTCATCGCTGGAATTCTCGCTGCAACTGCTCAGTCAGGTTGACCTGTGTGTCACGCCGGATACTTCGGTCGTGCATATGGCCAGCGCGCTGAACACGCCGATTCTGGCTATCTATGCTGATAACCCTCGCAACTATCAGGAATGGCATCCGCTTTCTGACCAGAACAAAGTGCTGTTTAATCCAGCCACCAAAGACAAACATGACCGGGTGTATGTGCATGAATTTGACTGGGCGGATTTCAAAGCGAAACGTGAATCTTTGGCCGCTAACCAGTACACTAAATAGCAAACCAGCCGGCCAATGGTTTTCTGCCTGTAACTGCTGGCTACTCATTATTTAAATTTGCTAAGTATCGAATGAAAATACTCGTCATAGGCCCTTCCTGGGTCGGAGACATGGTGATGTCTCAGTGCTTGTACACAAGCATCAAACAGCAGCATCCCGATGCCATCATCGACGTTATGGCGCCGGCCTGGTGTAAACCGATTCTGGAGCGCATGCCGGAAGTCAATCAGGCGCTTGATATGCCGATTGGCCACGGCGAATTTAACTTTTTCGCCCGCCGGGCAATCGGTAAGTCGATGCGTAGCCAGTATGACCATGCCTACATACTGCCGAATTCCGCCAAATCAGCCCTGATTCCCTGGTTTGCCGGTATTCCGGTTCGCACCGGCTGGAAAGGGGAAATGCGTTATGGTCTGCTCAATGACCTGCGCCCGAATAAAAAATCATTCCAGTACATGACGGAACGTTATGTCGCCCTGTCGCGACCAAAAGCAGAGATGATCGATTCATCATCACTGGGCGGTCTGGACACGTTACCTCGCCCAAGCTTATCGATTGACGCGGAAGTTCAGCAGCAAACCCGGGATAAGTTCGCGTTGAACTCTTCACGCGCCGTGATTGGCCTGTGTCCCGGTGCAGAATTTGGCCCGGCCAAACAGTGGCCGACTGAGCATTATGCCGCAGTTGCCGGCGCCATGATCGATCAGGGCAAACAGGTGTGGCTGTTTGGCTCAGCTAAAGACAGCAACACTACACAGGCTATTATTGCTCAGCTTAGTGAAACGCAGCGCGAACATGTCGCTGACCTGGCCGGTAAAACCAGCCTGATTGAAGCGGTGGATATGCTCGCCTGCTGTGAAAGCGTGGTCAGTAACGATTCTGGCCTGATGCATGTTGCTGCTGCCGTCGGTTGTCAGGTGGTGGGCGTGTATGGCTCAACCTCTCCGACCTATACACCCCCACTGGCCGTGAAAAAGGCCATCGTGCACACCGACATCGAGTGCCGGCCGTGCTTTAAGCGTGAATGTCCGCTCGGCCACCTAAAATGCCTGAAAGATCTCGCACCGCAGCGGGTAATTGATGCTCTGGCGCAGTTTGACGCCAGCGCGTAGTGACCTCCGGTAACGCTATCGTTACCGGTTAAAGTAACGTTGACCCGATTTAAGATAGCCCTATGCGCCTGATATATACCCTGTTACTCGCTCTGCTCAGCCCGCTGTTTTTGTACTCGCTGTACAAGACTAAACCGGGTAAACCGGCCTTCGGATCGCGCTGGAAAGAACACTGGGGCTGCACGCCTCAGGTGAAAGCCCGCCGGCCAATCTGGATTCATGCGGTATCTGTGGGCGAGTCGATTGCCGCGGTCCCTGTGATTAAGGCGCTCAAACAGGCCCGGCCCGAGCAAGCTATCGTCGTCACAACGACTACCAGCACAGGAGCCGAGCAGATCGCTAAACTGGGCGATCTGGTTGAGCACCGCTATATGCCGCTCGACTTTGCCTGGTGCGTACGACGCTTTATCAAAGCCGTACAACCGGCGCAATTGCTGATTGTCGAAACCGAGTTATGGCCCAATACCCTCCAAACCGTTCATCAGCGCAATATTCCGGTTACTGTGATCAATGCAAGGCTATCGGAGCGTTCTTGCCAGCGCTATCAGAAGTTTTCTGCCCTGTTCAATCTGATTCGCCCTTATGTGGATCGCATCTTGTGCCAGTATGCCAGTGATGGTGAACGCTTTCAGCGCCTCGGTTTTCGCGCGAACCAGATTGAGGTCACCGGCTCAGTGAAGTTTGATATCGATATCAACCCGCAGGTGCAGGAAGCAGGCGCTGAGCTACGCCAGCAGTTGGGCACGCAGCGCCCGGTCTGGATTGCCGCCAGTACCCATGAAGGTGAAGATGCCATTCTGCTTGCTGCACACCGCCAACTGCTGACGCATTACCCGAACGCACTGCTGATTCTGGTGCCACGCCATCCGGAACGTTTTAACGCTGTATTTGAACTGTGCCAGCAACAAGGTTTTGCGACTCAGCGCCGCACAGCTCAGGCCTCAGACGCAGAAACATGTCAGGTGTATCTCGGCGATACCATGGGTGAAATGCTGACTCTGATCAGCGCGGCAGATATCTGCTTTATGGCCGGCAGTTTAGTCGGCGATAAAGTGGGTGGGCATAACCTGCTTGAGCCGGCGGCGTTAGGTAAACCGCTGCTCAATGGGCCGAGCTTTTTTAATTTCAGTGAAATTATGCAGTTGTTAACGCAACAAAATGCGGTAATTTTATGCAACAATGCTGGTGAAATCGCCAAACAACTCAATATGTTGTTCTCAGAACCAAATAAACTCACTTTAATGGGTAAGGAAGCGCGCTTAGTGGTCGATAATAATAAAGGAGCCATCGGTAAAACGATTACCACCATATTGAATAAAAAAGTTGTTACTAAGCAACTGTAAGATTATTGAGCAATGAATATAAAATTTTTAATAAGAGATTTGAAAATTGAAGGGGTGCAGATTGTTGTCATTCGCCTGGCTAAAGTCCTTCAGCATTACGGCCATGAAGTCGAAATACTCACCTTGTTTGATGATGTCAAACTTCCGCAAACCTCTGGGTTGAAGATTCGCTGTCTGAACATTCCACACGGCACCCAAGGGGTGGACCGTATATTTCCTTATTTCAAAGCCTGGTTCGATGAAAACAACGACTTTGATTTTCTGTTTGCTCCGCACAGTGAGAGTATTAAAGTCATTTCCCGTATCGACGATCAGAGATTGATTCCTTATATCCACAATTCGGATGAACAGTCCTACAATCGCAGAAGTTTGTTTAAAAAATTACGTTATAAACACCGCATAAAAAAACGCCTGAAGAACAAACACGTTGTTGTCGTATCAAATGGAATCCACGCTTTTACAGAAAAGTGCTGCGGCAAAAAGATATTATCCAACAACGTTCTGTATAATCCTTTTTGCATACAGGAAATACAGGCTCTAGCACAAGCACCTTTGCAATCAGAACTCCCGGATGAATTTATTTTATTTGTCGGCCGGCTGGAAAAGCAGAAAAGAATCGACCGCTTGCTAAAAGCATTTTCTCTGCTGAAAAACCAAACCGCCAAACTGCTGATCATGGGAGAAGGTGTGCTTTATGAGGATCTACGCAAACTAGTGGATGAACTGCAACTTAATGAGCGAGTCATCTTTACTGCGTTTGAATGCAACCCTTATCCAATCATGAAAGCGGCTAAGTGCCTGATATTAACGTCGGATCACGAAGGGTTTGGAAATGTCTTAGTGGAATCACTGGCTACTGGTACGCCTGCTCTGAGCGTTAACTGCCCTTCCGGACCGAGTGAAATTCTCACCGGCGAGCTGTCTCAATATCTGATTAACTCTTACGATGAAGGCGTGATTGCGCAACACCTTGACAGTGTACTGAGTCAAGCGCCTTCCTGCGATCTGACAGAGGGTTATAAAAAGTTTGACGAAGCCAAAGTTTATCAATCATTTATGGAAACCATGACGCGGATCAGTAGCCACCATTAACGGTTTTCGTGCTCATACCCCTGCAGCAGTGCCGACCACTGCTCAGGCTGCCACTGAATACTGAACCGTTGCTGCTCTTTGTTAAAAGAACGCAGTAAACGGTTCAGGTTTTCCTGCTGCCAGCCCTGCCCGCTCTTGCGCGCGCATTTATCAAAATCAATCAGCCACACCTTGCCTGCTTTATCGAGCAGGATATTGTGGATATTGAGATCGGTGTGATTCACCCCGGCCTCATGCATGGTACGAATCATCCGGCCGATGGCCTGATACACCTCATCACTCAAAGCCTGCTTTTGCAGTACATCGACCAAATCACTGGCGTTGGGCACTTTTTCCACCAGAATATCGGCCTGGTAACTGAAACCGCTGCGCCGGGCACGAGCCGCTATCGGTCGCGGCACATTCACCCCGGCCTCAGCCAAATGGCGCAGCAGTTCGAACTCCTGCGCACTGCGCGTGTTCTTCCAGCCGGTAAACAGATAGTGATCACTCACCAGCTTGCCGAACAAACCGCCGCGACGATAATGACGCAGCGCGCCCTGACAGGCCTCAAGCTGCACAAACCAGGTAGTGCCGCGCCCCTGCGCGCTGCCGGTCACTTTGCCGCTGCGCTGCCAGAAATCCGGGTCAAAACTGTGCTCCGGAGCGGTGGACAGCAGCTCAGCGTCATACCAGATTTGCTGGCCAGGAAGGGTAATATTACGAATATCGGACATAATCAGCGCTTTATCTGTCAAAGTAGGCAACGACATTTTACATTCATTCGTCCGATACGCATAATTGGCGTAATTTTCCTCTTTATCGATGAGTTATGAGTCTACTGAGCTCTCCACCTAAATCGTTGTGTGTGCTGCGTCTGTCCGCCATTGGTGATGTCTGCCACGCCATTTCTGTCGTACAAGCCATTCAGGCCCACTGGCCTGAAACCAAGATCACCTGGATTTGCGGAAAGGTCGAAGCTCAGTTAATGGCCGATCTGCCTGGTATTGAGGTGGTGGTCTTCGATAAGAAACAGGGTATGGCGGGGATGCGAGCGCTGTGGTCTCAGTTGAAACAGCAACGCTTTGATGTGCTGCTGCATATGCAGGCCGCGTTGCGGGCCAGCCTGCTGTCGTGGGGCATCAAGGCGCGTTATAAAGTCGGTTTTGGTAAAAACCGTACCCGTGAAGGTCAGTGGTGGTTTACTAACCGTCATCTGCCGGAGACTCAAGCGTTGCATGTGCTGGACAACTTTGCCGAATTTGCTCGTTATCTCGGCGTGCCGTTTGACCAGCCACGCTGGAATATTCCGCTCAGCGCTGACGATACAGAGTTTGCGACCCAAGCACTGCAGGGTAAACCGTCATTGGTCATCTGCCCGGCCGCGAGCAAGGACAGCCGCAACTGGCTGACTGAGCGCTACGCCGCCGCGGCGGATTTCGCGGCTGACAACGGCCTGCAGGTCGTGCTGTGCGGCTCACCGGCCGAGCGCGAAGTCAGATTAGGGCAGAGTATTGCCGAACTGTGCCGCCAGCCGGTGGTCAACCTTATCGGCCAGACCTCGCTCAAGCAGCTCACTGCAGTGCTGAAACAGGCACATGTGGTGCTGGCACCGGACTCCGGCCCGGCGCATCTGGCCACGACGCAAGGCACGCCGGTGATTGGCCTTTATGCGCACAGTAATCCGCTGCGCACCGGCCCCTACAACAGCCTGGCAACGACAGTCAACGCTTACCAGCGCCTGGCTGAGCAGCAGTTCGGACGCCCGGTCAGCGAACTGGCCTGGGGCACCCGCCTTAAGGGGGAGGATCTGATGAGTGATATTCAGGTCGAAGAAGTGACTAAGCTGCTGCAACCTTTTTTAAGCGATGCTTTTTTAACTGATGCCGTGTTAACAGGAAACCAAAATGACTGAGCGTAAGCCGACTCTCGGTGTACTGATGATTGTCAAAAACGCCGAACAACATCTGGAAACTACCCTGCGCTCCGTGCACGGCTGGGTAGACGAAATTGTGATTGTCGACTCCGGCAGCAGCGACAGCACGCTGGCGATCGCCGCCCGTTATACCGACAAGGTTTACCATCAGGACTGGCTTGGCTTTGGCCCGCAGCGTCAGAAAGCGCAAAGTTATATGAGCGCCGACTGGGTGCTGCCGCTCGACTCAGATGAAGAAGTCTCGAATGAACTCAAAGTCTCGATCCTCAATGCCATTGCGACCGATGACGGTCGTTCTGTTTATCAGATAAACCGCCTGACCGAAGCGTTTGGTAAATTTATCCGCCATTCCGGCTGGTACCCGGACTGGGTGACCCGCCTTTACCGCCGAGAAAGCACTCAATACAACGATGTGCTGGTGCATGAATCGGTGATGATTCCGGACGGTTATCGGCTCAAATCGCTCTCAGGCGATCTGTATCATTACACCATCGATAACCTGCCTAACTATGTTGAGAAAACCCAGCGCTATATGAAAGCCTGGGCCGACCAGCGCGAAGGGCGCAAAAAGTCCTCTCTGGGCGGTGCCATTTTGCACGGCTTTTTCCGCTTCTTTAAAATGTACGTGATTAAACTGGGCTTTCTCGATGGTCGCCATGGACTGCTGCTGGCTCTGCTGAGCGCCAACACCACCTTTACCCGCTACGCCGATTTGTGGCTGCGCGACTATATGAAAAAACAGGCTGCGCAGAAGCCGCCTGAGCAGGACACACACCCTAAAACAGCGGCGCCAGCGGAGAAAAGAGACCACTGATGAATATCTGTCACGTTAATCTGGCCTCCGGCTATCACGGCGGGGAAAACCAGACTCTGCAGCTGATCAAGCAGCAAATTAAACTGGGCTACAACCTGACGGTGGTGGCCAACCCGCAAAGCCCGTTCTGTGACCGGGTGTCTGAACTGAACTGCCGGGTCGTGCCTGCCAAACACTATCTGCTGCAACACGGCAAAGCGGTCACCGCGGATTGTCAGTTGATTCACGTCCATGAGGGACGTGCTATTTACTGGGCCTGGCTGCAGCACAAACTGCACGGCATTCCTTACCTGGTCACACGCCGGATTGATAACCCTCTCAAACGTAAGTGGTTATCGACTCAGGCCTACAGCCACGCCGCCGTGCTGGTCGGCCTTAGTAACGAGATTGCCGCGCGCATCCGTGATGCCTATCCGCAGCAGCAGGTGGAAATCATCCCCAGCTCGCCGGTCAGTTATCCGGTCGATAACCGTCAACTGGCGCAGATCCGTGAGCGATTTGCCGATAAGTTCCTGGTTATCCACGGCGCCAACATGCTCAAACACAAAGGGTTTGACGTCACTATCGGCGCAGCCAAACTGCTGGAACACCGCACACCTGACGTTCACTTTGCCCTGCTTGGTGATGGCAAACAGCGCGCCGAACTGGAACAGCAGGCTGCCGGGCTGAGCAATGTCAGTTTTGTCGGTAAGCAGAGCAACATGGGCGATTGGTTTGCCGCCGCAGATCTGCTGGTTCACCCGTCCTACAGCGAAGGGCTCGGCTCGGTGATTCTCGAAGCGATGGGCAGCGGCCTGCCTGTGATCGGAGCCCGCGCCGGCGGGATTCCGGACATCATAGAACATCAGCGCTCCGGCCTGTTAATTGAACCGGGCGATGCCAAGGGGCTGGCCGAAGCGATTGAGCAAATCCGTACTGACAGCGAGTTACGAGACGTATTAGCGGCGGGCCGCGCAGCCAAGCTGCAGGATTTTCTGATTGAAAATACCGCGCAGCGCTACGCCACACTTTACAGCCAAATCAGCGCCTGATGCGCTGATGGTATTTTTCACATCGTCATGCCAAAGGCATGACCGAGGTAAACAGACACCATGAAGATCTTAATATTCAGCTCATACAAGGACGCCTGGAACAGCGTGCGTCCGGAAGCGGAAATGTTTATTGAAATGGCCAAGATGGGCCATGACGTGACCATCATGACTCAGGGTCATGCCGAATATGTCGCGCGCTTTCGTGACAACGGCGTTAAGATCATCGATTGCTATCCGACCAAGAAAATCTGCCGCAAAAGCATCAGAACTCTGCGTCAGGCGCTGCGCGAAAACCAGTACGACGTGGTGTATGCGATGAACTCGAAAACCATCCCCAATGCGGCATTTGCCTGTATCGGGTTTAAAAACACCAAACTGGTCACTTATCGCGGCACCGTGGGTGGCTTATACCGTCACGATCCGAGTGCTTACCTGACCCACCTCCATCCGCGGGTTAACGGTATCAGCTGTGTAGCGCAGGCGGTAACCGACGATGTGCGTAAACACGTATGGAAGAACGCCGATAAGGTGACCACGATTTACAAAGGCCACGATATCGCCTGGTATCAGGCCCAGCCAGCCGAACTGACCAGCCTCGGTCTGCCGAAAGATGCGTTCAGCGTGATCTGTATTGCCAACGCCCGTCCGAGTAAAGGCGTGCATGTGCTGCTGGAAAGCGCCAAGCAACTGGCCAAACTGCCCAATCTGCATCTGCTGCTGGCCGGACGTGACATGGATACCGAGCAGAATCTGGCTTTAGCGGAGCAGAGCGGGATGCAAGAGCGCATCCATTTCCTTGGTTATCGTAAAGATGTGCCGGAACTGCTGGCCGCAAGTAAGGTGCAGGTTCAGCCTTCGATCAGCGGTGAAGGCCTGCCGAAAACCATTATCGAAGCCATGGCAATGGGCATTCCGTCGGTAGTGACCACCACCGGCGGCGGTAAAGAATTACTGCTGGACGGTGAAACCGGCTTTGTAGTACCGGTCAAAGACGCTCAGGCCATCGCCGATAAAATCGAGTGGCTGTATGCTTCAGAGCCGAACCGTGCCGAGATGGGACGCAAAGCGCAGCAGCGCATGATAGATGACTTCTCGTGCCAAGAAAGCGCTAAACAGCATCTGGAGTTTTTCGCTTCGTTATAAATCGCCGCAGGCGGAAGCCGCTAACATTTATTGGTTTCCGCCACGGTTTTTGTTTAGCATGAAAGTAAGCGCACAACCTGAGTAAAACAACGTGACTTCAAAAAGTATCTCCCGTGTGATTTATCCGGGCACCTTTGATCCGATTACCAACGGCCACCTTGACCTGATTGAACGTGCTGCCAGCATGTTTGATGAAGTAATCATCGCCGTAGCCGCCAGCCCGAGCAAAAATACCCTGTTCACGCTTGAAGAACGGGTTGAGTTTGCCAAAGCCGTGACCAGCCATCTGGATAATGTCACCGCGAAGGGCTTTTCTGGCCTGATGGTGGATTTCGCCAAAGCTGAAGGCGCAACCGTACTGGTGCGCGGCCTGCGTACCACAGTCGATTTCGAATATGAATTCGGTCTGACCAATATGTACCGCCGCCTGATGCCGGGGCTGGAAAGCGTGTTCCTCACGCCTTCCGAGCAGTACGCCTTTATCTCTTCTTCTCTGGTACGCGAAGTCGCCATTCACGGCGGCAATGTGGATGAGTTCGTACCTAAACTGGTCGCCGATGCACTGCATGATAAGAAAGTGGTTAAATGATATGGAGTTCCTAGGATCCTAGGAACTAGGGCCCTAGACTCCTAGGTACTAGACCCTATAAACCTAAAATACTACTGCACCATAGGGACCACCTGCGAACGCAGGTAGTAATCCTGCAGCAGATGGTATTCTTTCGCCCACTCGGCATCGAACGGAACGTCGCTGACCGGCATGGCCTGATTGCGCAGCGGCGATGACGCCTGCCACGGATAGTACAAACCATTGCCCTGGGTGCTGAAGGCTCCGTACTGATTAATACTGCGCGTGGCATTATAGCCAAAGCGGCTGACATCCTGCTCAGCCAGCATGTTCTCGCCGCCGAGTGAAATGTAATCCTGATCCGACAAGCTGAAATGATACAGGGTCGGGAACAGGTCACGGTGTGAACCGACCCGCTGCGCATCGAACTCATAGCGGGTGTTGGCCAGAATCGGCTGTGGCACATTGAGATAAAACGGCACCGCATAGGTCATGGCAAACTCTTCCGGCTCATCGGTACTGCTGTAACGCATACGGTGATCGCCGGTCACCGCAATCACAGTGTTGTCTTTCAGTTTATCGGACTGTTTGATGCGACCGATAAACTGGCCCAGTGCATCGGAGGCATACTGGAAGGTTTGCAGTAACACACTGGCCTGCTCACCCTGATAACCAATCAGATGGGCCAAACGCTCACTCATCCTAGTCGGCGCAGGCTGATAGTACTCCGGCACTTTATACGGCGAGTGATTGGTCACCGTCATAATAAACATCATGATCGGCTTTTCGGCCTGCTCCAGCACCCGATTGGCAAACTTGAACAAGTAACCATCCGGCACACCCCATGGCCCGGCATACTGCTCGGATTCAGGAAACGCTTCCATAATGTCATTTTCGTCATACACTCGGTCAAAGCCCTGCACTGGCAGGTAGTTAGCCAGGTTGCGCCACATACCGTTCCCCCCGTACAGAAACACCACCTCATAACCGGCCCGTTTATACGGCAACGCCGCCGAGCTTGGCAACGCAATATTCTGCACTGCCGAGTGGCTTATGGTCGCGACTGGGCTGTGAAACAGTGTCATGACGATACTGTCGATGGTAGCAGACGTGCCTGCCATAAAACGCTCAAACCAAAAGCCCTGGTCACGGTACTGACGGAAACTGCCGAGCAGATCATTGGTCTTAGCGTCATCTTCGACCAGTATATTCATGCCCATGCTCTCCATCATTGCTACCACCACATGCGGCGGATGCTGTTGCAGGTAATCATTGGCAGGCGTGCGATATTGCGGGGTCGGCTGACCAAGAATTTTGTTCATCTGCGCCGTCAGTTCAGCCTGGCTGACCGGAGCAAAGTTATGCTGCTCTTTGTAATCGGTCATCGCCCAGTCGAGCGCCATAAATACGTTCGGCGTGATCATATTCAGTGGTTTGTAAGGCGAGACTGCCGCGTGATAACGCTTAAGCGGATGACTGCTGAGCGAGCCACGTGCCACCGCGAAGGTCACCAGCACCACACACAACACCGCCAGCGATGTCACGCTCCAGTGCCAGCTGTGTTTGCACTTGAGCCGGCCAAATGCGCTGCGCATAAACCAGCGCGCCGTGACATAAGCCAGCACAGAAAAACTCAGTGCCAGCAGCAAAGCGCGCAGGATCGGATAGTCCTGCCAGATGTTAACCAGCACTGCTTTGGAGTCATCCTCCCACAAGCCAAACATGAACAGATCGATGTGGGTGCCGTAAGTCAGGTAGTAATAATAGTTACCGATGCAGCCCAGCACATACAGCAGTGCGATCAGCGCATGATAAAGCGGAGCGACATGACACCAGCGGGCATAACCACGCCGGGAAGCCGCCAGGACAAGGCCGGCCAGCAACAGCGGGGCATAAGCAATAGCGGTGACTTTGGCATCAAAGCGTGCGCCGACCCGGAATGCACGCCAGATATCCTCTGTCACGCCGGGCTGAATCAGTACGTCCTGAATATGATGAAAGAAAACACCACGCGCAATCAGCAAGATGCTGAATGAAAATACAAAAAACTGCAGCAGCACGAGACAGAGCTGACGCAAATGTGACTGATAATTCATGAGATAGACAACTACAACAGATAACGAGCGGCGACCTCTGAGGGACTTACCTGACTCATTATGAAAACAACAGACTTTAATTGACGTTGCAAATGTAAAAAGGTTCAGACATTAATAAAAGTTAATGATCTGACCGCTGATTTTATAAATATGAAGGAATGATTGCAGCGCGCGGGAGGATAACGATAAGCAGGCAGAGCACCAAGCTCTGCCTGTCAGGAGTGTGGCAGACGTCGCTATACCGAATAGAATTCTTTGTACCAGTTCACAAAATTAGCCACCCCCTGCTCAACCCCCATCTGCGGCTTGTACTGGGTTGCGGCAAACAGGTCTTCGGTATCGGCGTAAGTGGCGTACACATCACCCGGCTGCATCGGCAGCATATTTTTCTTGGCTTCAATGCCCAGTGCACTTTCCAGCGCCTTAATGTAGTCCATCAGCTTAACCGGACTGCCGTGGCCAATGTTGTACACCCGGTAAGGAGCAGAGCTGGTCGCGGGTGTGCCCTCTTCCACCGTCCAGTCAGTGTTGGCTTGTGGTACCACATCTTTAATACGCACAATGCCTTCCACAATGTCGTCGATGTAGGTGAAATCACGCTGCATATCGCCGTTGTTGTAGACGTCAATCGCATCGCCATTGATGATGGCTTTGGTAAACTTGAACAGCGCCATATCCGGGCGGCCCCACGGACCATACACGGTAAAAAAGCGCAGGCCGGTAGTCGGCACGCCGTACAGGTGCGAGTAAGTATGCGCCATCAGCTCATTCGATTTCTTGGTCGCGGCGTACAAAGAGACCGGGTGATCGACGCTGTCTGAGGTGTTAAACGGGGTTTTACGGTTCAGACCGTAAACCGAGCTCGAAGAGGCATACACCAGATGCTGAATCTTATGGTGGCGACAGCCTTCCAGAATCGTCAGATGACCAACCAGGTTGCTGTCGGCATACGCCATCGGATTATCGATTGAGTAACGCACGCCAGCCTGAGCCGCGAGGTGAATCACTTTATCGAACTGCTCAGCTTCAAACAGGCCAGCAATGCCTTCACGATCCGCTATGTCCATTTCAATAAAGGTGAACTGGTCGTGCGCCGCGCGCTCAAGACGGGCATCTTTCAACGCCACATCGTAGTAGTCATTCAGGTTATCGATACCGATAACTTCGTGCCCTTCCGCACACAAACGCTCTACCACAGCAGAGCCAATAAAACCGGCCGCACCGGTAACCAAGTATTTCATGTTCCTTCTCTTCAACTCGTTACATATAAAAGGGTTATATCACAAAAACTAATGTTTTTCTTGCTCAAACAGTTGGCATGACGGGCAGAAAAACGAGTTGCGCTGACCGATTTTAAGCTCTTCAATTAAGGTTTCACAACGCGGGCACTGGCCGCCTTTTTTACCATACACCTGCAGCTCCTGGGCAAAATAACCCGGTTTACCGTCCGCCTGGGCAAAATCTTTCAGCGTGGTGCCGCCCTGCTTGATCGCCGTCGCCAGCACCGTTTTAATATCCGCGACCAAAGAGGTCCACTCCGCTTCACTGATTGAATGCGCCGGGCGCAGCGGATGAATCCGTGAGCTGAACAATGATTCGTTGGCGTAGATGTTACCCACCCCGACCACGATTTTGTTGTCCATGATGAAGGTCTTGATCGCCACCCGTTTATTACGCGCTTTATCCAGCATGTATTGCGGATTGAATTCATCGGTCAGCGGCTCAGGTCCCATATGATCGAGCACGCTGTGGCTCTCACCCGGTTCACACCACAACCAGGCACCAAAACGGCGCGGATCGTTATAACGCAGCACTTTGCCGTTTGTCAGCGCCAGATCCACGTGATCGTGTTTGCCCGGCGCAAAGTCTCCATCCAGTACCCGCAGCGAACCCGACATCCCCAGATGCACAATCGCCGTGCCTGCCGTGGTTTCCAGCAGCAGATACTTGGCCCGACGCGTAATCGCGGTAATCACCTGCCCTTCCATCCGCTTCAGCTCCTGCGGGATATCCCAGCGCAGTTTCGGGGTACGAAAGGTCAGCGTACGCACGGTCTGCCCCACCAGATGCGGTGAGATCCCCATACGGCTGACTTCAACTTCAGGTAATTCAGGCATGCTTTCTCCTCGGGAGATCCTTGGTTCAAGGGTCTTTGCGGTTAGTAGGACTTAGTTTAACGGAACTCAGGCCACGCTGGCGAGGAGTAAAAGGATTTAAGATCCTAGGGCCTAGCCCCTAGGAAAAGAAGATTCTGTGCTCGGGGAAATCTAGTGATACAAATCCGTCATCTAAAATCAAAGCTAATTCACCGCCTTGATTATCGCTAAAATCTCGCAGCGATCTCCCCCCTAGGGCCTAGGACCCAGGAACTAGGAACTAGGAACTAGCATTTAGGAACTAAGGAAACAAATACCCCGCTTCCGCCGAGACCGCTATCCACTCGTTCTGCCAGTTTTTAAACAGCCAGAACTGCGGCGCCTGATAGTAGGTGATCCTTTGCGGCTCTTCCTGGCCCTGATACCAGACTTCTATGCTGTGTGGGTTACCCAGTTTAGGCTGCAACGACTGATAGGTTTGTTCATCGACCAGGGTGCCGGTCAGTTGCTGCCAGCGCTCAATCAGCGCCTGAGGTTCAATATTGATTGGCGGGCTGGCCTGCCACTCTCCATGACTCTTCTGCAGCGATAAGCGGGTAAAATGCATCGCCTGCAACTCAGCCTGCGGATTGAGTAATGCCGGATACGGGCTGACGAGCGGCTCGATTAAATAGCTTTTAATGATCGACGGCAGGTTGATGATGCCGATAAACAGAATCACCGCCAGAATCAGAAAATTATTCCAGCGGCGACGTCGCCGGGGCGAGACGCGCATGACCGCAGTCCTTAGTTGATTGAATCTTAAGCCAGATTAGCAGAGTGCGCAGCGGGATCCTAGCGTGCCGAAGACAGGTGGGTCAGGTAATGAAACGACAAGACGAGAAGGATGTGCAGAGCGGGAGCGAAGATAACCGGGTTACCTGCCAAAGGGGAACTTGGTGAGCCTAGTGAGAAACATTCGAACGGGATAGCAGAAAACAAAAAACCCAACCAAAAGGCTGGGTTTTTCTACTAACACCAAAGCAAGCGATCAATTACTTGATTTTCGCTTCTTTGTATAGAACGTGCTGGCGTACTACTGGATCAAATTTCTTGATCTCGAATTTGCCTGGCATGTTGCGTTTGTTCTTGTCAGTTGTGTAGAAGTGACCAGTACCTGCTGAAGATACCAGACGGATTTTCTCACGAATGCCTTTAGCCATTGTTTAATTCCTCTTAAACGTTTTCGCCACGTGCACGGATATCAACAAGAACAGCATCGATGCCTTTCTTATCAATGATACGCATGCCTTTAGCAGTTAGACGTAGTTTAACAAAACGTTTTTCGCTCTCTACCCAGAAACGATGAGTTTGTAGGTTCGGCAGAAAACGACGCTTAGTAGCATTTCGTGCGTGTGAACGGTTGTTACCCGTTACTGGACGCTTACCAGTTACTTGGCATACTCGGGACATGAATGTCTTCTCCAAATCGTTTCAGCTCGATATCAACCTTGGTGGCCGAACCTCTCTCTTTCACTTAAGAAGTTGAGGTTAAAAACCGTTATGGAAAATCCATACAAGGCTATCAAAGGTCGCGCATTATACTAACTTGACACGCGTTGCTCAAGACCCGAACAGATCCTTTTTACAGAATTACCTGATCTTTTTCTCTGTTGAGCTGATTGAGGTTAAAAAATGTGTGCGAATCATACCAGAAAACAGCAGAAAGCTAAGCATTTTTTGTACATTCCGCTCAAATGCCGATAAGGCCCGCTTTTATTGCTCGCTGCAAAATATCCACTTCATCGCTAGACCTTTGTATTACTTAGCTTGTTTGCACTTGACCACCAGGTTGCTTCACACCCGCATAGAGCAAAAAAAGAATACTTCAGCTGCTAAAGCCAGCCGCGTTCAGCAAAGGAAACCACCTCACCGTCGCCGACCACGAAGTGATCCAGCACCCGGATATCCACCAGCGCCAGTGCATCGGCCAGTCGGCGCGTGATCCTTCGGTCGGCCTGACTCGGCTCCGCGACACCGGACGGATGGTTATGGGCCAGAATCAGCGCAGCAGCGTTATGGTGCAGCGCCCGTTTCACTACCTCACGCGGATAAACGCTGGCGGCGTCAATGGTGCCTTCAAATAAAATTTCATCCTGAATGACCCGGTTCTGGTTATCAAGAAACAGAATATAGAAGGCTTCACGCTGGCGATCGCGCAATACGCTGGAAAGATACAATTTGGTGTGCTGCGGACTGGTCAGCGCTTCGCCGCGCCTTAACGCTTCCCCCAGATATCGCTGCGTCATCTCCAGTACCGCCTGCAACTGGACATATTTGACCTCGCCCAGCCCTTTATGACAGCAAAAGTGATCTTTGCGGGCAGAAAACAGCGCGCGCAGCGATCCAAACTCCCTGAGCAGAAAATCGGCCAGCTCGATCACATTCATACCCCGCGTGCCGGTACGCAGAAATATCGCCAGCAGTTCGGCGTCAGATAAGGATTGCGGCCCGCGGGCAAGCAGCTTTTCACGTGGCATCGACTCGCTGGGCAGAAACTTGAGACTCATATCGGCTCCTGTAAAAAAGCCTGCCGATCCTAATGCCCGGCAGGCTCTGTATCTACTCAAACCGATTTGACCTGTGCAATGCAAACGCAAAACAGGATCTTGGGTCACACTTCAATCTTTGCTGTAACTGCCCTGTTGCTCAAAGCGGCAAATCAACGTTGGCGCCGCAGCAGCGCTTACAGTTTGAAATGACCGACCAAACTGTTCATCTGCTGGCCCGACTGCGCCAGACGGCTGCTGATCGCTTCAGAGCGCTGCAGATTATGCGTCAGATCATTCACGATATGCTGAATCGCCACCAGGTTCTGGTTAATGTCTTCCGCCACCGCGCTCTGCTGCTCAGCGGCAGATGCAGTCTGGATGCCCATGTCATGAATCAGGCTGACCGCATCAGAAATGCCGGACAAGCTATCTTTAATCTGCACCGACTCCAGCGCCGTTTTCTCACCGCGCTCCTGACTCAGAGCCATACTGCGTACCGCTTTGCTAACACCCTGATGCAACTGCTGCAGCATGTCGCCGATTTCCTGGGTGCTGTTCTGGGTGCGGCTGGCCAGCGAGCGAACCTCGTCTGCCACCACAGCAAAGCCACGCCCCTGTTCACCCGCCCGCGCCGCTTCAATCGCTGCGTTGAGTGCCAGCAGATTGGTCTGCTCGGCAATTTCACCAATCACGTTCAGCACCTTGGTTATCTGCTCGGTTTGCTGGCTCAGCTCAGAAATGGCTTCTGAAGTGAGGTTGACTTCGTTGACCAGTTCGCCAATGCCTTCGATGGCCAGGTTCACTTCCTGCTGTGCATCGGAGATCTGGCGGTTGGCCGAATCAATCGCCTGCGCGGTGGAATGCGTGTTATTGGCCACTTCACGCGATGTGGCGCTCATTTCGGTTACCGCGGTCACCACTTTATCGGTTTCCAGACTGTGATCGCCCATCTGCTGGCTCGACTGACTGGTCTGCACATCGAGATCCGACGCTGCCGATTGCACTTCCTGCGCCGAACTGCGCAGATCGACAATTAACGGATGCAGTTTATCCATAAAGTCGTTAAAGGCCTTAGCTACTTCACCGATTTCATCACGGCTTTCTACTTTCAGCCGCGCAGTCAGGTCACCGCCACCGGCTGCCACCGCTTTTAATGAGTCCACGACATGCTGCAACGGCGCGACACCGCGCGAGACCAGCACGCTGACAATCACAATCGTCAGCACCAGCCCCGCCAGAGACAAACCGACCGCAGACCAGGTCTGTTCACTCAGCTGTGCTTCACGCTGCGCCTCGAACTGGGCGACCTGAGTGTCGATATCGTCAATATAAATACCCGTGCCCAGCACCCAGTCCCATTTTGGCAGGTACTCGGCATACCCCAGTTTCGGCGCCTGAGCATCAAGCGAAGGCTTGTGCCAGGAGAAATATAAGAAGCCGTCGCCACTTTTTGCGGCCTGGATCAATCCGGCGATCACCGGGACGCCATTTTTATCTTTCAGATCGTAGAGGTTCTTGCCTTCCAGCGCCGGATTGATCGCGTGCAGAGTATTAACGCCCTGCGAATCATAGGCAAAAAAGTAGCCGTCGCTTTCAAAGCGCATCGCTTTGAGGATCGCTTTCGCCTGCGCCTGGTTTTCACCGTTGCGATCTGCATCGTACAGATCCTGAATCGCCGTCACGCCCATCATCAGATACGCTTTAAGCTCAGCTTTGCGGCTTTCGACCAACTGGGCGCGGTATTGGGTCAGTTCCTGCTGTAACGAGTTCATCCCGCTCCAGTAATTGACGGCCGTCACGATGGCCGTGATCACGACCAACGGGATTACGGTCAGCAATAGCAGTTTAGTTCGGCTTCTAAGAGAGATCATGTTCTGGTCCTGTGGCTTTATAATTGTTGCTTTATTTTGTTGGTATACAAACAACCTGAGGCTATACCCTTGCTACTTGAAGCTGCAGCGGTGTTGGCTGCAACTTCAAGTTGTTTGGGTATATCTTGCCTCATTGGCAGAAAAGTTCTGTGAGGGTGACATAAGTTTCATACCTGCATGTTTAGCCTTTATCGGCCACCATCGGCGATACTTGACGCAGCTCCGACATCTTTCTGCAGTTGTGCTAACATAGCGCGCAGAATTTTTGAGGAATCCAGTATGCAAACGTTGGCAGGAAAAAAGATTCTGCTTGGTATCAGCGGCGGTATCGCTGCGTACAAATGTGCAGAACTCACCCGTCGCCTGATTGAGCGCGGGGCCGAGGTCCGGGTCGTTATGACGACGGCGGCGAAAGAATTTATTACCCCATTGACCATGCAGGCGGTGTCCGGTCATCCGGTGTCTGACAGTCTGCTCGATCCGGCAGCGGAAGCGTCGATGGGCCATATTGAACTGGCCAAATGGGCCGACCTGGTGTTGCTGGCACCGGCTAGCGCCGATTTGATTGCGCGTATGGCGGCTGGCATGGGGAACGATTTGCTGACTACGCTGGTGCTGGCAACGGATGCACAAGTTGTGGTGTCTCCGGCCATGAACCAGCAGATGTACCGCAACCTGGCCACGCAGGACAATATCGCGACGCTGACACAGCGCGGCATGCAGATCTGGGGGCCGGGCGCCGGTCAGCAGGCGTGTGGTGATGTGGGGCCAGGCCGTATGCTCGAGCCGATGGATTTAGTCCAGCGCTGTGAGGGTTACTTCGGCCCCAAGCCGCTGCGCGGTAAACGGGTGCTGCTCACCGCGGGCCCGACGCGCGAAGCGCTCGATCCGGTGCGTTACATCACCAATCACAGTTCAGGGAAAATGGGCTTTGCGATTGCCGACGCGGCAGCGAAACTGGGGGCAGAAGTGACCCTGGTCAGCGGACCGGTGCATTTAACTACCCCGGCCAATGTGTCGCGTATTAATGTTAGCAGCGCCGTGGATATGCATGCTGAGGTGATGAACCAGGCCAGCGCACACGATATCTTTATCGGCTGTGCGGCCGTGGCGGATTACCGCCCGCAGCAGGTCGCCGCCCAGAAAATGAAAAAGACCGATGACAGCGATACGCTGACCATCACCATGGTCAAAAACCCGGATATTGTCGCCAGTGTGGCCGCAATGGCGCAAAACCGACCATTTACTGTTGGCTTTGCCGCTGAAACTGAGGACGTAGAGCAATACGCCCGCGGTAAACTGGTGAAGAAAAACCTCGATATGATTTGCGCCAATGATGTTTCAGTCGCAGGTCAGGGGTTTAACAGTAACGATAACGCGCTGACGGTCTACTTTGCCGGGGATGCAACCCGTCCTGAAGGCAAACAGCTGCTACCACTGGCCTCCAAAGCCGAGCTGGCACATGCCCTGATGCTGTTGATCAACGACAAAATAAGCTAAACGCCGCTGAGTGCGCATCCCGCTGCGGGATGCGTGTCACGAGTTAACACTTTCCTCTTGTCTATTTGTGTTTACTCGCCGATATCACCACTCAGAGACAGCAACCGCCTGTGCGGTGCTGCCGTGCGCGCGACGACAGGCAGCCAAGTCAGTCGTCGCATAAAACTGTAGTGGTACTGAAAAGCTTGATTTGCAATAACTTTAATTTTAAAAAGCTTACGTTTTGAAAAGGAAAGACGGTTATGGCCGGCACTAAGAAAAGCAATCGACGTGAAGAAATACTGCAAGCCTTAGCAGAGATGCTCGAATCCCATGAAGGCGCCTCACGCATCACCACCGCCAAACTGGCCAAGCAGGTGGGTGTGTCTGAAGCCGCTTTGTATCGTCATTTCCCGAGCAAAGCACGTATGTTTGAAGGCCTGATTGAATTTATCGAAGAGTCCCTGATGTCACGCATCAACCGGATTCTGGATGAAGAAAAAGATACTCTGAACCGGATTCGGATGGTGATGCAACTGCTGCTGGCCTTCTCTGAACGTAACCCGGGCCTGACAAGAATTTTGTCCGGACATGCTCTAATGTTTGAAAATGAGCGCCTGCGTGAACGTATCAATCAGTTGTTTGAACGCATTGAAACCTCGCTGCGTCAGATCCTGCGCGAGCGTAAGATTCGGGAAGGCAAATCGTTCCCGGTCGATGAAAACATTCTGGCCGCGCAGTTACTCGGCCAGGTGGAAGGCAGTCTGAACCGCTTTGTACGCTCAGATTTCAAATACCAGCCAACCGCTAACTTTGAAGAGTACTGGTCACTGCTCAGTGCGCAGATTCAGTAATCTTGAATCATGACAATCTATTTTTACTCTTAATCAGACAGACCACATTATGAGTCAAAACAAATACGCCAAACCCGAATTTACTTTGTCACTGCTGCACCCGAAAAACTGGGGGGGTGTGGCTCGGCTTTGGTTTTCTCGCTCTGCTGGTGAACCTGCTGCCCTATTCACTGCTGCTCAAACTGGGCCGGAGTCTGGGCAAACTTGGAATGCGCTTTGGTAAAAAGCGCGTCCATGTCGCCAAACGTAACCTGGAACTGGCCTTTCCGGATAAAGCGGCCGATGAAATCGAACGCATGGTGGAAGAGAACTTCAAAAACACCGGCGCGGCGCTGATTGAAACCGGCATCGCCTGGTTCTGGCCGACCTGGCGCTTCAAACGCCGCCTGATTAATAAAGACACCAGCGCACTGGCCGAGCACTTGCGTCACAAACAAGGCGTGCTGATGTGCTGTGTGCATGCACTTAATCTGGAAATCACCGCCCGTGCGTGCGGCGCACTGGGCTTGTCCGGTTACGGAGTATTCCGCCCACATAACAACCCGGCGTATAACTTTATTCAGTACTGGGGCCGCACTCACAACGGCAATAAGCTGGTTGACCGCAAAGATGTCAAACAAATGATTCGCGTCATGCGCCAGGGTGAGCTGCTGTTCTACCTACCGGACCACGACTACGGCCGCAATAAATCCGCGTTTGTACCTTTCTTTGCGGTTGAAGATGCCTGTACCACCACTGGTACTTACCTGCTGGCCAAAGCCAGTAAGTGTGCGATTGTGATGGGTTCGGGATTTCGCAACGCGGAGGGTAAATATGAGATCTTCGCAGACCTGTCGGTAGAAGATCACTTCCCGTACGACGATGAAACCGCCTCTGCCGCTTACATGAATCAGTTTGTCGAGCAGTTGATCCTGCGCGCGCCAACCCAGTGGATGTGGCTGCACAAACGCTTTAAGACCATGCAGGATCCGAAGGTGGAAAAAGGCATTCGCTATAAGTGAGGTTGAGGCTGTAGGTTCTAGGTTCTAGGTTCTAGGAGAGAAGGTCTTAATAGCGGTGAATATCTTCACTGCGATGATGAAAAGTCTTAATCTCAGCTTGATACACTAAAAATAAAGCTCCGGCCTGAATCATCAGCGCCGGAGCTTTTAGATCTGGGTCCCTAGAGAAAAGTTTGCTCTGAATATTTAGGGTCCAAAGACTGGGCCCTAAATAAAAAATCACTCCGAACGCCTAGGTCCTAGATCCTAGGGCCTTAAATACCATATTGCGCGCGGTACGCTTTGACCGCTGCCAGGTGCTCGCTGTTACCACCCTTCTCTTCGAGGTAAGTAATCAGGTCAGTCAGGCTGACAATCGAGACCACAGCACAGCCGAAATCACGTTCCACTTCCTGAATCGCCGACAGCTCGCCTTTGCCTTTTTCCTGACGGTCAATCGCCACCAATACACCGGCCAGATCCGCGCCGTTATTCTTGATGATCTCCATCGATTCACGAATTGCAGTACCGGCGGTAATGACGTCGTCTACCAGCATGATACGCCCCTGCAGCGGACTGCCGACCAGACTCCCGCCTTCACCGTGGTCTTTGGCTTCTTTACGGTTAAAGCAGTATGGCGTATCCACATCGTGGTGATCCGCCAGCGCGACGGCAGTGGTGGTCGCAATCGGGATGCCTTTGTAGGCCGGGCCAAACAGCACATCGTATTCGATAGCCGAGTCCATCAGCGCTGCGGCATAAAAACGGCCCAGACGCGCTAAATCGCGGCCAGTATTGAACAGACCAGCGTTAAAGAAATAAGGGCTTTTACGGCCTGATTTCAAAGTAAACTCACCAAATTTCAGGACTTCCTTTTCTAGTGCAAACTCAATAAATTCACGCTGGTACGCTTTCATGACTTTCTCTCTTTGATTTAGGTTCTAGGGATTAGGATCCTAGGCCCCAGGTTGGTTGCTTATATATCATCAGCTCCAGAACAACAGGTTCTGGAGTCAATATAATCGTCGACCTTGCCGGTTAAGATCCCAGGCCCCAGGTCCTGAAAACCTTGTGCTAATCGCAGCAAGGACGACGAAAAAAACACAAAAAAATAGCCCCCATAACGGGAGCTATCGATCAATTATTTTCTAACGACGCCTTCTGCGCCGAGACAATGTCTGCAATGCCTTTCTTGGCCACCGCCAGCAAATCCAGCAGTTGCTCATGGCTAAACGGTTCGCCTTCAGCCGTACCCTGGATTTCGATCATGTTACCTTCTTCGGTCATTACCACATTCATGTCGGTGTCAGCAGCCGAGTCTTCAACATATTCCAGATCACACAACACGTCCTGCCCCAGAATACCTACCGACACCGCCGCCACATGGCCTTTCATCGGGTTCTTCTTCAGTTTACCGCTCTCGACCAGCTTATCGAATGCATCCGCCAGAGCCACGCTCGCACCGGAGATAGACGCAGTACGGGTACCGCCGTCAGCCTGAATCACATCACAGTCAACCGTAATCATCAGCTCGCCCATGGCTTTCAGATCCACCACAGCACGCAGGCTGCGCGCGATCAGACGCTGGATTTCCATGGTACGTCCGCCCTGTTTACCGCTCGCCGCTTCACGGCGAGTACGCGAGTGAGTAGCACGCGGCAGCATACCGTATTCAGCGGTTACCCAGCCTTTACCCTGGCCTTTTAGCCAGCGTGGCACGCCTTCTTCTACCGTGGCGTTACACAGCACTTTGGTATTACCAAACTCAACCAGTACAGAGCCTTCTGCATAGGCGGTGTAATGACGAGTAATCTTGATCGGACGAACCTGATCCGCAGCGCGGTTATTTGGACGCATAGGGCCTCTACCTTGTTTGTGTGAACGACGTTTTATGGTTTTACACAACACTTATGGCTGCGAAACGACGCGGAGTTGCAACGACAACCGGTCGAAACGGCGGTTGAACAAAACCGCAGCCGAAGGGTCGAATTTATTGGGGCAAAATTATAGCGGAAATCCTTGCTCAATCACAGAGTCTCTACACCCACTCGGCAACTTTTCTATGCTAGTATTATCGCCAGTTCATTTTTGAATATAAACCAAGGACATTTCGATGATTTACAGCATGACGGCGTACTCACGCAAAGAAGTCAAAGGCGATTGGGGCAGTGCCGTGTGGGAAATCCGCTCGGTCAACCAACGCTATCTGGAGACCTACTTCCGCCTGCCGGAACAGTTCCGTGGCCTGGAGCCAGTGCTGCGTGAGCGTTTCCGTAAGCGTCTGGCGCGCGGTAAAGTCGAATGTCATCTGCGTTATGAAGCCAACCATGCCGCGCAAAGTGAACTGAGCATTAACGAAGACCTGGCCAATCAGGTCATTAAAGCCGCCAGCCAGATCATGCATATGACCGGCGAGCTGAGCCGTATCAACCCGTTCCAGGTCATGCAGTGGCCGGGCGTGATGGAAACGCCTGAGCAGGATATGGACGAAATCAACCAGGCTCTACTGAACGGTTTTGAAGACGCACTGAATGAGTTTATCGAAGCACGCGGCCGTGAAGGCGACAACATGAAAGCCTTGATCGTGCAGCGCCTTGATGCGATCAGTGCCGAAGTGGTCAAAGTTCGCGCGCGGATGCCGGAAATCCTCGACTGGCAGCGTGAACGCCTGCTCACTAAATTCGAAGAAGCTAAAGTCGAACTGGAGCCAACCCGGGTTGAGCAGGAACTGATCCTGCTGGCACAAAAATCCGATGTCGCCGAAGAGCTAGACCGACTCGATTCTCACGTCAAAGAGACGCACAACATCCTCAAAAAAGGTGGCTCGTGCGGTCGCCGTCTCGACTTCATGATGCAAGAGTTCAACCGTGAGTCGAACACTCTGGCGTCAAAATCGATCAGCACTGACATCACCGCCTCCGGTGTGGAACTGAAAGTGCTTATCGAGCAGATGCGTGAGCAGATTCAAAATATAGAATAGATTCCCCTCTACTCCATACACTTCCACAACGCCCTTATTTATAAGGGCTTTTTTATTTTCACCATCCATACACTTCCATAAAATTCATCAAAAGCCATGAACAAACGGGGAGTATCTTGGGTAGCACTTTGCTATTTACTCCCCACCGTAGTATAAATATCACAACATACTCCCCCACTTCTGGAGGGTGATGTCATGATAACTTCGATTAGAGCGATAAATTCAAGGAGATAGAGATGGGGAATCTCACCGTCAACCAAGTTAAGGCGATAGTAAAAGACCAAAAAACGGGTCGTCATGCCGATGGTGATGGTTTCTATCTAATGATTCCTAGAATAGGTCGACCATACTGGATGCTAAGGTACACCCTTTTTAAGAAAAGAAAGGAGGTGACTATTGGCAAGGTCGATGAACTTTCTCTTGCAGATGCAAGGTTGAAAGCATCTGAACTTCGAAAGCAAATCAGCGAAGGGATTAACCCAATTGCAGAAAGAAAACGGAGTAAGCAAGCCGATATACAAATAATCGATGATCTCTTCGAAGACTGGTACAAGGATTTGTCCAAAAGGCTCAAGCATCCCAATATACCTAAGCGTATCTATCAGAAAGAGATCTCTCCACAAATTGGTCAATACACGTTGAAACGTGTCACACCTTTAGATATCCGTAATATCATCCAAATAGTCGCTGACAGTGGCCGTCCAACCACAGCTAACGACACGCTAATGTATTGTAAGCAGCTTTTTAAACACGGTATGAAGATTGGTGTTATTGAGTCTAACCCTGCACTAGCATTTTCTAACTATGATGCTGGTGGCATTGAAGAAAGTCGAGATCGGGTCTTAGAACTGGAAGAGATTAAACATGTTTTTTCCGTCTTCAACCAAAACATTTATAGCTTCAATCGAGACAACTACCTAGCTTGTGCTCTGCTTCTTTGTCTTGGCGTTCGTAAATCAGAGCTAACAGAAGCAAAGTGGACTGAGTTCGATCTAGATAATGCTTTATGGCACCTACCAGCGGAGCGAAGCAAATCTGGCACAGGTTTCACGATTCCGCTTCCGGAGCTGTGCATTAAATGGTTTAAAGAACTACATCAGCGAGCTTGTCGCTCGGAGTACGTCTTCCCAAACAGAAGGGAAAGCAAAGTACCTCACATGGGCAAAGACACACTGAACAGGGCTATTTCAAAGCTATTTGGTCGAGAGCCCGGTCGTAAGGTACAACCACCAAATAAAATGGGCGATATCAAACACTTTGCGGTTCACGATCTACGCCGCACCTGCCGGAGCCTACTCGCTTCAGTAAAAGTTCCTAGCCATATCGCAGAGCGCTGTCTAAATCACAAGTTGAAAGGTGTTGAAGGTATCTATGATCGATATGACTACTTGGAAGAGCGCAAAGAAGCTCTAGAAAAAGTCACCAAGCTAGTAGAGGAAAACATTGCCATTTAAAGCTGGCAACTACATTCGATAACAAGATCAATTGAAAGTGCTATAGCCACGTTGGTAGGAAATTAATGTTGAAAATAAAGGAGGGGGGTTCCTGTAGAAAAATGAAGATGTAGCGTCCCATACAATCTGATTTGCTTGGGCCAGTGCGCACAGTTACATCCTTAATACTTACCCAAATGTTAATCCAACATCTCGTTACTGACCTATTTATCAGCAAAGGTCTTGAATAACAAGAATTTTATCAATGTTTTTAAGTAAGTAACAAAAGTCACAATGATAGTAATGATATATGGTGGCATACTGATAGCTCCATTTTCATTTCTTAGAACATACATGAAAAAAGTCTCGCCTTTGCTACTATCATTTCTGCTGTGCTTTCTTAGTTACTCCCCCCTAGTAGCTGCAACAAATCCATCTTTTTCTCAAGAAACACAGACTAAAACTTCTCAACTACCAACATCTACTCAAAATAATATAGAAGCTGATAATCTTGACTTAACCTTACTCAAGGTTATCGAAAATCAAAAGTCAGCTATATCTAACCTTCAAGAAAAGCAACAACAATTACAAGAGCAGATAGAGAAATCCGAAGGAAGAATGAGTTTTTCTGTCTGGGTTAGCGTGTTATTGGCATGTGTTACCATTATTGTAACTGTGTTTGGTGTGATCGTAGCTATAGTTACTTTCTTTGGGTTTAAAAACGTAAAGGAAAGTGCAATTAAATCAGCGCAAGAACTATCAACTTCTGTAGCCTCAGAAGTCGCCCGAAATGAAGCTAATCAAAAGATTAACGAAGTGGCAAAAAAGGAAATAGCATTTTTGCTAGATAACGGTGAACTTAAGGAACACTTAGAAAGTGCAGTCGACTTAATTGTAAGACGACAAATAAAAGATAACGGATCGAATGGTTTTAGTAAGTACCCTGAGTTAGACCTTGAGGAAGAACAAGCATGAGTAAATCCGCTGAATGGACAAAGCTAAGTCAGTTTCAAAAATCAGTTATTGAGAAACAACACTCTGAAGTACCCGTAAAGCTTGGTCAGATAGCTAAAGATCTAGGTTTAGTGGTAAAGAAAACAACTTTAACTGCCAACATATCAGGTCAAATAAAAGAAGAACAAGATGGTACAGTTAACATAAAAATAAATAGGCACGATGTAAAAACAAGGCAGCGCTATACTCTTGCTCACGAGATTTCACATTTCCTCTTGCATAGGCACCTACTGAAAGATGGCATCACTGATGACGTTTTATATCGTTCGTCTCAATCTACCGCCATAGAGAGAGAAGCAGATAGATTAGCGGCAGACATCATTATGCCGATGGAACATGTTCTAAGACTTAAACAACTTCATGCAACAGATAAAAAGGGAGAATTGTTGTATGAAGCTATAGCGGAAGATATGGCAGTCTCAGCAATTGCGTTAAAAAATCGATTAGGCGTCAAGTAAGGGAGGCATCAATGAATATAAAAATAGCTTCTTACATTCCTTTTATATCTCTCAAGCCAGCAGAAATGGCAGCTCTCGAAGAACTATATGATTGTGAAAAAAATCAGATACTCCCTGCTTTCTCACTAAAACGTTGGGCGACCTGTAAAAGCTTTGACAAATCAATGGATCGCATAGAGAAAGCATTTGGGGAAAGACCATGGATAGCTGATGTTGATGATGATTTCCTCAACTCACTTGAGAGTAGAGCGCAAGAGGAAGGGGCTGCCGAAGTTTTCCTTGAATTTCAGAAACTACTCAAGCCGGATGATGGCTATAAGAACTGGGTAGAATTTATCAAAAAGCATGAACATATCATCCCTACAGTTAGACTTCAGGACTTAGAACAGCTAGACAAACAATTAGACCGACTACTGGAATTAGAAAGAACTATCGTCGTCAGATTAAAAATGGCAGGCAGTCAACCTGTAACAATTCCGGACTTCCATAAGATAATACAAACATTAAGTTCGTATAAACTAGATCAGTTGTTCTTAATACTAGATTACGGTGATCTAACTCGAATCAACCTAATTGAACACCACAAATACACCCAATTCATTCAGGGCGTACATAAGATGCTTCCTAAAGCAACAATCGCTTTTTCTGGAACGTCATTCCCTTATTCTTTTGGTCGTTCTTATCGAGGGGAAGTTTCTATTTTTGAGCGCCTTATTTTCAACAAGATAGTTAAAGATTGTGAAGGAATTAAGTTAGTCTACTCAGACAGAGCAAGTGCTCGTGCTGAAGCTATGGGTGGGGGTGGTGGCTTACCTCCTCCAAGAATTGACTATGCACTAAAAAACGACTGGAGATTCATCAGAAAAGAATTTGATGATGAAAATGAAGACGAAGAAAAAGAAGAGCTCTATCAAGAAGCTGCCCAAGAAATGATAAATTCAGATTATTGGATAAAGGACCTAAAAGCATGGGGGCGACAAATGATTGAGAAGACCGCAGAAGGTAATAAATACGGTATTAACTCAGCCCAAAAAGCAACCGCGGTAAGAATTAACCTTCATCTTTACCAGCAAATTCATTATTTTGAAGAGATAAGTGAGTTAGATACCGAAGAAGATTGGGAAGATTGAAAAAAGGTGTGGCGTCCATTTAAGCGTTCGCCACAATTTTATTTGAGCAGTTCTTAGAGCCAAAGGTCTGATTTAACTCTTCTAAAGCTGAAATGAAGCTATCTATATCAGTAGATGTAAAATCTTTTTTCGGTAATTTTAAATGCTCAAGAGCATCAGGGGTGCTCATGCCGGTTTCCAAATTTTCAAAAAAACTGTCATTTCTTGATTGATAGCGCCCTTTAATGAAGTCTATAGCAGCATTTCGAAGCTTCGACACTGCAACATTGTCCAACACTCTTTCCAAGGTTTTTCTTTTAACATTTGGGCTAGGGATCTGAAGGTTTCTAGACAATTTTTTCAACTCCACAGCGGTCATCATCTCGATAAACGCTTTCCGAGAGTTTACTTCTTTAATACGGCCTTTACGTTTAATCGTAATAACACCTTGGGATATCTCCCAAACTCCAACGTTAGAAGGAGTGAGCTCTAAAGCTTTTACAGTATGCCGAGGAGCTGTAACAACAATCACCTTATCAAAATATTCTTGGTATTTAGACACCTGACCTTCGAGCCTAATCAATGAATCAGAATCACTTTTGACCTCAAATGCAAATAGACGACTTGACTTGATGACAGCCAAGTCAACTCTGCGGGAAAAGTCTCCAACAGTAAATTCATTGATAATTAAATCTTGGGAGTTCAACTTCCAGTTTTCAATTAAGTAATTAATAACATTGGATTTTATTTCCGGCTCCAAGAATGTCTCTACTGCCGACATGACCCACTACCTTGTTTCACTTCCACTAAAACTCTGTTGAAGTATACAAAATAAAACGAGTATTTTCATTCTTGTTCTAAGCCGATTTTGATACCAAAACTAAATCCAAAAATCTTCAGGCATATGTCATCAATGTGAATACCCATCATTGATTCCGACAGGAGCCCGAAATGAATCCCAAAACTTCCGAGTACCAAAAGCAGCAACGCTATCAGGAAAATGAAATCCTAGAGCATGCGGCGGAGATACTGGCAACACGCTACGTGCGTGGTGATGCTCTAACCAATCCTGATGCCACCAAGTCGTAGACGTGGAGCAGAGAAGTCGGTATCAAGACGCGTATACTACTTTCAACAATTAATATTGTATCCTGCCTTACCCATGAAATGTTGAATTTACTATCAAAATTCGGCGAACTTCTTTCCATTCTTATATGCAACTATAAACATTGATTCCTTTGAGCTTTTCCATGTCATTTCAATTTTAAAACCTACATTCTCTAGGAGCGATATGAACCCTTTATTACTTAACATTGACACAGGAGGCGCAAGATTTAATTTTTGCATTATAGAAATGAGAATCTTCAAAATAGGATTAACTTCCAACAAAAGTGGAGTGCTAGATACGAATAGTCCATTATCGTGAAGTAGTTCGTAGATGATCTTTAAAGATGCTTCTACATCATTAACCAAATGTAAAACATTGAGAGCAAGTATAGCATCAAATCTTTCCGCTTCTTCCAACAAGTCTTCTATTGCAACCTGTTTAAAATCAATATTCCTGAGACCTGCTTGTTTTGATTTTTCAATACCATGCTGAACCATTGCTGCTGAGATATCAGTAGCTAGAACATGCTTTACATTCTTTGCATGATAGATAGCTGTTTCTCCGCTACCACACCCCACTTCCAGAATCCTATCCGTCGATGATAATAAATCCTCAGTAATTTTAAGTTTCTTATTATAGGTATTCTTATCCTTTATAGGCTTAGCTATATACTTTTGGGAATTTTTATTCCAGAACTCTTCTGAACTAATCATTTTAACTCTCATTCATTTTTATAACAGTTAACTTCATACAAAAGGCATATATTGTAAATTTCAATTTAAATTACCACTAACTACTTCTAAAAATAAATTCATTGTATGACTCAGAAACTCAAAATCAATAAGCCTGTTTTTTTAAGTAATCATCTCTATTTCTAGAATATTCATCAAATGTCTCTTGGTCGTTATAGAAACAGAATTGATTTTTAAAGTCATTATCTTTAACACACTGATCTAATTTGTATTTTTGCAAATTATTATACACGGCTCGATTAGAGCACCCACTAATAAAAAACAAAAAAATAACTAACAAAATAATTCTCATGAAAAAACCACCTTATAGAAATACAAATTAAAATGTTATATTTATTATTAAAATCCTTTTAATGCAAAACATAAAAATCCGATAAAACATTTATTTATTTTAATTAATCATTCATGCTTAACTTTTCCTAACCACATATATGGCTCGCAAGGTTTGCTAAAAAAATACCCTTGAAGATATGGTACTTTTGCACTTTTAAGTTTAGTATACATCATTTCTGTTTCTACTCCTTCTGCTACAACATTTACACCACTCTCCTCGCAAAACTCACATAACTTAGCAACCAGCTTTAAGCCAAAACTAGTCTCAATAGCCTTTTTAATGAAAGATTTATCGAGTTTTACTTGATAAATTGGCAAATGTAATAAAGTAAGTATTGAAGTGCTACTAACCCCAAAATCATCAATAGAAATTTTGAAACCATAATGATGTAGCGTTATTAATGTCTTAAATATAGCTCTAGAGTCATCAATATCATAAGATTCCGTTATTTCCAATACAATTCTTTCAGGGGACAACCTGAAACGTTTAATTAAACTTTTAACTTCATTAAAAAAGTTAGGGTTCTTAATTTGAAGAATCGAAACGTTAATATTAATTAGTGGTTTTAATTCACTAACTTTATCAAAGTTAACAAGATAATTTAAGGCTTGAGAAAAAACACTCATACCTAGTTTGTTGATATAGCCATTTTTTTCAGCAATTTCAATAAATGTTTCAGGACACACCACACCAAATTTATGATCACTCCATCTAGCTAGAACTTCAAAGCTTATCACTTCCATTGTAATAGAGTTAACTATAGGTTGTACCGCTATATTTATATGTTCAAATTCGACTGCCATCTCTAACGATTCACTTATTAATTGGTACCTTTCACTATTCACTAAAATTTACCTTTAAAATGATTTCATCCTTGCTTATTCCGCTCTAATATAGTACTTAAAACTATACGGTACAGTGACTATTTTTGTATAAGGGTATACATGTTATGAAATGGGGCTCTATTTCTTTTGATTGGAATCAAACACGGGCCTTTCTGGTTACAGCAGAAACAGGGACAATGTCTGCAGCTGCTAGAGCTCTCAAGACAACCCAACCAACATTGAGCCGCCAAATATCCGCACTAGAAGAGCATCTAGGAACCACTTTATTCTATCGATCTGGAAATGAACTGAAGTTGACACGTTCAGGCCAGGATTTATTAGTTATTGCTCGAAAAATGGGAGAAACTGCAGATCAGTTCTCTATATTAGCTAGAGCTAATGCAACAAATGAAGGCGATAAAGTGACTATTTCTACTTGTGAAGTAACAGGCATTTATCGAATGCCTGATATTCTTGATAAATTAATAAAAGTCGATCCTAATATATCAACTGAAATTATTGTCACTAATGATAGCAGTGATCTTATGCAAGGAGAGGCGGATATAGCAATAAGATGCTATAAGCCATCTAATGCAAATCTCATAATAAAAAAACTTGGTAATGAAGTTATTAACTTGTATGGTACACCTCAATATATAGAATCATTATTAAGACTCCCAAGAAAGCAGCTAATTAATGATATGAGAATTATTACGTTCTATGATTACAAGCCTGCATTAGATCATTTAGCAAAATTTAATATCAATTTAAAAAATAGTAATTTTCACATATCAACAGCCTCATTCCCAGCACAGATAATGCTAGCTAAAAGAAGTTTAGGCTTGATTTATTTAGCTAAGGATATAGCTAGTCATGAAACAGAGTTATCTATATTTCCGGAAAGCATAGTGTCTTCTATATCTGTTCCAATCTGGATTGTAAGTAATAAAGAGTTACGCATCAATAAAAAAGTAAAAAAAACTTTTGATTTTATCTCCAACGAATTGATTGATAAATTAAAATATAAAAATATCTAGATGACTTTGTTTCCCTAAATCATGGGAATAAATCACTTGGGTAAAAGGTTTTTAAGTTCCTAAAGTGTATAATCTACTCTATACCGGAATATGTTCTCATCGATATCTTTAAATATACAGAGGAGTCTACAAGATAAAACGCAAGTATGGTTCCAATAATCAATTGTAGCCTGTAGAATATTTAAAAAGATGAGCTAGCGTCTACTAATTCAGTGTCTATTCACCCAAAGCCGCCACCATACACCTCAATCCAAAAATCTTCAGGCATATGTCATCAATGTGAATACCCATCATTGATTCCGACAGGAGCCCGAAATGAATCCCAAAACTTCCGAGTACCAAAAGCAGCAACGCTATCAGGAAAATGAAATCCTAGAGCATGCGGCGGAGATACTGGCAACACGCTACGTGCGTGGTGATGCCCTAACTAACCCTGATGCCACCAAAGAGTATGTACGCTGTAAGCTAGGCAGCCATGAGCGTGAAGTGTTTGCCTTGTTGCTACTGGATAACCAAAACCGACTGATTGAGTTTAAAGAGCTGTTTCAAGGAACGGTGGATGCGGCCAGCGTCTACCCGCGAGAAGTGGTGAAAGCGGTGTTAGAAGTGAATGCCGCAGCGGTGATATTTGCCCATAACCATCCATCCGGTGACTCAACGCCGTCTCAAGCCGATAGACGCATAACCGAAAGACTCAAAGACGCTTTAGCGCTGGTGGATGTGCGAGTGCTCGACCATATCGTGACAGGCGATACCTGCACCTCATTTGCTGAAAGGGGGTGGTTATGATTGGGCAACATTACGGTGATCTTTCTATTGATGATGCTTTACATCAGTCACTAGAAGCACTTCTGAATCGATACACTCTCCCAGAGAACGCCGAGCGACTCGTATTGAACTGCCGCCAAATGAGTTACTACCGACACCGACAAGGTTTGCATCCGATAGAGATACAGCTTAAACGTGAGTCTGCCTCTAGCCCTTGGCTGGTGGTGTTCTTTGCCAGCTTCTCTTATCCCGATGACAACAGCACAACCGTTGAGCCTGAGTTGTACTTTCACCTTGCTAATCGCTGGTGCTATCAACCCGATGCGGGGAGCACGGATTTATCCCACCCAGAGGTACAAGAGCTGCTCTCGGTATGGATGAAAGCCTTTGCTCGTCACCTATCCAGAAACGTCTTTGATGGCGTGCAACTGACGATGGTCGGCACGTTCCAATAATTCTCACTCTGTATTTCTTATTTGAATCCTGAAACAAGGAGGACTCACTATGTCCAAATTAACCTTCACAGCATCATTACTACCTGTGTCAAAGAAACTGCATAAGCTGTTAAGTGAGCAATTCACCGCTCATTTGCTGAGTAATGAAGCTCTGACCACCAGCCGTTATCTGGTGTTTAATTTTCGTGATAAAACATACAGCGCGGATGAAGGCGGCTTCCATCCGGTTGAGATGGCGATTTGCCAAACCTCAACAGGGGAATGGAGCATTGAGTACATCACCGACTTTGCTTATATGGGGAATTACTATCCAGAGCTAGAGCGCAACTTAGATTTTGATTTTCGGGTTGGGCAGTTCTTTGTGGCCTATCGTGGCTGGCTACCGATGCAAGGTAGCCGTGATGCGAAAGAGCTGTATCGGCTATGGGAGAATAACTTTCTTGCCTATGTCGCTACGGACGCCTACAACGAGATAGCCGTCACCCCGCAATAACTCATGACTTCCCTTCTTCTACAAATCATCAAACTTGTCACTGCTCTCATAACGCTGTTCTCCCTTTCCCCGTTCTTCGGTGCCATAGGAGCCCTATCCACTTTAGGGTTTCTGGTGGTGCTACTGATTGGGTTACTGGCGACCATTGCCGAGCTCAGTGATAAGCATAAACCTCGTTAATGTTAATTAATTCACACTTTTATGAAACGAATTGATTGCATTTTAACCGTTGGACATTATGTGTCTGACCCACCTCTATTCTCCCGACATTAAATGTCCGACTCCGGTGTGGAGCTTTGATGTATTGAGAGCGTAGTCATGAGCAATAAAACCAGCATTGAAGGGTTATCCGCTTTGCTGCACACGCTGATGCTTATTCCTCAACATCGATGGATTACCGTTAGGGAGTTGCAGCAGCAGTTAGCCCTACTCGATATCCACCGCACCACGCGCAGCATTAAACGCTACCTCGATGACATCATTGTGGACGTGTTTAACGTGGAGTGTGATTCGATGAGCATGCCCCATGTTTATCGGAAAACCTCAGAGCAATTACTGAAACTCAACAAGCAGGAAATGCTCTATTGGCAACTGACCAACAAGTACTTACTGCCGCTGGTTCCTGATGCACTGAATCATGGGCAAGGTCGCTCCTCGGAGAGAGACAAACCCTTGTCCCACAAGGGTTCATCACATTCAAAAGAGCAAGAATGGTTAGCAAAAGTACATGTGGCTTTGCCCACTATTCGCGAGTGGAATGACGAGCAACGGCAAGTGTTGAATGCGGTACATACGGCATTACTGCACAACCGTATGCTCAAGATATCGAGCCAAGTATTGCAGCAAGAGAAGGCGCTCATTGAGCCACTGGGACTCTCGGTTCAGTGTGACGCGCTCTTGCTGCTCTTTCGATTATCCGGTCAACACACGATACGCACCCTCGCCTTGCCTCTGATTGATGAGGCCAGTGTATCGACGTTTTCTTTTACCTATCCCACTGATTTCAATCTTGAGCAGTTCATGCGTGAACATGTTGAAATCCGTGCATCCCAAATTTAACTCACCAATATGGAGAGATACCCATGAACACTCTAATTCGAACCATCATGATGGCCCTATTGCTATTCAGTATTACGGCTTGCAGCGAGCAAGATGCAGCGCAAACCGTTACCGCCGATGTTGAAGTATCTATATCCAGCAACCCTCATTGGGGAACACTGGTCTTTGATATTCAAGCTATCACAGACAGCACAGTAATAACCGGTGTGGTCATCAATCGAGGCAACTGCCGCCTACCCGTAGGCACGACCTCTGAACTATCTAGAAATGTTCAATTGAAGTTCGGTGAAACCTATACCGGATATAGCAACAACTGCACCGTGGACAGCGTGAAAGAAATCGAAGTCACTTCCAGTGCAGGCACCTTCATCTACACCTTTTAATTTCCAATTCCTCAATAACACACTCAACCAACTCGTAAGGATCAACTATGAGCAAGTCAACTCGACTCATCGCGACAGCGTTAGTTTTATCTTCTTCTTCCGCCTTTGCTGGTGGAACACTGGGTGGTAACCCATCCGCAGATTCGGGAGCCGTGAACGTCAATGTAGGCAAATGCACTCAATACAAAATGGATGTGAAAGCGGCGCAGCAGGAAGGTAAGGACGTAGCGAGCATCACCGTTCCTGAAGGCTGTGAAGCCATCAAAGAAAAGTAATACCACCTGCGAAGGTGAAAGACGAGAATGGGGAGCAATTACGCTCCCCATTCTTTTTTTGCTGCTATGCACAAGCTGCACAATCAATAAGCCATCCTTCTAAACTCGTTTTTGGACACAAATCAGTTTCGGAAAATCTAACATTAGCAAAACATGAATAACTACAGACATGGTAAATGGCCAAATTCGGCCGAGTTGAGGAGCGCTATATGTGGTTCTTTGGTATCCGTTCAATACTCAGCAGGTCATGGACGGATACTTTAAATTCGTGACTGATATGTGGATTGTGAAGTGTGAAGGAGCGTAATGCCTATATCTCGAATGAGTGTTATATTCGATGGTTATATGCATCTTATATCTTTTTATATCTAGGAAAGCACATGTTACAGATAAACCCAGAGGGGTATGATTTTACAGCAACTCCAATATTGGATGACTTAGTTAAGCGTTTGAACGAGTCATCCTTGGAGCTTGACGGCGCTCAGCTATTTGTCGACTTTCCTCTATATAAGGGGAGTGAAGATAACCTCATTATTTCGCAGCTTATCCTTGTTAGTTCAAAGTACGGTATTTGGTCTCTGCATACGACAGATGCGAACTCGTACAGTAAGGGTAAGTTGACTCATGCAGATGATGAACTTCTAGAAGTTGCCAATAACGTTTTTGCGAGGCTAATTAGGAATAAACGTCTATCTAGTGGTTTCAATCAACTTAAGGTTCCATTTAGCACCTTACTTTATGCCCCTCATTTTGAGGAAGAAGAGTTAGCAGCCATAGAGTTGAAGAATGTACATGCTCTGAATTTCCACGATGTTGAGCAAATGATAAGCGAGAGTGAAGTTGCGATTGATGATAATGTTTTCTTGGAAAGTATCTCGACGATTCAAGGAGCTAAAGGACTTTGGAAGCCAGAAGATAGAAATCTAACTGGTTTTGACGAAAATTCTAAAGTTGCCAAAATTAGTCAAATAGAGTCGCAGATATTACTTTTTGATAAAGATCAGCAAGAGGGCTACATTCCTGCACTATCTGGGCCTCAGAGGATAAGAGGTCTTGCGGGATCAGGTAAAACGGTAGTACTTGCAATGAAAGCGGCTATAACGTTAATCCGCGCAGAATCAGAACAAAGTAAAATACTGTATACCTTTTCAACAAAAAGCCTCTATCAACACGTGCAACGTTTGATCCAAAGGTTTTATCGAGAGTTTGATGATGACTTGAGCAACCTAGATCGAGTTGCAATTAAACACTCTTGGGGTGGGCGCACAAATGATGGCGTTTATTGGGAAGCTTGTAATGCATTTAACCATCGATTCCTTACTTATCCAGAGGCAATGAAATATAAACCTCACGATATGGATCCGTTTGAATTTGCGTGTAAAGACTTGCTTGATAATGTAGAAATCTCCCCTATTTACGACTATGTGTTTGTTGATGAAGCACAAGATTACAATAAGTACTTCTTGAGATTGTGCACTAAGTTAGCGAAGAACAAACAAGCTACATTTGGTGCTGATGTTTTTCAGAATATTTTTCAAAGCCAAGTACCTACAGCTGCACAGATCTATGATGATGGGACACAATTCATCAAAGAGAAATACTTAAACGTTTGTTATAGAACACCACTAGCAACGCTAGTTTGTGCTCATAGCGTAGGTCTTGGGGTTTACGGTAAGCAAGTTCAGAAAATCGAAACCGTGGAGCACTGGAAGTCGCTTGGATATCAGGTCATTGGCAAAGATGAAGGGGCTTTTCAAGAGAAAGAAGATGTTCATGTATTGAGAGATGAAAGTCATTCTCCAACACTGGCAGACCAAGAGGCACGTAACTTAATCTTAATGCATAAAGCTGCAAACATGGATGCAGAGGTTAATGAAGTTGCTCGACGCATCATAAATGATGTTAGAAGCGAGGGGTTATCGCCTGAAGATATTCTAGTCATGTGTGCCGATGACTACAGATGTAAAAGGTATTTTAATCGACTTACTGACATATTGTCGGAGCATGAAATTTATACGAATAACATTCATGCGGAGAAGTATTCAATAAGCGACTTCCGCGTTAAAGGTCGAGTTACACTAAGTACAATCCATAAAGCTAAAGGCAACGAAGCTTATTCAGTTTACCTAATGGGTACTGATTTTCTCTCTTACAACCTTAATGTAAGAAATAGAAACCTTATCTTTACAGCTTTAACACGAACCAAGGGTTGGATCTGTATTACGGGGGTTGGAGAAATTGTAGATGGGCTTTTTGGGGAGATAGAAACTGCTATCGGCAACCTTCCTAGCATTAAGTTTAAATACCCATCAGCGCTTGAGGGACAGGACATTGAACATGATCTACAGATGGCTGAGTCAGTTAGCCAAAAAGATATTGATAGCATAAAACAGCTAGCAGCAAAGTTCGGGTCTTTTGAGAAAATGCAGGAATACTTGGCTGAAAGCGAAGGTAGAAAAGGGAAGAAATAATGGACGTTGGTTCTGGTGCATCGTTAAAGCTAACCAAGCGAGTTTTAGATGAACTGGGGATCCTAGACCAATACAACCCCATGATTCATTTTCCTGAGAACTACGTTGCGGAGCTGCGAGGAAAAAACTACAGAGAGCAATGGGAGACCTATATAAAAAGCTATTGGTATCATTTTGTACTCGCAGATGGCTCATTACTCATTTATGAAGAAGATAGCTTCAGGTTTTTAATGGCTCCTCTCCGATTACCTACTCGTGAAGATTTTCTGCATGAAGAGTTTGGAGACATATGGGACGAAGAATTCACTGAAGATGATAAAAATCAGTACTTATCGTCATCGGAATTTTCGATCGCATATCAAAATTTTGTAGACAGCACGGCGACGTATAGCCCCTATACCCCCGTTAGGTATGACATGAGTCTTGATAAAAATGAGTATTGCCGTCTAACACACCCTGCATTCCACTTACATATAGGCTTTGAAAATAACTCCAGAATACCTGTTAAAGTAAAGATGACGCCATTTTCATTTACTATGTTTATTCTATCCACCTTCTATCCTAAAGAATGGAAGCGTATTTTTAATGAAGGAATGCTTTCCGACAAAGAGAAGAGCAAAGTTAAATCGAGGTTAGAGACCATTGTACATATAGACAATGAACTTTGGTGCAACGAGCACGAGGAAATCAGAGCTTACATCGGATAAATATAGGGAGGTCGCTTGACCTCCTTTTTTATAATCCATGACGAGCATTGGCTCTAAGCAATTTTGGAGCAAAAACTTACTAAGAGAGCGGTTGGTCTAATGCCCGTCCTCTCTCCCATATCGCATCAACCTTCAGATATATGTTATCTAGAAAAACGCAAATAACAGGCAATAAAGGCTTGTTGGCATGTGCCAACAAGCCGTCTTACATACATCAATCTGTATCGCTTCTCGCTGCTTCAACCGCTAACGAATCCGCTCTCTCATTCCCTTCAATACCCGAATGTGCTTTGACCTTAAATACCTCGACATACTTTCTAGAACTCAACACATCTACTTGTTGCCACAAGTGACGATTTTTGACGGGTTTCTTATCCGCACGGCGCCAACCTCGGTCTTTCCAATCGTCCATCCAGATGTTGAAACCTTTCACACAGTAATCGCTGTCCGAATAGATAACATCCCCATCTTCTGCGTATTCCAATGCTTCAATTAAGGCCAGTAGTTCCAGCTCAGCATTGTCGGTTTTTCGATTGATGGTAAAGCTCTCTTCATGAACAATCTCATTGTCTTCATCCATCACCACCAGCCCAATGCCACCTCGTGTACATCCGTGTTGGTTGTTTGGTGCAGCGCCGTCTACGTAAATTGAATAGCTCATTTTTATCTCTCTAATTGAAAAAGGGCGCATGACTTTACTTAGCCAGCGCCCTGTTGATGGTGTGATTTGATGTTTGTATTACTGAAAGGATTCTGCGTTGTCTCGCATGCTCAGACGTGATTCCATCCATTCCTCTATTTCACTTTCGACCCAAGCTACCGCTCGTCCACCGAGTGGCACACTCTTCGGAAAGTCGGTTTCATCAGCCATAAACTTGTAGATGGTTGAACGGCCTAACCCTGTTAGTGACATCACTTCTTTGAGTCGTAGAAATCTCATGGGAATTGTCTCCTGTACTTTGTGTATACCCATGGGATAAGCCGCCATTGTAAAAAAATGCAGTCGGTCTATTCCAAGCTAGAGCCAAAGCAGTAACGCTTTTCTTCCCACGCTTCAGCAAGACTGCTCATGCGGTGGAAGACAGTGTTCTTTATGTTGACGTCTTTGCTACGACAACGAGTCCCCACCCCATAATTTCCGCGGTCATTGAGAAACACCAATGAACGCGCTTCGCCGCTGTAGTGCTTTTCTATCGCTTCTTGCCAAGCCGTTTTAAGGTGCCCGACCAATTCATTGCGCTTGTCCCAACAAATAGCAGGACCAAAGTGCTGGCTATAGTCAGTAAACAGCATCACGCGATAGTTGTGGGATGGCACCTTGTCTTCCCGCTTACGCCATACATAAAACAATGAATCCGTATCAAGCTTTTCTTTAAGCAGATTAAAGTAATCGTTGAGGATACTGAGGTCGGTATCTTGATGGTCTTCTGGCAAAAACAAGTCCAAACGTGTAGCAAGAGCGATGTCAAACTGACTGAGTGCCTGTTCAAAAACATCGACCATTGAGGTCAGTGCTGATTCGTATAACCCCTTGTCGCTGTAATACAGCGGGTAATCTTCAAAAGTTCTATCAAGGGTAATGCTTGGGAGGTAGGTTCTATTCGCCATGAGTAACGCCTTTTGTGTGTGAATGACATAGGCATTACTCGCTCTGTATTTTTTAAGGTGAGTCGTGACTGCAACCAAAGCTCTTGTTGGGGTGAGCGTTCCGGTTGGCAGTGGGCTTCGCTAGACGACTGATTCGATAAAAAAACTCGTTTAACTGTAACGGGAACACTTCAGCGTCAGACAACAGCTCAAAACCTTCATTCGTAGGAGAGTAGGCTAATCCAGAGCATGGTTGGCTGTAATAAGCTTCAACCACCCTATCCCATGTCTTCCTCACTTTTTTGTAGAGAAAACGCCCCCAACCCTCTCGTCCAGTGCCGAAGTTTTGAAAGAGATCCCTATCAAAGAGCAAGATAAGATGATGGTGCTTGCTGGTGGATTCATTCGCCTTAGCCCAGATATAGCGAATGGCCGTTTGCTGATATTGATAAGTTCTGCCCGTGTATTTGTCCTTACAGAGCTCATTAGTCTCCGATTCTAAAATACGAAAGAAATGGGCGAACACCGCTAGGTAATCACCCTCAGAGTCACTCGGTAGGTTTAGGTTGAGGTGAACAGCATAGATTCTTGGATATTGATTTAGAGCTTCAGTCAGCACTCGGTCGATCTTCTCTAGGTATTCGAGAACGAGACCATCCTTGTGGTAGTAGAGTGGCTTTCCATTAAAGGTTCGGTCATGAGTGATGGTGTGGACTCTTTGATGAGCCTCGTTGAGTTGATGAATCATGATTGGTTCCTGTGGTTTGTTGTGATTCCCACAGGAACTGGTACTACCGTTACTTTTTAAGCTACTTATGACTATGACCGAAATTTCGTCTACCGCTACCAAAGTGCTTAGTATTCTCTTTTGCTAGATAGCTAATGTGCTTGAAGAACTCATCAAACGCATCATCAAAGTCATCAGAGTTACAATTCAAGCGGTGGATGACCACACTGTCACTATTCTTTCTCTTTGAAAAATGGACTAATCCATTAGCTTCTTCATAGTCGACACCTGCTACCCTCGCCCATGCTTCTACGATAAAAGAGCCTAAGTTCTCCTGTTGCGTTTGAGTTTTCCCCAACCAGTTAAATCTATCTTTGTTGAACATGAGTACTAGGTGATAGTGGTCGTTTATCGAGCTAGAGCGCTCCCTCACCCAAGCAATCCGCACTTTGCAGGGATGCACTCTACTCCCTTCTCTTTTCTTTCGTTTTCCGGAGTGATCAATCTGCGACTGTAACGAGCGTAGAAAGTCGGTCATGACATTACCGCTCTTTTCATTGTTCCTTAGCTTAGGAAACCTCAAATCCACTCGAATAGCCATCAGCCGAGGATACTCGCCCAATGCGAGATCAATCGTATCGTGCATTTTCTCTAAGTAGTCGATGTAGAGTGGACCGTGCTCGGTCTGGATAGGTCTACCCAGAAACGTTTTCTTGTTGGTCAGTCTGAGGTTTTTGTTTTTTCTAGAACGTACATTCATTCCTATCTACTCCGGTGTTTAGGTTCATAGATAGGTCTGTGTCGTTATTTTTAATTGCGTACTGTGAGTCACTATGGTGACTCAGTAGAGGGTAATATGTCGATGTAATGGGTGTATTGATAGGGTAGATATGACTGTAATAATACTAACCAGACAGACAATGCAAAAACTGCTACGTATACATTTCCTATCCGTCTAAAAGAGCAAGTGCTAGTTAACCGTCAACACCTAGGCACTGAACTGTGAAAAATCGATGTCCTCTCCTCATTCTCGAATCCAAGTAAGTTACAAGTTAAATGACAATCCGTGAGCTAGTAAATGAAGAGAGAGCTCATAATGCCCACGACTTCAACAGCAATCCATCACGCTAAAACAACCCAACGCATCCTCATTTATTGTCAAAAACTTCAGTTCATACGTTTTTACTTCTGGAGATTACTCACATAAAAAGTGAAAAAAACATTTTATCTATATTATTGATTATGAATCGGACTACACTAAATTTATAATATAATCTTCTAGACAAACAACGGCTAGAGGTCCTTATAATGGAAGAAAGTGAAAACCTAAATCTGGAAAAGAATGACACTCATCAGCTACACAATTTCATCAATCCGTACGATAGGGAAGGCGGATATATTTTGTTTTCTGGAGGGTATTCAAAAGAAGAAAAGATCGATAGGAAATCCTACTCTCCTATTCGTTATTTGATGATGAAAGATTGGCATGAACTGAAGTCAATACTGCCATACTTCACTCCTTATGCTGATACTTACCTGCTTCCTTCTTGTCCATTGAGCGAGTCTAAGTTTCGCTCAAATGTTATCTCAAAAGATCTTGTTGAATATAAAAACATCTACAACTTTTTCGAACAGAGAGACGACATTGGGCAGCAACGTAAATCAACCCTGATTAGCCTGTGTTTCCTGATAGCGGAAAACTATGTATTTGAGTTTGGAGGTATTCCGAGAGGTATAAAATGGCTCGCTGCTCGCTTAGGGACCAATAGCCGAAAGATCACTGACTGTATAAAATCGCTCGTAAAGATGGAGCTAATCATTTTCCATAAGAAAAGAGCAGATATCGACAGCGTAACTCTACCGTGCTTCATTGAACCTACAAGGACATTTCTATTCACTTTTACATCTTTATTCGTAGAGGATAAGACAAAAGAAGAATCTGGAGAAAAGGCGACTCATCGTGAGAAAAATTACCAAAAAAGAATGAGTATCATCGCCAAAAAAGAGTCCATCTATACATCTAAAGATGAAAGCTCAAATACTTCAAGCATTGACTATTATCTTTATGGTAAGGAGGGATTTTTCTGGTACCAAAACCAGCTATACACGCTGAAAGTGAATCTGTTGAAACTGGTAAGAGATCCACAAGTGGATGATGCAGTTAAAGTCCACGCTTATCGCATTTTGCTCTAGAAACACAGATGAAACATTCCTGTATTAGTGTATGTTTTCTTGCTAAATCTTACAGATCGTACTAGAGGGTTAACATCCGTCAAAGGCAATAGATTTACCTTGGAGTGCAAAGATTATCCACACCCACACGTCAATAAAAATGAATATCATTTACATTTATGTCATACCAAAATCTACCTAAATGGTAACTTATACGGATAATGTGTAAATCATTAGATATCCACCAACTGTTAAATGCGGCGACATCTCTATTCGCAGTAGTAGACAAAGGCTGGGGGCTGAATCTCAAGACAGTACGTAAAAAATGTGATATTACCTAGATTAGCACTGGAAGACTCAATCATCAAAAGTAAAACTATTGTTAATGTAAAAACGCGATGATTTAAACCAACTGGGTAGTATATTGGGTAGTAAGATCCTGAAACACACAAAACAAAAAACATAAATTACTGTTTTTAAAAAATAAAAAATAAACACTCAACGAACAGATTCAGAATATTGAATAAAGTTTCAGCCGTAAATAAACCGATTGCAAAACCCTGCCTGGCAGGGTTTTTTGATCTTTTCAATCCAGCTAGCTGGATGAAATAATTACCATTCGTCTTAAATAAGCAGATGAAACCATATGCAACATGAGTATAATAGGACCAAGAAGGCGTCGAAAAATGCAAAGAGTGTAGCTATCACGTCACATTAGGCCTTGAGTTACTAATGTCTCAATATAAATACAACCGCATTGAATCCCCCGAACTTATAATCGCCTGGCAGGTCAAATTGTCTGATGAGCTATCCGAGTCCGCGGCATACGGCGGCCACCATCTTGAATGCCTGCCATCCGGCCCTTTCCTTAACCCTGTTGATTAAAACGAATTGTATCAATAGATTTGATCGTTTGATTTTGTCTCGGAGATGTTGTTGTTATGTTGTTTAAACTCTTGTTTAAATGGTGTATCCGTTTAACTGGCAAATCGAAACCTGGTTTAGAAGTCACCGCCGAAAAACCTCGCGTTCTGATCATTCCTTATAATGCCATCGGTGATATGGTGATGACCGCGCCACTGTTCACAGCCCTTAAGAAAGCACATCCTGACTGGCAGCTTGAAGTCTTGTGCAGTTCGCGCAATCAGGACATTATCCGCTACCATCCGGCAATCCAGCGTTGCTGGCAAGTAGACCTCAGCCTTAAGCCACACCGGGCATGGTCACAACGCGCGGCCCGCAACGAATTGTATTCACAGCAATTTGATAAAATCGTCTATCTGGAAGAGCGGATTCACTGGGTCGCTTTGTGGCGGATTCATCGTTTGCACGCTGCCGAGAAACTCAGCCTGCCTTTTGCACAACGTCTGATTGAGAAAAAACAAATCGACCCGGTTGCGCTTGGAATTTTCGACCGGACTATCGGTGCTGACTATGAACACACTCCGCACTTCACCCGCCGCATGATGAGCATTGTCCCGGCATTGGGCGGTGAAATCCCGCACAAGATGGAGTATGACCTTAATCTGCCACACCAGAAAAGCGGCTGGGGCAAAGTGCTGCCGGCCGGCGAGCGTTTGCTGTTTAATCCTTGTGGCACACAAAGCGGCAACACTCTGAGCAGTGAACAGGCATGCTCGATTCTGACTCAGCTCGAAAGCCTGGATATCAAGGTGTGTGTGTTTGATTTGCCCGATGTGCGCCAGAAACTGGCCGATTATCCCCATCAGGATCGCATCTCTTATCTCGCCTCAGGCTCTATCAGCCAGGCCGGCGATTTGATTCGCGAGATGTCTTTGGTGCTGACCACAGATACGTCGATCGGTCATATTTCTTCAGCACTTGGCATTACGACTTTCATTATGCGTTCCGACGAAGCCTGGCGCGCTAACTGCGACCCGCTAGCCGATAACACATGCCTGCTGATTGGCAAAAACACCCTGGCCTCACTTGCACCAGAACTGGTTTTGGAACAGTTACAAAACTTCCTGAGTGAACACAAGCCCGCCGCATGTGCGTGACATTAGCCACATTATTAGCAGGACACACACCGTATTTAGAACGATGAAATTTTATAAGAGAAATTTCACGAGTTTGGAAGCGAGTTAGAGCCCATTAGCAGAAGCCCATTAGCAGAGCCCATTAGCAGGACACACACCGTACATTCAAAGCGGCAACACTCTGAGCAGCAAGGACATTAGCAGAATTTTAAAAGGACACTCCCCGTTCCAACGCCCTCCCCGTTCCAACGCCTCATTGTCTAATACTTGAGTGACTGCAAACGACATCTGGTTATTTGCAGTCACTCTGAATCCGGTGCAGAAAAGCTGCACTTTCCGATCATCTCCGCCATCCTTAATACATCTTTTCGCGGCAGAGAAACAACATGACCACAGCCAGAAGCAAACTGATTTGCCCTGATGTCACACCGTATTATCACTGCGTATCACGCTGTGTCAGGCGCTCTTATCTGTGCGGGCAAGATAAACTGACCGGCAAGTCATTCGAGCACCGTCGTGATTGGGTGGAACAAAAAATTCTCTCTCTTGCCACCATATTCTGTATTCGAATCTGTGCTTATGCCGTCATGAGTAACCACTATCACCTGGTCGCATTCATCGATAAAGAAGCCGCGCAAGCGCTTTCGCGGGAAGAGATCATCGAACGCTGGGCAGCCGAACATACGATTCCGAGCATCATACAACGTTATCTGGATGGCCAGCTGACTGGCCAGGCTGAATGGGAATGTTGTCTTAGCCTGATAGAAACTTGGCGAGATCGGCTTTGCTCACTGAGCTGGTTCATGAAAGAACTGAACTACAACATAGCGTTACAAGCCAATAAAGAAGATAACTGTACGGGTCGCTTTTGGGAAGGACGCTTTAAGTCCCAGGCTCTTCTGGATGAGAAAGCTTTGTTGGCGGCGATGGCGTATGTAGACCTCAATCCCGTGCGAGCCAAGCTTGCAGAAACTCCGGAGCAATCAGAGCACACCTCAATAAAAAGGCGGATCTCCAAACTAGAGCAAGAAAAAAGCACCGCAAGCCCGCTCGCCGATTTTGTCGGTTACCAGTCTCAGGGAGACACCTATGGTATTCCATTTCGGCTCATTGATTATATTGAACTGGTAGACTGGATTGGCCGACAATTTCGGACGGACAAAGCAGGTCGCATTCAACCAACTCAACCTGCCATTCTTAAACGCTTATCACTGCCTCAACAAGAATGCGTACAACTTTGCCGCAATCTGGAGCAACATGCTCGAGTTTGGATAGGTTCCAGCACCCATTTAATACATGCCAAATCGAAACTAAAACGTAAACGCCTGCTCGCCATTCATATATCCTAGTCCCTCCTCTTTTCGTCATATGCCTTCGAATAACCTGTCGGTAAAGATAATCTCGTCTGATTACTTATGATCTTACCGATCAGGATAAAGAATCCCAGCGTAGTCCATAATCCTGCTGCGACTCAGATAAACGGTTAACCTATCGCGAGTATGACGATCCTTAGAAGGACACACACCGTTCCAGGATCTCATTTCCTCATACATAAATGACTAAAAACTAAATCAGGCTGTTGTAAATCATGTGTTCCCATTAGAAATGCAGTGAAGGTGTGTGTCCCCGTTAAAAAGCCACCTATGATTTGACACAATTTAACCTTGTTTCATAAACGATGATTATAGCCAAGCAACTGAAAAGCAGAGTAATATCCGGCAGCAGAGCAATGCGGCTCTGCTCTCTTTAATCTAATAAGCAGCTTGTCATTATGGAAAATATTGTCGAAAAACTTCTTTATTCGTCGCGCTGGATTATGGCGCCAATTTATCTCGGCCTGAGTTTGGTCCTGGCTGCTCTGGGTATCAAATTTTTTCAGGAGGTGTTTCATCTCATTCCGGTGATTTTCACCATTAAGGAAGTCGATCTGATTTTGATTTCCTTATCGCTGATTGATATCTCTCTAGTCGGCGGCCTGATTGTGATGGTGATGTTTTCCGGTTACGAAAACTTCGTCTCTAAAATCGATCTGGATGAGAACGATGACAAACTCGGATGGCTGGGAAAACTTGACACAAGTTCGCTGAAAAACAAGGTATCTGCGTCTATTGTTGCGATTTCATCGATCCATCTACTGAAAGTGTTTATGAATACCGAACAGATCGACGGTGAAAAAATCAAATGGTACCTGCTGCTGCATGTCACCTTTGTTGTCTCAGCGTTTGCGATGGGCTATCTAGATAAAATCACCAAAAAGTAACAGTTAAGGTGTGTGTCCTTCGAAGAGAATTAAGGGCGTGTGTCCTCGTTATAAATGTTTTCCGGTTACGAAAACTTCGTCTCTAAAATCGATCTGGATGAGAACGATGACAAACTCGGCTGGCTGGGAAAACTTGACACAAGTTCGCTGAAAAACAAGGTATCTGCGTCTATTGTTGCGATTTCATCGATCCATCTACTGAAAGTGTTTATGAATACCGAACAGATCGACGGTGAAAAAATCAAATGGTACCTGCTGCTACATGTCACCTTTGTTGTCTCAGCGTTTGCGATGGGCTATCTAGATAAAATCACCAAAAAGTAACGGTTAAGGTGTGTGTCCTTCGAAGAGAATTAAGGGCGTGTGTCCTCGTTATAAATTATCTTCGTTATAAAAAAACCAGCCTCGGCTGGTTTTTTGTTTTTCTGGTATCAGAAATCGTAGCTGGCTGACAGTACGACCGTGCGCGGTGATCCCTGCACCAGGTAGTTGCTGCCCGGGTAACCACCGGCAGATGCCCAGTAGTTTTTGTCGGTCACGTTATCGACCCGGGCACGCAGTGTCAGTACGTTATCTCCGACTTGCATACCATAGCGGGCACCGAGATCAAAGCGGGTCCAGGACGGCAGTTCCAGTGAATTGTCAGAACTCATGTATTGTGCACCAGTATACAGGGTACGACCTTCCAGAGTCAGGCCTTCCACAAACGGAGTCGCCCATTCCAGGTTCAGGTTAGCCTGCACTTTCGGTACGCCGATCGCTTTCTTACCTTGCGATTCTGAATCACTTTTCACAATTTCAGCATCAAGCAGAGTCACACCACCCAGTACTCTTACGCGCTCGATTGGCTCACCAAACGCTGACAGCTCAATCCCACGGTGACGCTGCTCACCGTTATCGGTATAGCTGTTGTTGCTGTCGTACATGTATGTCGGTTTGCTGATTTCAAACAGGCTGACCACCGCGCCGTAGCTGCCGGTATCGTACTTAACACCGACTTCATACTGCTCTGAACGGTTAGGTTTGAATACTTCACCTTGGTTCGCCACTGCGCCGCTGGTATTTGAAGCTGGTGCTATCTCGCCCGGTAACAGTGCTTCAGCATAGTTGGCATACAGAGAGACATCCAGGGTTGGCTGATACACCACCCCCACTGACGGAGTCAGGGCCGTTTTGCTGTAAGCGCCATTTTCTGCACCAGTACCGTAATCAAAACTCTTGGTTTCTATCCTTTGCAGACGCGCGCCCAGCATCAGTTTGACCTGGTCATCAAACAACGACAACGTATCCACCGCCGCCGCACTGCTGTAAGTTACACGTTCCGTTTCAATCGGATCACTCAGGCTGCCACCAAGCCATGCACCGGCTGGCTGGCTGATCTGGGTGTAATCATCCAAAGAGCCGACGCTGGTCGTCGCTGACATCACATACGCGTTTTTCGAACGCGACTGATACAGTGAGCCGGATAGCACAACAGTATGACCAATACTGCCGGTAGTAAATTCGTGTCTTACCCCGCTGTCGGCTGACATCACGGTATCTTCACGCACGTTTTCAAACAGATACGCGGTCAGATTACCATTACCGTCAGCGGTCGGGTTAGCCAGCAGGTTATGCTCTTTGCCGCGGCGCATGCCCGCTGCAAGCCAGCCGCTCGTCTGGCTGCTGAAGTCGTATTCTGCCCGCACCACACCAAACAGCTGCTTCTCATCCGTGTATGTCCAGTCCTGAGCATAGTTAGCATCGCTGCTTGGCAATGGCGGGATCGCACCACCCGGCGTCACACTCGGGCGCGGTGAATCAATATGATGATCCTGATAACCGGCATCCGCCGACATACGGAAGTTCTCGCCCTGATGATCAAAGCCCAGGCTCAGCATACCAAGCTGGGTATCCTGATCATCAACGGCATCATTACCGCCGCGGGCAACCAGATTGACACGCAGGCCATTCTCCTGGTTGTCACCAAAACGACGCCCCAGATCCAGCGCGCCATAACCCTGACCACCGGACTGAGTACCAACCGTGACGCGGGTCAGCGGTTCGCTGCCGGCGCGCTTCGGTACCAGGTTAACCGAACCGCCAATCGCACTGCCGCCCGGCGCCGCACCATTCACAAAAGTGTTGGCACCACGGAACACTTCGACCCGTTCCAGCATTTCTGCTGCCACATACTGACGCGGTAGAATGCCGTACACGCCGTTCAGGGTCATATCGTCGGAATAAACCGGGAAACCACGAATCATGTACAGTTCCTGGAAGTTACCAAAGCCGACCGACTGACGTACCGTCGGGTCATTTTTCAGCGCATCACCGACACTTTTTGCCTGCTGGTTAGCCATCAGTTGTGAGGTGTAATGCGTTGATGAAAATGGCATATCCATGAAATCCTGATTGCCGAGAATACCCGCCCGGCCGGAACGCGCTACTTGCCCACCCTGGTACTCACCACCCAGATCAACTTGTGAACCAACAATGGTGACCACTTCGTCAGGGTGTGTGTCCTCGTTAGAAGTAGAGGTTTGGTTAAGGTGTGTGTCCCCGACAGCTGTGTCTGCCAGAGCGTAGCTGGCTTGCCCTATGGTTAACGCGGCAATCACGCCAAGTCCGACCGGAGTGAGACGGAACGATTTCATAAATACCCCTGCTGTATTAATAGACTAATCATTAATTTTTAAGGAATGATATTGCCAATGAGAACGATTTGCAATGGCAATAAGATATCAACCAGCGCGAAGCAATAAAAATGTCAGGAAAAGAGGGGATCTGAGCGCGATCCCCTGTTAAAGACGGCAAGGTTAACGGCGCGTCAGACGGTTGAACACCAGCAGAGCAAGAAAATAGAGCGCGCCGAGAATGGCGACCAGCGTACCCGCCGCTATTTGGTTCGGATACAGCACCACCTGCCCCAGCCAGTCGGACCATAACATGGTGGTACCGCCAATCAGGCTGGCGAGCAGCAGCTGTGCTTTGGTCTGCTGGGCACCGAGCATGCGCGCCAGATGTGGCGCAATCAGACCAACAAATGACACCGGCCCCATGGTCGCCGTGACTACCGCGCACAACATGGCCACCAGCACCAGTAAACCGAGCGAAGTCAGCGAACTGCTCAGCCCACGTGCCTGGGCAAAAGAGCGGCTGATCGAGATCAGCGTCAGCGCGCGGCTGCTCATCAGGCTCAGTATCAGCATGGCTGCCACCAGCGCAGCCAGCAACAACGCCTGCTCTGCGGTCACCCGGTAGGTTGACCCGGCCAGCCACTGCAGAATTTTGTAGCTGTCCTGATTGCCTTTGGCGAGACAGAACTGCACCAATGCCTGCAGCAGTGCGGTCATGGCAATCCCGGTCAGAATCACGCTCGATGGCGCAAACTGGTGTTTACGCCCCAGCACAATCAGCACCAGCAATACCGCCATACTGCCGACCAGAGCCGTGCCCCATTGAGTAGATTGCAGCGACTGTCCGAGAAACAAGCTGGAGAAAACCAGTGCAAACGTGGCACCGGCCGACACGCCGAGAATATCCGGGCTGGCGAGCGGGTTGTAAATCAGGCGCTGCAGTATGCTACCGGCCAGCGCCAGACCAATACCGGTAAACAGCGCGGTCACCATGCGCGGCCAGCGCAGAGCCCACTGGAACTCGTTTGGCCAGGCCAGTGTCAGCCCACTCTGCTGTGGCTGATAACCGATATATAAGGCAGCGCCAAGCAGCATCAGCAGGGCAATCGAGACCGGCATAGGCCATGAAATACGCGGCCGTGAGCCAGGCAATGCCACCGCTATTCCGTCCTGCGCTTTGAGCTTACGACGGCTGAACCAGATCAGCGCCGGCGCGCCAATCGCTGCAGCGGTCACCCCGCTTGGCACCACCTGACCGGCCCAGACACTGAGCCATTGTGCCAGCACATCGGTCGCCAGCAGCAATAATGCGCCGCACACCAGGCTGGCCACCAGCTCGATGCGCGGCGTGCGTGCGCCCAGTGCACGGACAATGTTGGGGGTCAGCAGGCCGATAAAGCCAATCAAGCCGACCACGGTAATCGAGGCCGACACCAGCCAGATCCCGAGAGCCATCAACAGGAAGAAGGCCGGAATCACCGGCAACCCGCGCGCCTGAGCGCCCTGATGGCCAAGACGCAATAGAGTCAGAATCCGTGGCGCAATCAGCAACAGTATCAGCAATGGAGTCAGGCGCGGCAGCAGCCATTCAATCTGCTCCCAGCCATTTTGCGCCAGGTCGCCGGCGCCCCACATAAACACATTCTGGGCGTAGTCCTGATGGAGCAGAATAATGGCACCGGCTATCGCCCCCAGCATGATATTGATCACCATACCGGCAATCACCAGCGGCAGGCCGGTCATATTATCCAGTCCGGCAATCAGCACAATCAGACCAAATGCCAGCAAAGCACCGGTCATGGCCGCCAACGCGCTGTAATCGGCAATCGCCTGCGGCCACCAGATGTTAAGGATGATCAGCGCCAGCCAGGCGCCGGATGAGGTGCCCATGGTCAGCGGTGAGGTCAGCGAGTTCTGAGTCAGTTGCTGCATCAGGCTACCGACCAGGCCGAGCACGGCTCCGACCAGCAAGGTAATCACCAGACGCGGCAACTGGGCATAGGCAAAATTGAAATCATCAAATGACTGCGCCAGCTGCGGGTCGCCGATTAAACGCCACTGCATCGTAAAGCCGAGCGTTTGATTGAACTGCAGGCTGGCCAGTGCGGCGGCCACCAGCAGCATGGTTACCGGAGTGAGGTGTCGCCAGCTCATGACTCCGGTTCCATTGCCAGCAGGCTGGCCGCAATCGCCTCAGCGGCATACTGCAGTGACATCGCACCGCCATAACTCCATACCGATTCAACCGAATTGACCCGGTGGGAACGCACAAACGGCAGCGCCTTCCACAACACCGATTTTTTCAGTTTTTGCTCTTCATTAAACGGCTTGATATACAACACATAACCTTGCTGAATTACCCGCAGATCGCTGATCGGCTTTTGCACTATGCCCCATTGTGCTGGCGGTTCGACCAGCGCCTGCTTCATACCGAGCTGATGCAGCACATAGTCAATCATCGAATCTTCGGTATAGATAAAGGTCGATTTGGTATCCGCAAAGCGCATCACCAGCGCCTGCGGCAACGAGCCGCCAAAGTGCGCTTTGAGCTGATCACTCAACTGCTGAAAGCGTTGCTGCATCTGGGCCAGCTTGTGTTCCGCCAGCTCTTGCTTAGCAAACAGCTGCGCCAGTTGGCGAAACTGTTTGATCGCCACTTCCGCCTGCTTGTCATCTTTACTGAAGTTGGTGTACAGCAGCACCGGGGCTATCTGCTCCAGACGTGGTTTGAGATCACGCTGCGCGTCGCTGATCAGAATAATATCCGGCTTGAGCGCGGCAATTTTTTCCAGGTTCGGCTCGCCGCGCGTACCAACATTCTGCGCCGAGTCCGGAATCGCCGGCTTGACCACCCAGTCGCGATAAGCGTCAGCATCGGTGACCGCAATCGGAGTGATACCGAGTTCAATCACCTGCTCCAGCACATCCCAGTTCAGCACCGCCGCGCGCTGCGGCACGGCGGGCAAAGTATGTTCACCGAGAGAATCGCTGACCTGAATCTCAGCCCAGGCAGAGGACGACGCACTGACCAGCAGGCCCAGCACCCCAAGCATTTTCTTACATTTCGACATCAGGCACATACGATAGCGACCTTATTAGTAGTAGCCTGATCAGTATCACCCGGGTGATCAATCAGACGAATCGGAGTTTGGTACAGTTCAGACAGACGCTGCTCATCAGCCAGACCGGCAGCCGGGCCGTCAAAAGCGATACGCCCTTGTTTGAGAGCCACAATGTGGGTGGCATAGCGCAGCGCCAGATTGAGGTCGTGCAGAATCACGATAATACCGCAGCCCTGCTGCTGATTAAGCTCGGCCAGTAGAGCCATGAGCTGGTACTGGTGCTGCACATCGAGTGCCGAGGTCGGTTCATCGAGGATCAACACCGGCGACTCCTGCGCCAGCAGCATCGCCACCCAGGCACGCTGGCGTTCACCACCGGACAGTTCATCCACATAGCTGTCAGCAAAGGCAGCCACGCCGGTTTTTTCCATCGCCGCGGCTATCATGTCATTATCCTGCTGACGCCAGAATCCCAGCGCGCCACGCCAAGGAAAACGGCCCAGGCGCACCAGCTCGCGCACCGTCAGCCCGGCACTGGCCGGGAGTTTCTGCGGCAGAAAGGCGACTTTTTTAGCCAGCGTTTTACTGCCCAGCGAAGCCAGCGACACAGCGTCAAGCTGCACCGTGCCGCTGTCAGGAGCCTGCTGACCGGACAGCAAACTGACCAGGGTAGATTTACCGGAACCGTTGTGGCCCAGTACCACCGTCAGCTCATTGGTGGGGATGCATAACTGATCAATCGCAAGAATCGTGCGGCCGCCGCGTACCATCTCCACGCCAGATAGGGTGAACATTGGGTTACCTCCCGGCTCTCGCACACACCTAAAGGTTATTGAGAACCATTTTAATTATCATTACTATACCACTCCGCCATTTTACTGATTATTTACTCGATGAAAAGTCAGTAACCCCATTCAAATTGCAACTACTGCCGACAAGCAAGGTCAACCTCATGTTTCACTGGTTTGAAAATCTTACCGACGCGTTTCCGGATCACGATCCGCAGAAACCGCCCAAAACTCTGTTTGGCTTCTGCCGTTACTACACCCGCGGCTTTGAAAAACCGCTGTTCATCATGTCACTGCTTAGCGCCTGTGTGGCGATCGCTGAGGTGACGCTGGTGCGCTACATGGGCGAACTGGTTGATATGCTCAGCAACAGCTCGCGCGCCAATTTCTGGGCCGACAACGGCGACACCCTGCTGTCGATGGCCCTGCTGGTAGTGGTGGTAATGCCGATCCTGGCTTTCGTCCACTCCAACCTGCTCCATCAGGCCATCCTTGGCAATTATCCGATGTCGATTCGCTGGCTGGTGCACCGTTACCTGCTCAAGCAGAGTGTCGGTTTTTTCCAGCGAGATTTTGCCGGCCGGGTCGCGACCAAGGTGATGCAGAGCGCACAATCGGTACGCGAAGTGGTGATGAAGCTGGTCGATCTGTCGGTGTATATTTCGGTCTATTTCGTCTCAATGCTGGTGATGATTGCCAGCGCCGACGACGTCTTGGTACTGCCAATCCTGGCTTGGCTTTGTCTGTACGTACTGATTCAGGTGCTGTTTATTCCGCGTCTGAAACGCATCTCCACCGAGCAGGCCAACGCCCAGTCTTCCATGACCGGTGGCATTGTTGATACCTACACCAACATCAGTACGGTGAAATTGTTCTCGCATTCCGAGCGGGAAACTGAATATGCCAAACAGGGCATGAAAGCGTATCTCGCCACTGTGTACCAGCAGATGCGCACCCTGACCAGCCTGCTGTACAGCGTAGACCTGATAAACTATCTGCTGCTGTTCTCCATGGCGGCACTGGCCATTCAGCTCTGGCTGGCCGAGAGTGTGACTGTGGGGGGTGATTGCGATTGGTATCAGCATTGCGCTGCGTCTGCAGGGCATGTCGAAGTGGATCATGTGGGAAATCCGCGGCATGTTTGAAAGTATCGGCATGGTGATCGACAGCATGAACACCATCGCCAACGACATCGAAATCGAGGACAGCCATCAGGCCAAACCACTGACGGTTTCTCAGGGTGAGATTCGCTTCCGCCAGGTCGATTTTCGCTACAACGAGCAGGAAGCGGTATTTACAGCGCTCGATCTGCACCTTAAACCGGGCGAAAAAGTCGGGATCGTTGGCCGCTCCGGCGCGGGCAAATCCACGCTGGTCAATCTGCTGCTGCGCTTTTATGAACTCAATGCGGGCAAAATTGAAATTGACGGTCAGGATATCAGTCAGGTCACCCAGCAGTCGCTGCGCCAGCAGATTGGCATGATCACGCAGGATACCTCGCTGCTGCACCGTTCGATTCGGGAAAACATCCTGTACGGCAATCCGCACGCCAATGAAGACGCGCTGATGCATGCCAGCCGCCAGGCCGAAGCGCACGATTTTATCGAACTGCTGAAAGATGAAAGCGGCCACAGCGGTTATGACGTGCAGGTGGGTGAACGCGGCGTGAAGCTGTCCGGCGGCCAGCGCCAGCGCATCGCGATTGCGCGCGTGCTGCTCAAGGACGCACCGATCCTGATCATGGATGAAGCCACTTCGGCACTCGACTCAGAAGTCGAAGCGGCGATTCAGGATAATCTGGATCAACTGATGGACAACAAGACGGTGATTGCCATTGCCCACCGCCTGTCGACCATTGCCGCCATGGATCGCCTGATCGTGATGGATAAAGGCCGGATTATCGAACAGGGTTCGCATCAGCAGTTGCTGGAGAAGAACGGCGTCTATGCCCAGCTGTGGGCGCACCAGACCGGTGGTTTTATCGGCGAAGTGTAAACTCATATCCGCACACTAAAACGCAAAAAGCCCCGCCAGGGGCTTTTATCAGGCTGGCCGACGAATACCGGGAGCAATCATTGATTGAAAAACAAATCGTTGATTAAGAAATAACGCGTTCATTAAAAACGCATCGTTCAGATGCCGCGTTGCAGCAGCGTGGCGATAAAGGCCAACTCCTCATCCGCCAGCCCCTGACCCAGTGCTTCCAGCCACACACTTTCACTGTAGTGTTCCGCGCGCAGCATCAACTGACACCCTTCAAAATCAATCAGCCACGAATGCAGATCGGCATCACTCTGCTTTTCGATGATGCGCGCCGACAGTCCGGCCACCAGGCGCTCGCCCAGCGGCGGAAACGAGTCATAATCAAACCCCGGCGCGGCAACAATAATGCGCCCCTCTGCGGCAAGGTATTGCGTTAAGCCAAACTCAGCCATGATAAGTCAGATGCTCCTGAATTAAGTCCAAAAACGGGTCGGCGTATTTATCCAGTTTACGCTGCCCCACGCCGTTGACTGCCAGCATTTCTCCGTACGACGTCGGCAGAATTTCCGCCATATCAATCAGCGTTGCATCACTGAACACCACGTACGGTGGCAGGCCTTCTTCATCGGCGATTGATTTACGCAGCTTACGCAGTTTGGCAAACAGCGCCTTATCGTAATTCTTGCTCGACAGCTTATCCGCTTTAGCGGCACGTACCGCAGTGTCCAGACGCGGCACTGCCAGCTCAATTGACATATCGCCGCGCAGCAGCGGGCGTGCCTCTTCGGTCAGCTGCAGGGTCGAATTACGGGTAATATTCTGATGCAGCAGTCCTTTATGGATCAGCTGACGGAAAATACTCACCCAGTAATCGTGGCTGTGATCGCGACCCAGGCCGTAAGTCGACAGTTTATCGTGGCCCTGCTCGCGGATACGGATATTCTGCATCCCACGCAACACTTCAACCACATAGCCGATACCAAAGCTCTGGTTGACCCGGTACACACACGACAACGCTTTGCGCGCCTCTTCTGTGGCATCGAAATGCTTGGGCGGATCGAGGCACACATCGCAGTTGCCACATGGCTTGTCACGATATTCACCAAAATAGTTGAGCAGTACCTGACGGCGGCAGGTCTGCGCTTCGGCAAAACTACTCATGGCCGTCAGCTTGTGGGTTTCGACCTGTTTCTGCGCGCCGTCCGGCTTTTCATCCAGCATGCGGCGCAGCCAGGCAATATCAGCCGGGTCATACAACATCAACGCTTCCGCCGGCAGGCTATCGCGCCCGGCGCGGCCGGTTTCCTGATAGTAGGATTCGATGTTGCGCGGAATATCAAAGTGGACCACAAAGCGTACGTTGGGTTTGTTGATGCCCATACCGAACGCCACGGTGGCGACCACGATCTGGATGTCATCCTTCTGAAACGCATCCTGCACATAGGCGCGCTCGTCGACGTCCATCCCGGCATGATACCCGGCAGCGCGGATGTGGTTGTTGCACAGCTTCTCGGTCAGCATTTCAACTTTTTTGCGACTGCCGCAATAGATAATGCCGCACTGACCTTTTTGCGTACCGAGATAACGGATCACCTGCGACACCGGCTTGTGCTTTTCCATCAGGGTGTAGCGAATGTTCGGCCGGTCGAAACTGCCCAGATAAATGTGCGGGTCAGTCAGATTAAGGCGGTGCAGAATATCACTGCGCGTCGCATCATCCGCGGTCGCGGTCAGAGCCATAAACGGCACGTGCGGGAACTGCTGTTTGAGCTGGCCGAGTGCGGCGTATTCCGGGCGGAAATCGTGTCCCCACTGGGAAATACAGTGCGCTTCATCGACCGCAATCATTGCCAGCGGCAGATTACGCAGCCGTTCGATAAAGTCCTGGGTCAGAACCCGCTCCGGCGAGACATACAGCAGTTTAATCTGCCCGGCATGTACCCGGTTATAAATAGAGATCAGCGCGTCGCGGGTCTGGGTCGAGTTGACACACTCCGCCGACACACCGTTGGCCTTGAGCTGGTCGACCTGGTCTTTCATCAGCGAAATCAGCGGTGAAATCACCACCGTCACCCCTTCCCGTGCCAGGGCCGGGATCTGGTAGCACAAGGATTTCCCCCACCGGTCGGCATGATCACCAGTGAGTCGTTGCCGGATACTGCCGCGTCGATCACTTCCTGCTGGCCAACGCGGAAAGTCTGGTAGCCAAACACATCACGCAGGATTTGCTGCGGCTCGGGCAAGGCGTCGGATTGTTCTGCGATTAAAGTGGCGGTCATGCAGGCTCTCGATGATGAACAGATGAATTAGCAATAAAGATGACTGCCGGCGCTGAGCGAGGCAGTAAGCAGCCGGATATTGTAGTGACCTTTGGCGGTGAATTAAACCGCTATCGGCAAAGTAATTGCGTTGTGCCGCCAAGCTTGAGTGCACATCGACATGGTTTACACGGTATACTGGCGGGTAAATCGCCTCCTGTGCCGGGGCGGTGTCGCGCCGGACCGGGATGGCGCTCTTAAACGAGACATTAACAATGACATTTGAACAACAACAGGAAGTCCGCAAAGGCGTCTTCCTGGCGCTGGCTGCCTACATTATGTGGGGAATTGCGCCGATCTACTTTAAAACCGTGAGTTCGGTAGCGGCATTAGAAGTACTGAGTCACCGAGTGGTGTGGTCGTTCTTTCTGCTCGCCGCCCTGCTCCACTTCAGCAAACAATGGCGCGGCGTGCTGAGTGTACTGCGCACGCCGAAAAAAGTCGGTTTTCTGCTGGTCACCGCGCTGCTGATCGGTGCGAACTGGCTGACCTTTATCTGGGCGATTAACGCCAATCACATGCTGGATGCCAGCCTGGGTTACTACATTAACCCGCTGATTAATATCGTGCTCGGCATGCTGTTTCTCGGTGAACGGCTGCGCAAACTGCAGTGGTTTGCCGTGCTGCTGGCGGTGATTGGGGTCGCGATTCAGCTGGTGGTGTTCGGCTCTCTGCCAATCGTGGCATTCGTGCTGGCCATCACTTTTGCCGTGTACGGTCTGCTGCGCAAAAAAGTCGGCGTCGACGCGCTGAGCGGCCTGTTTATCGAAACCCTGCTGCTGGTGCCGGTAGCGCTGCTTTATCTGGCCTGGTTTGCCGATTCGCCGACCAGCTCTATGCTGCTCAACGACTGGCACATCAATGCGCTGCTCATCGCCGCCGGAGTGATCACCACCCTGCCGCTGCTCTGTTTCACTGGCGCGGCGACGCGACTCAAACTGTCGACGCTGGGCTTTTTCCAGTACATCGGCCCGAGCCTGATGTTTGTGCTGGCAGTGCTTATCTATGGCGAAGCGTTCAGTGCCGATAAAGCGATTACCTTCGCCTTTATCTGGAGCGCGCTGCTGATTTTCACCTGGGACGGTCTCGGCCAACGCCGCCGCCAGAACGCGATGGTGCGCAGCGCACAGCAGGCGGCACTCAAGTAAAACCGTGATCGTTTTTTACAAGACAATCTCATTCCGCCCCGTTAAGCTGGATGAGATTGTTGCTATTTTCACCGGTTCCACATGGATAAAGTTCGCTACCGCACCACCCCCGATTCAGCCATCAGCCTGATTGAAGGTGACTATCACGAGTTCGCCTTTCAACGTCATTATCATCTCGATTTTCATCTGGGCCTTATCACCCAGGGTCAGCAGCGCTTTGCCTATCAGGGCGCCCAGCATCAGGTCGGCCACGGCGAACTGGTGATCATGCCACCGGATGAACTGCACGACGGTCGTTCACTGGCTGAATCCGGTTATCAGGTGCGGGTGTTTGCGATTGAGCCGGATTGGTTTAACCAGCACCTTGAACTGGCCCGCCCGCAGCAGATGATGAGCTTTGACCGCCTGATTGTCAGCGACCCGCAGCTGTTCAGCCGCTTGTGTCATCTGCATCAGGCACTGGCACAGCCAAGCCTGAGCCAGTTAGCCAAAGACTGCCTGCCCTACGAAGGTTTTTCCGGGCTGGTGCAACGCTACGGCGCCAGCAAGGAGCGCGCCCCGGTAGCACTCGGCCGCCAGTCGCTGGCCACCCTGAAAGAGTACCTGCTGGCCCACCTGGATCAGGCCGTACGCCTGGAACAACTGGCCGCACTGTGCGACCTGACACCGACCCAGTTGCAGCGTCATTTTAAAGCCCGCACCGGCATGACGCCTTATGCCTGGCTGAGCCGGTTACGTCTGGAACAGGGCATGAAACTGATCAAAACCGGTATTTCCGGCACTGAGGTGGCGCAGCAGGTTGGTTTCTACGACCAGGCCCACTTTACCAAAGCGTTCAAGCACACTTTTGGTGTTTCCCCTTCCGCCGTCGGCCACTGTCAGTAATTTACAAGCCACATCCTCCGCCAACTGCCACAATAGCGCCCAGATCGCAGGAGATGTGTTGTTATGAATGAAGTCAGTATTCTTGTTACCCTTGCCACCGTGCACTTTATCGCCCTGATGAGCCCCGGCCCTGATGTCGCCCTGGTGGTACAAAATGCCAGCCGCTACGGCCGTCAGACTGGACTGTATATTGCCCTCGGCTTGTCGTTCGGCATTCTGCTGCATTCTTTGCTCAGCCTGACCGGAGTCAGTTATCTGGTCCACCAGCAGCCGCTGCTGTTTGCCCTGCTGCAACTGTGCGGCGGCAGCTATCTGCTCTATCTGGGCTATGGCGCGCTGCGCGCGACGCTGGCCAACTGGTCACTGGCTCCGGGCGAACTGAGCCAGAAGCCGGAGCTGCTGCTGCATAATAAGCGTCAGGCCTTTTCACGCGGCTTTATGACCAATATTCTCAACCCGAAAGCGCTGGTGTTCTTCGTCAGCCTGATGTCGACGCTGATCCCGGCCGGAATGTCACTCGGCGGCAAAGGCATCGCGCTGCTGATCTTGTGGGGGCTGGCGCTGGCCTGGTTTGCCGCGCTGGCCTGGATGCTGTCAACCCGGCATCTGCAGCAGAAACTGCAGGCCGCCGGCCGCTACATCGATCTGCTGTGCGGAGTGATATTTACCGCCATCGGCATGATGATCCTGTACCAGTCGCTCAGTGGTTTACTGAGCTAACACCACAGTAATCGCAATCTAAACCGCTAACAATACTGCATATTTTCCTTATCATGCTGGCAAAATAGCGCGCCGGCTGCCACTCTGAACAAGTGAATGGACACTCATCAGGGAGACAGGGATGCAGCACATCAGCAGCGCGGCCCGCGCACTGGCCTTATCCGGGCTATTATTTTCGTTTGGCGCGGTCGGTACCGAATCCGTCAACTCAGCTCAGGTGACCGACAGTGTCGCTCCGGAGCAGAGCAGCGGCTATCAGGAGAAGAACCTGATCAGCACCCAGCACTGGATGGTCACAGCCGCCAACCCGCTCGCCGCCGAAGCGGGGGCCAAAGTACTGCGCGACGGTGGTAATGCCATTGATGCCATGGTGGCGGTGCAACTGATGCTCGGCCTGGTCGAGCCGCAGTCCTCCGGTATCGGCGGCGGATCATTTCTGGTCTACTTTGATGCTGAAAATCAGGAGCTGACCACTTTTGACGGGCGGGAAACCGCCCCACTTGCCGCCACCCCAACCCTATTTCAGGACGCGAGCGGCCAGCCGCTAACATTCTATGATGCGGTGGTCGGCGGGCGTTCAGTCGGCACGCCCGGCACAGTCAAACTGCTGTGGGACACCCATCAGAAATATGGCCAACTGCAATGGGCGCGCCTGATTGAGCCGGTTATTGATCTCGCCCGGCAAGGATTTGAAGTCAGCCCGCGTCTCGCCACGCTGATAGCGGAAGATGCCGACCGGTTGAGCCGCTTTGCCGGCGCAGAAGCCTACTTCTTTGACGCCAAGGGCCAGCCACTGCAGGCGGGTCATATTCTCAAAAATCCGATGTATGCCGATACCCTGGAGCAGATTGCCAACCACGGCGCCAAAGCCTTCTATCAGGGTGAGATTGCCCGCGACATCATCCGCACTGTGCAGCAGGCACCCGGTAACCCGGGCGTACTGGCGCAGGCCGACTTTGATGCCTACCAAATCAAGCAGCGTGATCCGGTGTGCGCGCCTTACCAAAGCTATCAGGTATGCGGCATGGGACCACCCAGCTCCGGCGCACTGACGCTGGGCCAAATCCTCGCCATCAGTGAGAAATACGATCTCAAAGGCTGGGGGGCCGGATAGTGCCCTGTCCTGGCAGGTGATTGGCGACGCTTCGCGCCTGGCCTTTGCCGACCGCGGCCTGTATATGGCGGATCAGGATTACGTACCGATGCCAAGCGAAGGCCTGCTGGACAAAGCCTATCTGGGCCGGCGCGCCAAACTGATCACGCCGGGCAAAGCGCTGAGTGAGGTCAAACCTGGCAATCCACACTGGCAGCATGCCATGCTGCTCAGCGCCGATCAGTCGCTTGAGCTGCCTTCGACCAGTCACTTCAATATCGTTGACCGCGATGGCAACGTGGTCTCGATGACAACCTCGATAGAGAATGTGTTCGGCTCGCGCCTGTTTGTACGCGGTTTTCTGCTCAACAACGAGCTGACCGACTTTTCTTTTGCGACCCACAACAACGGCCGCCCGATCGCCAATCGTCTCGAACCGGGTAAACGGCCACGCTCTTCCATGACTCCGACGATCGTCATGCAGGGTGACAAACCCTATCTGGCCATTGGCTCGCCCGGCGGCAGCCGCATCATCGGCTATGTGGCCCAGGCACTGATCGCCCACCTGCAGTGGGGCATGGACATTCAGTCGGCGATCAACCAGCCGCATGTGCTGAGCCGCTTTGCTGACACCGATCTGGAGCAAGGTACGGCCGCGGAAAAGCTGGCCCCGGAGCTGGAAAAACTCGGCGTCAAAGTGACCATACGCGATCTTAATTCGGGGCTGCACGCTATTCGTATCAGCGATCAAGGGCTGCAGGGCGCCGCGGATCCGCGCCGCGAAGGGGTGGCAATCGGTCAGTAACCACCACAGCACACCGCCTCGTGCTGGCCGATCAGCCCGCCGGCCTGTAAGAGATCTCTCACAAGCCGGTAGGTAAATTTCGCTTTTTATTAGGAAAAATGGGTAGAAATCAAACCTAAGTCATTGATTAAAATAGAACGCCTGTCATAAAGATGAAATAATTATTCAAGAAATCGATTTCACTACGTTGCTGAAAAGCGTGCAATCAGTAATATGAACGGTGTCGGAAGGATGCTGACACGGAATAGGGAATCACTAGGGATTGGTGATCTTCAGGATGAAGATGCGGTTGTTCAGGATGAATGATCGGCAAGGATAGCAAGCAGGACATTGAACGGACTCAATCGTTACCAGGATGGCGACGACAAAGGAAAGACAATGGACTCCTCTGGACGAGGAAAGGACTTAACATCAGGATGATGTCAGGGACACCGCTCAGGGAACAAGTGATGTGAGCTAACGTGGATGGTTAGCAGATCAGGATGATCAAGGACACCGCTAGGATGGCGATGAACGGATTGCGCTGAAGGATACAGCACACTTATCAGGGAAAAGATGCAGGGAGCACCTTTTAGTAGCCGGATTGCTGCGAGTAAGACTATAACCCCGAAGGGCTTTGGCCCCTCGGGGTTTTTCTTTTCCGCGCCAGGTACGCAGATCACGAGCGGCGCAGGCCAGCCCTTCCGCATCCAGACCAGACGACAGCGCATAAAAAAACCGGCCATCAGACCGGTTCTATTTACAGCAGCGTATGCGCGCTGAACAAAAAAAAGCGCTACACTAACGCGGTTAAAGCTTTTCCAGTTTGGCATACGCCGTCACCAGCCACTTAATGCCTTCGCCGTTGAATGCCACCTGGACCCGGCTCTGCGCGCCGCTACCTTCAAAGTTAATAATGGTGCCTTCGCCGAATTTCGGATGCATCACCCGCGACCCCAGGGTGAAGCCGGTTTCATTAAAGCTCTCTTTCACTACAGTCTGGCTGAAACGGCCACTGCTGGCCGGGCGGCTGACCTGAGCTTTCATGCGCACTTCATCCAGGCAGGTTTCCGGCAGCTCACGAATAAAGCGTGATGGCTTGTGGTACTTATCCTGGCCATACAGACGACGCATCTCGGCATAGGTGATATACAGTTTCTTCATCGCCCGGGTCATGCCGACGTAACATAAACGGCGCTCTTCTTCGAGACGCCCGGCTTCCTCGGCTGACATCTGGCTCGGGAACATACCCTCTTCTACCCCGACCATAAACACCAGCGGGAATTCCAGCCCTTTGGCACTGTGCAGCGTCATCAGTTGCACCGCATCATCAAACTCATCCGCCTGACCTTCGCCGGCTTCCAGCGCAGCATGGGTCAGAAACGCGGTCAGCATGGTCATTTCATCGGCTTCTTCCGGCTTTTCAAACTGGCGGGTCGCAGTCACCAGCTCTTCCAAGTTCTCAATCCGTGCTTTGGATTTTTCGCCTTTTTCCTGCTGGTACATTTCAAACAGGCCGGAGGTTTTGATCACATGGTCGGTCTGTTCGTGCAACGGCATCTCCGCACTGTCATCTTCCAGCGCGTTAATCAGCTCAACAAAGCGGCTCAATGCCGAAGCGGCACGGCCAGCCAGCACTTTTTCATCCAGTAGAGCGACGCTGGCCTGCCATAGGGTGCAACCGCGGTCACGCGCAGCAAAACGTATCGTATCCAGGGTTTTGTCGCCCAGGCCACGGGTTGGTGTATTAACCACCCGCTCAAACGCGGTGTCATCAAAACGGTTATTCATCAAGCGCAGATAGCTGAGCGCATCTTTGATTTCCTGCCGCTCGAAGAAGCGCATACCGCCATAAATACGGTACGCCAGGCCAGCCTGAATCAGCGCCTCTTCCAGCACCCGTGACTGGGCGTTGTTCCGGTATAAAATAGCGCAATCATTAAGGATATCGCCTTTGTCGTGCCACTCTTTAATTTTACCGACCACAAAGCGCGCTTCGTCCAGCTCGTTGTAAGCCGAATAGACCGATATCGGATCACCCACCTGGCCTTCGGTCCACAGCTCTTTACCCATCCGCTCGGTGTTATTGGCGATCAGGGTGTTGGACGCTTCCAGGATGGTTTTGGTCGAGCGGTAGTTCTGCTCAAGGCGAATGGTGTTCACGCTCGGGAATTCGAGGGTAAACTTCTCGATGTTCTCTACTTTGGCGCCGCGCCAGCCGTAAATCGACTGGTCATCGTCACCAACGATCATCACATGGGCGTCCGGGCCGGCCATCATGCGCAGCCAGGCGTACTGAATGTTGTTAGTATCCTGGAATTCGTCGACCAGAATATGTTTAAAGCGCGCCTGATAATGTTCGCGAATATGCTTGTTATCGCGCAGCAGTTCGAGCGTACGCAGCAGGATTTCGGCAAAATCAACCAGACCGGCGCGATCACACGCTTCCTGATAAGCCGAGTAAATCTGCAGGTAAGTCTGGGTAACCGGATCGCGGTACGCATCGATGTGCACCGGGCGCAGCCCTTCGTCTTTCTTGCCGTTGATCCACCACGAAACCTGGCGTGCCGGCCACTGTTTGTCATCCAGATTCTGCGCTTTGATCAGACGTTTCAGCAGACGCTGCTGATCGTCACCATCGATGATCTGAAAATCTTCCGGCAGCTTAGCATCAAGATAATGAGCGCGCAGAATGCGATGACAAATGCCGTGGAAAGTGCCGTTCCACATCCCCGAGGCGCTGCCCATCATCAGCTCTTCAATCCGGCCGCGCATTTCCGCTGCGGCTTTGTTGGTGAAGGTCACCGACATGATCGAAAACGGCGACGCCTGCTCGACCGACATCAGCCAGGCGATGCGATGCACCAGCACCCGGGTTTTGCCACTGCCTGCCCCCGCCAGTACCAACAGGTTTTCAAGCGGTGCTGCGACCGCTTCGCGTTGTTTGTCGTTCAAACCGTCAATTAAGAGAGAGGGATCTATCATGGCTAAGCTACTGGTTATTTATACATAATTTGAACGATTATACCTGTAAACGCAGTCAGACCCAAGTAGGGCCGGGAATGGATTTGCTGCAGATTTATCCAGCGAATTGCCCGCTATGCAGAGCGAAAAGACAAAAAATCATCAGATTTTTATTGTCTATAAATCATTCATTTAATCATTAATACGCTAAATAACAGCGCAAAATTTACCCACTGGGTGAAAGTTTTCTGTCCACCATCCGCTCTTTTTCTCTAAGCAAACGCGCTACTTGATTTCGTTACCACGGCCGTTTGTTACACATGGAACAGTTAAGAGGATAAGACAATGAGCAAATCAAATCTGGCGGTCACCGCCGCAATTACCGGCCTGCTGGCCATGGGTGGCACTCTGCTGAGCGCAGCGCCGGCAATAGCCGCCGAGAAAGAGAAATGCTATGGCGTGGCTAAAGCGGGCCACAATGACTGCGCGACCAAATCCAGCTCCTGCGCCGGTACGTCCAAAATGGACCATCAGAAAGATGCCTTTGTGGTAATGCCCAAAGGGCTATGCGACAAACTGGCCGGCGGCAGCACCATGGCGCCGAAATAAGCCCGCACTGCGCCCTACCTGAGAGAACGTACGGCAGCGCCGTACGTTCTGCCCGGATGACTCATCGACCGCTCTTTATGCACCGTTAGCAGCAAGTATCGAATTGCGCACAAGGATAAGGATGCCATTATGAACCCTGCGATTTCTCACCCCCTGGTCGGTGTCGGTCTGCGCCCCGCCCATCTCGATTTTTTCTGCCACCAGCCAACGCCGCTCAGCTGGCTCGAGATCCACAGCGAAAACTATTTAGCGCCCTTTTCACCGGCGCGCCGCACCCTGCAGCATATCCGCGCCAACTACGACATCAGCTGTCACGGCATTGGTCTCTCTCTAGGTTCTGCCACCAGCATCAATCCTGACCATTTACGCCAGTTGCAGGCGCTGGTGAATGACATCGAGCCCATCATGGTGTCGGACCATCTCAGCTGGAGCGAGCATGGCGGCCACTATTTTAACGACCTGCTGCCGCTGCCCTACACCGAGGAGGCACTGAATGTATTTTGCCGCAATGTGCTGCAGGTGCAAGATGCCCTGGCGCGGCCGCTGCTGATTGAAAACCCGTCCAGTTATCTGCGTTTCAGTCATTCCACCATTGATGAATGGACTTTTCTGGCCGAAGTGCAGCGCCGCACCGACTGCCGTCTGTTGCTCGACCTCAACAATGTTCAGGTCTCAGCCTTTAATCACGGTTTTGCTGTCGCGACTTACCTCGCAGCCATTCCGGCCGATGCGGTGGATGAAATTCACCTCGCCGGCTACAGCGTGCGTCAGTTACCGCAAGGGGAGATCCGCATCGACAGCCACAATCGTCCGGTCAGTGACGCGTTATGGCAGCTGTTTCGCGCCTGGACGGCGCGCCACGGTGTACGCCGCACTCTGATAGAGTGGGATACCGACCTGCCTGAAGCACAGGTCCTGCTGGCAGAAGCCGACCACGCCGCGCAGATCCTGCGGCAGGTGACCTCGGCGCGATATCGCCACCCGGTTGACAGTTTAATGGCACAAGGAGGCGCTGATGAGCTGTGATCTGGCGCGGCTGCAAGCCGACTTTGCCCGCGCACTGAACGGTGACAACAAGGCCGTTGAACACCGGCTTACCAGTGACCGCTTTAGTGGCGGGCAGCGGCTGCAGATTTATCGCAATAACTATGTGATCAGCCTGAGTGACGTGCTCGCTGCCGGTTACCCGCTGCTCAGAGCCGTGATCGGTGAAGAGTGCTTCTCTGCGCTGGCGCGCCACTATGTTATGCATCATCCCCTGACCTGCGCTGATGTCAGCGCCTACGGCGCCGGGCTGGACAGTAGCATCGCCGCGCTGCCACATATTGAGCAGGCCGTGCCTTACGCCGCTGACCTGGCACATTTTGAGTGGCAACTGGATGTGGTGCAGCAAAGCTATGCAACGGCGCCCCGTCCGGACTGCCAGCCGCTGACCCGTTTAGCGGCACTCAGCGCTGCGCAGCAGGCGCAAGCCCGGCTGCAACTGTCGCCCTGGGTCAGTTTGTTCAGTGCGCCGTACGCCTTGTTTGATCTGCGCGCAGCTTTCCACAATGATGATTTTTCTGCGCTGCAACTGGCTGAGGCGCAACGCGGCCTGATCGCCTGCGATAGCGACGGCCAGCCCTGGACCCGCGCGTGCAGCGATTCGGAATATCATCTGCTGCACGCGCTGAGCGCTGCCACTCCGCTCGGCGCAATAACAGCAGAGTTGCTGGCCACTCTGCCGGCACTGACCCAGTTAGATATTGTGGCCGGTTTTACCCTGCCCGGCACGGAATAGGAGACGGATATGAACCCCCTGATTGCACGCTATCAACAAGGCAGCGGCTGGCTGCAAACTGTGCTGGCACCACTGATTTTACTGCTGGCGCGGCTGTGGGCAGCCAGTGTGTTTTTCCAATCCGGCCTGGTGAAAATCAGCAGCTGGGACAGTACCCTGTATCTGTTTGAATTTGAATATCAGGTGCCGCTACTGCCGTGGCAATGGGCGGCTTACCTTGGCACCGCGGCCGAGCTGCTCCTGCCGCTGCTGCTGATCGCCGGCCTGCTTGGCCGCCTCACCGCACTGGCGCTGTTCGGCTTCAATATCATCGCCGTCATCTCGTATCCGCTGCTGTGGGAGCGCGGTTTCTATGACCACCAGCTGTGGGGGGCGCTGCTGCTGATGGTCGTGGTGTGGGGGCCGGGTAAATGGTCACTTGATCACTGGCTCAGCCAGCGCTGGCATGGCGCGGCGCAGTCAGCACCGAACGTACGCAGCAACGCAGAATAACGATCAGTAACAGAATAAGTATCAGTAACAGAATAACGATCAGTAACCGCAATGGCAGAACAAAAATGGCACCATAGGAATAGCACAAGCGCGGTGCGCAGAATAGCAAAAAGGCCAGCCTCAAGCAGGCTGGCCTTTAATGGTTGGACTTGGGCAGTGCTTATGCAGCGATGCCGGCGTGGCGCAGCAACGCGTCAATTTGCGGCTCACGGCCACGGAAGCGTTTGAACAGCTCCATCGGCTCTTCACTGCCGCCCATTTCCAGAATGTTATTCAGGAAGCTCAGGCCGGTGTCGCGGTTGAAAATACCGTCTTCCTCAAAGCGTGAGAAGGCATCGGCTGACAGCACTTCCGCCCACAGATAGCTATAGTAACCGGCGCTGTAACCACCGGCAAAGATATGGCTGAAGCTGTGTGAGAAGCGGTTCCACTCCAGGCTTGGCAGGACAGCCACTTTTTTCTTCACTTCGGCCAATGTTTCCAGCACTTTCGGTCCCTGATCCGGATCGTAGGTGGTGTGCAGGGTGAAATCGAACAGGCCGAATTCAAGCTGACGCAGGATAAACATCGCTGACTGGAAGTTTTTCGCCGCCAGCATTTTTTCCAGCATCGCTTTTGGCAGCGGCTCACCGGTCTGGTAATGGCCGGAGATAAACGCCAGCGCCTCTTCTTCCCAGCACCAGTTTTCCAGGAACTGGCTTGGCAGCTCGACCGCATCCCAAGGCACACCATTGATGCCCGATACCGCGCCCACTTCAACCTGAGTCAGCATATGGTGGATGCCATGGCCAGTTTCGTGGAACAGGGTCACCACTTCATCGTGGGTAAACAGCGCCGGTTTATCACCGACCGGACGGTTGAAGTTACAAGTCAGGTATGCCACCGGAGTTTGCAGTTCACCGGCCGTATTAATACGGCGCACCCGGCATTCATCCATCCAGGCGCCGCCACGTTTATGTTCACGCGCGTACAAATCCAGATAGAAGCTGCCACGCAGCGCACCATTGCTGTCGAAAATATCGAAAAAGCGCACTGACTCATGCCAGGTATCCACACCTGCACGCTCTTTGACCTGCATGCCGAACACGCGGCCCAGGACTTCAAACAGGCCGTTCACCACCTTGTGTTCCGGGAAATAAGGGCGCAGCTCTTCATCCGAGATCTGGAACAGGTGCTGTTTCTGCTTTTCACTGTAGTAAGCGATATCCCACAGTTTCAGTTCCGTGACGCCAAACTCCTGCTCGGCAAACTGGCGCAGCTCTTCCACTTCGCGCTCGCCCTGCGGCTTGGCTTTAGTGGCCAGGTTATTGAGGAAATCCATTACCTGCTGTGGCGATTCTGCCATCTTGGTCGCCAGTGATTTTTCGCTGTAGGTGTTAAAACCGAGCATACGCGAAATTTCATAGCGCAGCTTGAGCTGCTCGGCGATGATTTCGCTGTTGTCCCATTTACCGGCATTCGGGCCACGGTCCGACGCGCGGGTCACGTAGGCTTCATACAGCTCCTGACGCAGCGCCTGGTTGTCACAGTAGGTCATGACCGGCAGGTAAGACGGAATATCCAGCGTCAACAGGTAGCCGGTCAGGCCTTTGGCTTCCGCTGCCGCTTCGGCTGCTGCCAGTGCCGACTCCGGCATGCCGGACAGCTCATTGACGTCCGTCACGTGCTTGCTCCAGCCCATGGTGGCATCGAGCACGTTGTTGGAGAATTTAGAGCCCAGCTCTGACATACGCTTGCTGATCTCACCATAGCGTTTCTGCTCATCGCTTGGCAGGCCGATACCGGACAATTCGAAATCACGCAGCGCGTCAGTCACGGTTTTCTGCTGCGCACGGCTCAGCGCGCTGAACGCTTCGCTGGCTTTGATCGCCTGATAGGCTTTGAACAGCCCTTTGTGCTGACCAACCCAGGTGCTGTATTCCGACAGCAGTGGCAGGCAGCTTTCGTACGCTTCACGCAGCTCTTCGCTGTTGGTGACCGAGTTCATGTGACTGACCGGTGACCAGATGCGGCTCAGGTGATCATCCACTTCTTCGATCGGAGCAATGACATTGTCCCAGCTTGGCTCGGTATTTCCTTCCAGTACGGCGTTGATCTTTGCACGGCAATCTTCAATTGCCTTTTCAAGCGCAGGCTTGACGTGTTCTGGTTTGATAGCAGAAAACGGTGGCAAATCCGTAAAGGTCAGAAGTGGATTAGACATAGAACGTTCCTTTTGATCGAAAGAGGGTCAGTGAATGATATTCACTGGCTATTACGTTAATAGATATAGCCAGGTTCAGCAATTTTCAATACTGGCGTATAATCGGCGATAATGTTTTTTGAACTGACCAGCACCCCGCGACCGGGTGAGAGAGCGCAAATTGTTAAGTTACCGACACAGTTTCCATGCCGGAAACCACGCCGATGTGGTGAAACACATCGTACAAAGCTTAATCCTGACGTCCCTGCAGCAGAAGGATAAGCCGTTTGTTTATCACGACACCCACTCCGGCGTCGGCCGCTATGACCTGACTCATGAGTGGTCAGAAAAAACCGGCGAATATAAACAGGGCATCGCCCGTTTGTGGCAGCAGGCGGATGTGCCGGCAGATATCCAGAGCTACCTGGCGTCGATTAAAGCGCTGAATCAGGGTGACGAGCTGCGCTACTACCCGGGTTCGCCGCGAGTGGCGCGTGCTCACCTGCGTGCTGATGACCGCATGGTGCTGACCGAACTGCACCCGAGCGACTACCCGTTGCTGGAGCAGGAGTTCCACCGCGACCGCCAGGTGGCGATTTTTAAAGAGGATGGCTTTGCCCGCCTCAAAGCCAGCCTGCCGCCGAAAGAGCGCCGTGGCCTGGTGCTGATTGACCCACCGTATGAACTGGCCAAAGAGTACCGCGACGTGGTCAATGCGATAGCACAAAGCTACAAACGCTGGGCAACCGGCATCTATGCTATCTGGTATCCGGTGGTGAATCGCTGCGATATTGAAGACATGATTGAAGGCCTGCAGGGACTCGGCATTCGCAAAATTTTACAAATTGAACTCGGGGTTTCACCGGATACCAACGAGCGCGGCATGACCGCCTCTGGCATGATAGTGATTAATCCGCCGTGGAAACTGCAAAGTCAGATGGAAACCATCCTGCCGTTCCTCAAGCAGACCATTGCGCCGGCCACCGGTCACCACAAAGTGGAATGGATTGTACCCGAGTAATTAAACCGGTCCCCAGAGTCTGGGAGCTGGCAACAAGAATCAACTGCAGGGATTGAGTTCTGACATTCTGTCCTCCATCTACTGATGATACATATTAAAAAACACGCAGGGCATGCGACACCACTCGCCCCCTGCCTGACGGGAGAAAGTAATGGCAACACATTTTGACTATATCTGTATCGGCGGCGGCAGTGGCGGCATTGCGTCAGCGAACCGCGCGGCTATGTACGGTGCTAAAGTGGCGCTGATTGAAGCCAAAGATCTGGGCGGCACCTGTGTCAACGTCGGCTGTGTGCCGAAGAAAGTGATGTGGCACGGCGCGCAAGTGGCAGAAGCCATGAACCTGTACGCGGAAGATTACGGATTCGATGTTGAAGTGAAAAACTTCGACTGGAGCAAAATGGTTGAAAGCCGTCAGGCTTACATCGGCCGTATCCACCAGTCTTACGACCGCGTGCTGGGCAACAACAAAGTTGAAGTGATTCGTGGCTTTGCTAAGTTTGTCGACGCCAAAACCGTGGAAGTGAACGGCGAGCACTACACTGCTGATCATATTCTGATCGCTGTCGGCGGCCGTCCGACTATCCCGAACATTCCGGGCGCGGAGTACGGTATCGACTCGAACGGTTTCTTCGACCTGAATGAACAGCCAAAACGCGTTGCTGTGGTTGGCGCAGGTTACATCGCAGTGGAAATTGCCGGTGTACTCAACGCACTGGGCACAGAAACCCACCTGCTGTGCCGTAAAGAATCACCGTTGCGTAGCTTCGACCCGATGATCATTGATACTCTGGTTGAAGTGATGGCGGCAGAAGGCCCGCAACTGCACACCCACAGCGTGCCAAAAGAAGTGACCAAAGAAGCCGATGGCAGCCTGACCCTGCATCTGGAAAATGGTGAAAGCTGCAATGTTGACACCCTGATCTGGGCGATCGGCCGTCACCCGGCCACCGATGCCATCAATCTGGCCGCGACCGGTGTTGCCACCAATGACAAAGGTTACATCAAGGTCGACGCTTATCAGGCCACCAACGTACCGGGCATCTACTGTGTCGGCGACATTATGGAAGGCGGTATTGAGCTGACTCCGGTCGCCGTCAAAGCTGGCCGTCAGCTGTCTGAGCGTCTGTTCAACAACAAGCCGGATGCCAAGATGGACTACAACCTGGTACCGACCGTGGTATTCAGCCACCCGCCAATCGGCACCATCGGCCTGACCGAGCAGGAAGCGATTGAACAATACGGCGCCGACCAAGTGAAAGTCTACACTTCTGGCTTTACGGCGATGTACACCGCCGTCACCAAGCACCGTCAGCCATGTAAAATGAAGCTGGTGTGTGCTGGCGATGAAGAAACCGTGGTTGGCCTGCACGGCATCGGTTTCACTGTCGATGAGATGATCCAGGGCTTTGCCGTGGCGATGAAGATGGGCGCAACCAAAGCGGACTTCGACTCAGTGGTGGCGATCCACCCGACTGGCAGCGAAGAGTTCGTGACGATGCGTTAAGGCGTACCTGTCCTTTACCTCAGTAAAAAGGCCGGGTTTCCCGGCCTTTTTGTATTTCTGCTCCCGGTCATCCGGCCACCCTCAATCCCACTGGAAGCGTCATATCGACCGCCAGCCGCACCAAACAGCTCTTGTCGCACGAGCATGGAGCGTACTGACCCCTCATCTGACCCAGTGACCGACTCAGCCAACTCAGTCACCACTCAGAGTTCTCCAGCCTGAGGCCACTTTATTTACCTCTTGCTCCCCTGTCTGGCACAGCTTCTGCTTCAGTTTTGCTACCCATGGCCGATTTAAAAACGACCAGTAACAAATTTGCGCATGCATCTGCGTGCATTAGGTGCGACAATTCCCAACCGGGAAAATCGGATAAAAATTGCACTTCCTCATTAATTGTCCATCTGTGCAGCAAAATTTACTTGTCCAATTGTGCAATAAATGACAGAGTTCTATCCAGCAGCCAGACATGCGATTTTTACCTGGGTTCATCAGGATGACATCGGGTGTTGAGAGGCTTTGCAATTAACCAGCATTCTCACAAAGACATTTGAGCCGGTGAATCTGAGCGGTGGTTTGTACGTATACCTGAAGGGATCACTGAGTTTAATACGTTCTACGTGGTAAAGGAGAGAGAAATTATGGGCGACGGTAAAGCCTTTTCTAAACAGTGGCTAACCGCAGTTGTAGCCGCAATTGCGCTGGCGGGTTGTCAGCCAGATGCCACACCACAAGCTGGCGGCGACAGTGCACCACCTCCGGTGGCAGTCGATGTAGTTACCATCACGCCTCAGCCAGTCGACGTCACTAGTACCCTGCCGGGTCGAACCAGCGCCTATCGTATCGCTGAAGTCCGTCCTCAGGTCAGCGGCATCGTCACCAAACGTCTGTTTGTGGAAGGCAGCCAGGTGAAAAAAGGCGACGTATTGTTTGAACTGGATGCTTCCACTTATCAAGCTGCTCTGGCCAGTGCCAAAGCCAGCCTGGCCCGTTCAGAAGCGAGCCTGGTTCAGGCTCAGTTTCAAGCCAAGCGTTACAGCGAACTGGTGAAGAAGAACTCGGTCAGCCAACAGGATTACGAAGACGCGCAGGCAAGCTACAAGCAAGCACTAGCGTCGGTAGAAGAGGCGAAAGCCAACGTTCACTCTGCTGAAATCAACCTCGCCTACACCAAGATCACTGCGCCGATCTCCGGCCGTATCGGTCGTACTCTGATCACTGAAGGTGCATTGGTTACGGCGAACCAGACTAACGCTCTGGCAACCATTCAACAGCTGGATCCGCTTTATGTCGACCTATCTCAGCCAAGTAGTGAGTTGCTTAAACTGCGTCAGGCGACTGGCATAAAAAACACAGAGCTGAGCGGTATTAAACTGTTCCTTGATGACGGCACACCCATTGACCAGCGTGCAACGCTGCAGTTTGCGGAAGTATCGGTCAACGAAAATACCGGTACGGTCAATGTACGCGCCACCGTTGATAACGCCGATCAGTTCCTGCTGCCTGGCCTGTATATACGCGCTGCAGTTCCGACCGAGCATCGCGAAGACGGCATCCTGATTCCTCAGGCCGCAGTCACCCGCAACGCGCGCGGCGAAGCGTCGGTATTTGTGGTGGATGCAGACAACAAGGTTGAATCACGCATGGTAGAGACCAGCAACACTATCGGCAATCAGTGGCTGATTGACTCAGGCCTGAAAGCCGGCGAGAAAGTAGTGGTTAACGGTATCCAGAAAATTCGTCCGGGCAGCTCAGTCACTCCTCAAGTCCTGGAAGATTCTAAGGAATAATAAGACATGGCACGATTTTTTATAGATCGCCCAATATTCGCGTGGGTGATCGCCATCATCATCATGCTGGCGGGTGTGTTGTCAATCATGACACTGCCCGTCTCGCAATATCCGGATATCGCGCCGCCGGCGGTGTCGATTTCCGGCTCATACCCAGGTGCTTCGGCGGACACGGTGGAAAACAGCGTGACCCAGATAGTCGAGCAGAACATGAATGGTATCGACAATCTGCTCTACATGTCGGCCACCAGTGACTCTGCGGGTAACTTCAGTATCACCCTGACCTTCGAATCCGGTACCGATCCGGATATTGCTCAGGTTCAGGTGCAGAACAAGTTATCGCTGGCGGAAGCAACCCTGCCGAACGAGGTAACCCAACAAGGTCTGACGGTGGCGAAGTCCTCCAGTTCATTCCTGATGGTTGTCGGCTTTATCTCGAAAGACGGCAGCATGAACAACACTGAAATCTCTGACTTCATGGTATCACAGGTTAAAGACCCGCTGAGCCGTGTACAAGGTGTCGGTGAAGTTCGTGTGTTCGGTGCCCAGCACGCCATGCGTATCTGGCTTGATCCGAACAAACTGAGTAACTACCAGCTGACGCCTGCGGAAGTAAGCAACGCAATTCGCGCGCAAAACACCCAGGTATCAGTAGGTCAGCTCGGTGCAGCACCGGCAGTCGAAGGCCAGCAGCTTAACGCGACCATCACGGCACAAAGCCGCTTTACCACAGTCAAAGAGTTCCAGAATATCCTGCTGAAAGTGGATACTGACGGAGCGCAGATTCGTCTCAAAGACGTGGCACGGGTTGAACTTGGCGCTGAGAACTACCAGACCGCGGCCCGTTACAACGGTAAATACGCGTCGGGCATCGCGATCACGCTGGCGACGGGTGCCAACGCTCTGGACACCGCAGATGCGGTCCGCGCACGTCTGGCTGAACTGCAGCCAACCTTCCCGGACAACATCGAAGTGGTGTATCCGTACGATACCACTCCGTTTGTTAAAATCTCGATTGAAGAAGTAGTTCATACCCTGTTGGAAGCGATTGTACTGGTCTTCTTCGTGATGTACCTGTTCCTGCAAAACTTCCGTGCCACGCTGATCCCAACCATCGCGGTGCCTGTGGTTCTGCTCGGTACCTTCGGGATCATGGCGGCATTCGGCTTCTCAATCAACACCCTGACCATGTTTGGTCTGGTTCTCGCTATCGGCCTGTTGGTGGATGACGCCATCGTGGTGGTGGAAAACGTTGAGCGGGTAATGAGCGAAGACGGCTTGCCGCCACGTGAAGCAACCCGTAAATCAATGGGTCAGATCACCGGCGCTCTGGTCGGTATCGCGATGGTACTGAGTGCGGTATTTATCCCGATGGCGTTCTTTGGTGGCGCAGCGGGTGCGATTTACCGTCAGTTCTCACTGACCATTGTATCGTCAATGGTACTGTCAGTACTGGTGGCGATGATCCTGACTCCGGCACTGTGTGCAACCATGCTTAAGCCGGTAAAAAAAGGCGAAGATCACCACGTAAAATCCGGTCCGCTGGCCTGGTTCAACAAGTGGTTTGACCGTGGTACCCAAGGCTACCAGAACACCGTCGGCAAAGGCGTTAATCGTCGCTGGCGTTACCTGCTGGTTTACGGCGTGATTGTCGGCATTCTGGCCACACTGTGGACCCGCCTGCCATCTTCATTCGTACCGGAAGAAGACCAGGGTATTTTCTTGTCTGTTGTCCAGTTGCCGGTCGGTTCCACTCAGGAACAAACCCTGGCAGTGATGGATAAAGTGCGCAAGCACTTCCAGGAAGATGAAAAAGATCTCGTAGTTTCTGTGTTTACCGTTGCCGGCTTTAGTTTCGCCGGTCAGGGCCAGAACATGGGTATGGCGTTTGTGCGCCTGAAAGACTGGGATGAGCGGACTGAACCTGGCCAGTCGGTGGATGCGGTTATCGGCCGTTCATACCCTGCGTTTGCGCCAATCAAAGAAGCACAAATCTTCTCATTCAACATCCCGGCGATTCAAGGCCTGGGTAGTGCGAGTGGTTTTGATGCTTACCTGACAGATACGGCTAACCTGGGTCACGAAAAACTGATCGAAGCGCGTAACCAGTTGCTGGGCATGGCCGGTTCGAACCCCAACCTGACTCAGGTACGTCCGAACGGTATGGAAGATACGCCGCAGTTCCGCATTGATATCGACTATGAAAAAGCGATGGCAATGGGTGTGACAGTATCGGACATCAACACCACCCTGTCGACCGCGCTGGGTTCGAGCTACGTTAACGACTTCATCGATAACGGCCGGGTCAAACGCGTTTACGTGCAGGCCGATGCGCCTTACCGGATGACGCCGGATGACCTCAGCCTGTGGCACGTGCGTAACGCCGATGGTGATATGGTGCCGTTCGATGCCTTCGCTACTACGCGCTGGTCGTTCGGTTCACCTCGTCTGGAGCGCTTTAACGGCGTACCGGCCGTCAACATTCAGGGCTCGGCGGCACCGGGTAAGAGTACCGGTGATGCGATGCAGGCGATTCTGGAAATTGTTGATCAGCTGCCGGAAGGCATTGGCCTGGAATGGACGGGGGCCTCGTACCAGGAAATTCAGACCGGTTCACAAGCGCCGTTCCTGTACGCCCTGTCTATCTTAATCGTATTCCTCAGCCTGGCTGCGTTGTACGAAAGCTGGAGTGTGCCGTTCTCCATTATCCTGGTCGTTCCGCTGGGGGGTATTTGGTGCGATTCTGGCGGCAACCACCAAGTCGCTGTCGAACGATATTTACTTCCAGGTTGGCCTGCTGACCACCATTGGTCTGTCAGCGAAAAACGCCATCCTGATCGTGGAATTCGCCAAAGACCTGTATGACGATGGCATGGATCTGGTGAAAGCGACCGTTGAAGCGTGTCGTATGCGTCTGCGTCCGATCATGATGACCTCGTTCGCGTTTATTCTTGGCGTACTGCCACTGGCTCTGAGTACCGGTGCCGGTGCCGCGAGCCGTAACGCGATCGGTTGGGGTGTTGTGGGTGGTATGCTGGCAGCAACTATCCTGGCGATTTTCTTCGTCCCGGTGTTCTTTGTGATGGTGATGAAACTATTCGGCACCAAACCGCATAAGATTCCGACCGACGCTTAATCGAGTGAACAGCCTCCAAATGCCCACCCGCCTCCGGCCGGTGGGCATTTTTTTATTCCGGTCATCCAATAATGCTTAACTCACATTCAGCAGATGTAGCAATAGTAAGAAAAGTTTCACTTTGCACATACATTTTGGATACACTACCAACGTGGTTATTCATACGATAAAAAATCCGTGCAAGCACCTGACTCTTCAACACAATTTTTTTACGACTGGCTGGATCTGAGCGAATCGGAGCAACAAGATGCGATCGCGCGTTTACAGGTCGAGCAACCCGATCTTTATCAGGAAGTGCTGCCGCTGCTGACTGCCTCAGCCGCCACCAGTTTGCATCAGGTTCTGGCCCATCATGCCTTGGCGTGGGCCGCAGACAGCGCAGATTACTCACAGCAACTGATCGACAAATACCAGCTGCACGACGAAATCGGCCGCGGCGGTATCGGCATCGTTTATGCCGCAACCCGCGCCGACAACACCTATGAACAGCAACTCGCTGTCAAGCTGATTCAGCCACACATCATTGAACAACTGGGCCAGCGAGCGCTGTTTGCCGAGGCGCAGATCCTGGCCCGCCTCAACCATCCCGGGATTGCCAAAGTGTACGATGGCGGCCTGTTTCACGACCAGGTCTATATCGTGATGGAATACATTCACGGTCCGACGCTGGACAGTTATCTGCAACAGCAGGAGTTAACCCGTCAGGACAAGCTGCGGCTGTTTATCCGTATCTGTCAGGCAGTCGAACACGCCCATGACCACCAGGTGCTGCATGCCGATCTCAAACCGGCTAACATCCTCATCTCCAGCGGAGATCAGCCCAAGCTAATCGACTTCAACCTGACCCAGAAATTCAAACCGCAGTCCGCTCAGTTGCATGACTCCTCTCTGCTCGCGTTCAGTAATCAGTACGCCAGTCCGGAGCAAAAACAAGGGGAATACCTCACCCAACAAAGTGACGTCTACTCACTGGGTAAGATATTACACGCTGTATTTCCGACGCCTAAAGCGGGCTCAGATCTGGCGTGTATCATAGCTAAAGCGACCGAGTCAGATACCGGGCAGCGCTATCTCAGCGTGGGTGACCTGCGGCATGATGTAGAGCATCTGCTCGCTCTGCGGCCGATTTCGCTACGCCAGCATCTGCCGTTTTACCTGCTCAAACGTCTGGTGCAAAGACGGCCTTTTTACTGCTTGTTACTCTCGTTACTCCTGGCATCAGCGACCAGTTTTACCATCGCGGTGATCGAGAAAAACCGCCAATTGTCGGCGGAAAAGAAGATCTCGGACAACATGTTGTTCGAGCTGACCCAACTGCTGTTTCACAGTAAGAATTCGCTCGAACAACCACTGAGTATTGATGCCATGCTTGAGATCACCCGGCGGCGGATTTTATCCAACCCGGATATCCCGCAACACATTAAACAAAAAATGTTACTGGCACTGCTTACGCCGACACCACCAAAACAGCACAATCGACCAACGGCTCAGCCAGCGACCCCGAATCAACCATGACCATCCTACGTAATCTGATCCTGACTACCGCCAGCCTGCTGGCCACCAGCCCGCTGGCCGCCGCGCCTGATACACAGCAGGGCTATTTTATTGATGCGCCGGTCACCGGCCTGTTTTACACCACCAGCTCCGGACTGAGCGGCACAACCCAGAAAGGGTCCTTTTCCTATCATCCCGGCGATGTGATCCGCTTCTATCTCGGCCTGGATGAACATGGCTATCTGCTCACCACCCTGAGTGGTCAGGAAGTGGTGACCCCAACCCTGGCCAGTACCCAGGTCAGCCGCAGTGTAAACATGACCCGTTTACTGCTGTCGCTGGATTCGACCCCACAAAACCGCGAAGAGATCACGCTGCTCAGCCAGGCACTGACTGACCAGGATTTTATTCAGCAGCTTAAACAGCTGGACTTGTCATTTCTTGACGATCATCTTGCGGCACTTAACCTGCCGCTGGTCTCGACTCAGCAAGCGGTCGAACACCTCAATCAGAGCCAGCACTATATTGAGCAGAATTTTGTATCCGACCAGGTTATTTACCGGCCAAAAGGCGTAATGTACGAAACCAGCCTGGTACCCAAAAAAGACTGGCAGGGAAAAATCTGCGCGTACAATCTCGATCGCGCTGCTCATCCCAATTACTTTGCCCCGATAGGTAAAACGCGCTTTTCAGTCGGAGCGGAAACACTGACCGAGTATCCGGCTATCGGTGATCACTTTAACGGCTGCCAGCTCAGACCTGAGCACGGGCTCACCCAGGCAGTAGAGCATCCGCTGAGCCAATTTGCCTATGAGGCCGGCCTGATTGGCTGCGCCCGGCACGGCTGTACCCGTAACGATCTCAATGGCTTCTATGTCGAGGACTTTGACGACGAAGGCGACTGGAAATACCGCACCATCGCGATGAACTTTGACCCGCTCACTGAGCTGTTTATGGAGAAATCGCAGGGACTGGGCCATAAAGCCGGCGTCAGCCACAACAACCGCAGTGAGATGATGTGGTTTACCTACCCGAACGGTAAGGGCGACCACATTCCATTACCGGGCATCTGGTTACGTACTCGCTACCTGGTCTCAGGCATTCAGCATCAGTGCCTGCACATCACCACCAACCAGGTCCTGCTCGGGCCTGAGTCGGTCAGTGAGTGTCCTTCCGAGCCACAAAACTACACCCGGGACGTCACTGCACAATACCGCGATATGTGGTGGCTGCAAAAACCGGATAACAGGATCAATGTGGGCGATCTCAATATTACCGTGACCTGGTTTGACCCGGAGCGTGGCCCACAATTTACCAGCTGGGAATACCTGCCGGCCGGCCACCACTGGGATCAGGGCATTTTGTATCGCTATCAGCAACGCAAACAGCGCGCCGTTGACGGCCAGGAATCAATGCAAACCCTGAGTGTCGATGAATTCACCAAACAGCATAAGGACAGCTAATGGTCTCTTCTCCCTTTACGCAAGTACTGCATAACTGGAAGCAGGGTGATAAGCCCGCAGAAAGTGAACTCTATCATATTGCTTACGCGCAACTGCGCCGCCTGGCGGAACAGGAACAGGCGCGTAACGCAGGCAAATATGGCGACAGTAATCCAATTCTCAATGACAGTATCCACAGCACCACCGCCCTGGTGCACGAGGCTTATCTTCGCTTATCACAAGCGGATCTGGATGATGTGCATCATCGGCGCGATTTTTATCTCAAAGCGGCCAAAATCATGCGTCAGATTTTGATCGACCATGCGCGGCATAAACAGGCACAGAAGCGCCAGCCGGTGACATCGTTACCGGATGCAGAGCCCGCCGCATCATTTGAACAACTGATCATCATGGATAAAACTCTGGATACCTTCAGTGCCCGCTATCCGCGCCAGTCGAACGCGCTAAAGCTCAAGTATCTGATCGGCATGAAAGTCGATGAGATAAGCGAGCTGCTGGAGTGCAGCCGCAGCCTGATTGAAAAGGATCTCAAATTCGCCCTGTGCTGGTTCCAGTCGAGGCTAAGTTAAGATGCGCGTTCTTGTTTCACTGAGTGCCGCAGTACTGGGGGCCTGGCTGTTGTGGCCCGCCGACTCGCGCACCGAGCAATTGGCAGTGGATGAAACCGCTCAGCGCGGGTTAACACCGGGCCATGCTTGGTGGCCGGACAGTCACAGCGCATCGCGCGCCGCAGCGTCCGCTCCCTCTCTCTCTGCAGGTACACATAGTGCCGATAACAACGCAAGCCGATCACCAGCCGACTCCACCGATGAGACGGAAAGCAGTGACGGTGAACCTGAGACAGGGCAACCATCTGAGGAAACAGCGCCTGACAGCGCGGGCGCGGAGGTGAAGACAGTCACGACGGCAGAGAGTGATACGGCCAGCGCCGCAGAAGAGAACCAGCCGCCGCAACTCAACAGCGAAGCCTATCAACGCATCAGTGACGAAATTGCGACCTGGCAACTCAGCCCGGGCAATGCTGTGCGTTATCAGGTTGATATCAGTGACCTGTTCACCGATCCGGAAGGCGACCTGATCTCCTACCGGGTATCGGTCACCAGCGCAGCCCTGCGACTCAACCTTGCTCAACTGCTGACCGTAAGCGGCACACCGGAGCCGGATAGTGGCGCCCCGACGCTGCTGATTGAAGCCAGTGACGATGCTCATGCCGAGGAGACCTGGCCAAGCACCAGTTTTGTGTTGCCGGTTGCACAGGATGACAACGAGCAGGATACCCGAGAGCTGGAAGATACCCGTTTATACCGTATCCAGACTACGCGCCAGCTGGGTGGCCAACACTATGATTATGACGTGCTGTATTGTGAACTGTTCTACCTCAGTAAAGGGGTGGTTTATTATGCCATGGGACAAACCCGCCTCGACTGCCCTGACAGCGCAGCGCTGCAGCGCGCCGGAACCTATCAGCGCAAGACGCAGCAAATCGACTTCAGCCTTGATTCTAACCATCTCTACAGCTGGATTTTTCGCCACAGCTATCCGTCACGCATCTATAACAGCAACAATTTTCTCGTCACCAGCTATGACGGTGACGAATATCAAACCGATACTCTCTCCGACACCCGCGAGGCAGCACAAGCACGTCTGAACGGTGATACCGGCCAGTACCTCTATCAAGGCGGTAACTTTGACTACCTGCTGATGGACGAGCAACAGAACTATTACTGGGTCAGCATGGGCAACTACATTTACGACCGCCGCTTCGACAACCCTAACTATTATCAACCGGCAGACTCAGATCTGAACATCGTGACCGATCAGGGCGACCTCTCCTGTCGTCAGTTTGAACCTTATTTCGCCTTTTCCTCCCTGACCGGCCCGACCCTGTATCAGCAAACCATGATGGTGTTTTCCGGCGATTATTATGGCAACTATCCGCCAGCCTGTTATGAATTTGACTCCCATCAGCGTCCGATCAGCCTTTCTTCGGATTTGGAATACTCCGAGTATGACATCCCGCTTGAGGGAGAAATTTATACCTATATTTTGCGCCCGCGTCCGGAGTACACCCAGTGGCTGGAAACCCTGAAAATCAATTTAATTTATCACCATCCGGATCCAAACATCACACCGTAAACCGCATGACTACTGGTTTCCAGCCACTAATGATAAAAAAATTAAATTAATTTACGGGTTTTATGCTGCTTTCCGTATATTGCCAGCAGGTATGGCAACAGGTAGAACGTGGCTCAGATTTGGTATTTTACGCTTTAACTCTATTTTTGCGCCGGGACAGCATACAACAGGCGCAGCAAATAAAGCATCCACGTTCTCGTTTGCAATCGACAGGGAAATAATAATGAAGAAAATGACTTTTCTGGCAGTGTCTGTGGCTTTGGCATTAACCGGCTGTGGCGGCGGTGGCGGCTCAGACAGCAGCGGACAAACCGCGGCTCAGAGCACCACCATCACAGGTTTCGACGGCTACTTTAATCAGGCTGTACTGTTTGACGATACCAACAACAACGGCCTGCTGGATATTGGTACAGATACCTTGTTTGGCCTGACCAACGAGAACGGCCAGCGGGTTCTGCCTGCCGGTACCGAGATTGCAGGCTCACTGGCGCTGCAAACCCTGACTCCGGGCGGTGCAATGCAGACCGCTCTGGCGAACCTGGAACCGGAAACCTACGCCGGTAAATACACCATCGATATGGATAACCCGGGTCAGGCTATGGCGCATGAGCTGGTGTTCCGCGCGCCGGGCTCATCGCAGGTGATCTCCCCGGTCACTGACCTGGTTGCGATTGCGATGAGCAACGACAGCACGCTGAGCGAAGATGACGCCAAACAGAGTGTGGCACTGAGTTTGGGTCTGACCGAAGAGCAGGCGGATGATGTGTACAGCGACTTTGTCGATGGTAACAAAGCTAACCGTAAGCTGCATAAAGTAGCCCAGATTCTGACCGAATCAAAAGCGGATGCCCAAACCAAAGGCAACGACTACAGTACGCACGCCAGCCAAATCGCTCTGACGGCACAAAGTACGGTCTACAACATGGATGATGCGCAGTTAGCTTCTAACACCTATAAGCCGGTGATACCGGTTAATGGTGACAGCGTCGGCACTGTCATCAGCAATAACCAGTTAATCACAGACACAGCAACCGTCGATAACATTCAGACACGCCTGACCGAACTGAACGTTGCCGAAGGTGAAAATTTTAGCGGTGCGACCCTCGATCTTAGCGGCCTGTTCCGCGACACCGACCTGGCTGACGGCATCGCACCCGTTATCACAGTCAAAGAGTCCAGCCTGGGTACCACAGGGATTGCACTCAGTATCAGCGACCAAATCCTAAGCCTGGCCGCGGTCAATCCGGTTGCGAGCGGCGGTGAGTATACGATCACTCTGCAGGCCAGCGATCGCGATGCTAATGGCGACAAGATTGGTGCGCCTGTTGCTGTAGTGCTCAACGTGACCATCGTATCCGCCAATCTGGCCCCGGTTGTCGAGTCGGGCGAGCTGAGCCGGATTCAGTCGATCATCGATGGCTGGCAACTGCAGCAGGGGACACCGTTTAACCAGACTCTGTCACTGGTCAACCTATTCAGCGATGCGGACGGTGATATCACCGAATACGAATCCGGTACCATTGCGGTCGACGGTCTGACCCTGAGTATCGATCAAAGCCAGGCCATTGCCACCATCTCAGGCACACCCACTCAGGCCTATCCGTCAGGCGTCAAGTTGCGTATCTCAGCACGTGATGATCAGGGCAGCGCTTCTGCAGCCGCCGTATTTACCCTGCCAGCAGTGCAGGAAGGTGTAGCACCACCAGCCAGCGATTTGCACACTCTGGAAGGCAAAACCTGGTACCGCCTGGAACACGGCTCTTCTAACGGCATCAACGAGCAAAACTACAGCAGCGTATGGTGTGACGCATTCCGCTTTGAAGACGGCCTGGTGTACGAAAACGTGCGAACTCCGGACAATTTAACCCAGTGTAGTGAAGCCACCCAGCAGGCTAGTGGTGCAAGCTATGTGGTAGACGGCGATAACCTGGTTGCAACCTTCTACGATCCGGATGAAGGCGGCAACGTGGACGTCACCTTAAGTGTCAGCGATGCGAGCGTTATCTCAAGCGGTGCCCAGACTCTGCTGTGGACGGTAGAGGATGACGGAGAAGCGGAGACTGAACGTTACACCTTCTTCAGCAATAAAGCTGATGCCGAAGCGCGTATTCAATTGCAGTCTGATGATGATGGCGACACCCGCTACTTCCCGATGATTCTGCCAACCCAGAACGGTGGTGAAGCGGTCGGCAAGGTTGGCCTGTCAATCAACGATCAGCCGTCAATTGGTGATGATGGCGCCATGGATGCCAACGTGGTAATGGAATTTGCCGATGAGAATTTTACCTGTAAAGATGCTCAGAACCTTTACCGCCACATGCTGTTTACCGGTGCCGACCTGAGCTGGGAATACTCATCCGGTGGCAATTATGACGATAACTTCGAGTGTTACAACAATACCCAAGACAATATCATCCATGCCAACATCGACTTTGATTTACCGTCACTGACCGCTGGCAACGTGTACAGCTTTATCGGCCGGGTGAAAGAATCCCAGGGCGCTTATGTCGAAGCCGTTAAGTTCAACATGCAATGGACAGGCGTGAGCGATAACGATTAATAACACGTCAAATCAGGCTAGGTAACCATAACCCCGCAATGCGGGGTTATTTTTTTATCCTTTCACACACAACACATTCAGCAGTGAGGTACCTTTCAGATTTGTCGTCCTGCCATTGGTAAACAGCCCTTTACGCCCCTCTCCCCAGTACGGCAGATACACCGGCCACTGTTCACGCTCCATCACTTTTGAATTGAGTAACTGCTTCCACTCCTGCTCATTAGCCAGGCGCATATTCTGGCTGCGGCACATTTTTTCCGCGCCGTCATAGCTGAGCCGGTTCCAGGCTTTGTTATGCTCCATATAAAACTGCACATTGTCGGCCAGGGTGTAAGGCACCACATAACTCACTCCGTTGAGTGACGTCTGATGGCGGAAACTGACATCGGCCCCCTGAGACGCAACGGTTGCAGGTAAAGCGCGGGTTTCGGTCAACGCAGCGGCTGGTTTAGGTTGCGGGGCTGATGTCTGAGCTTTAGCAGGCTTTGGGGCAGCTTGTAGTGCGGCTGGAGCACGCTTTACCGGCGCAGCCGTTGTCACTGACGTCGCCGTGCTTTTTGCGACTTCACGAATAAAGGCTTCCTTGTAGCCGCCCACAGTACGCACGCCGCGCAAATCTTTGCGCGCCTTGGCGAAATCATCGTAAGGCCCGATCAGACAGCGGGTGCCTTTGTCTTCCGGTTTCATCCAGACATGGGTTGAGATATGTTGATACAAACCCTGGGCCTGGGCTAACGATAAAGGCTTGGTCAACAAGCCGCACTGAATCCAGAAATCAGAATCCTTTCTTTTCGGGGCCGAGTTACCCCATAAACCTTGTCCTATCGGACACGTCTTATCCAGGACCGGCAACTGATTGCTGGCGGCCTGAGTCGCATCACAAAGAAACTCCTGAGCATGTACCGGTAATGAAAACAGGGGTACAGCGCAGCAGGACAGGCTCAACAGAACTCGATGGGTGATTTTAGGCATCACGACCACTCTCATCTCCATAGTTATCCTACTCATAGTGACAATGGTTACTGCTCAACGTTCGATTACAGATGCAAAAAAAGAGCCGCAATCACTTACGGCTCTTAGTTTAGGTATATTATTCGAACAAAATCAATCGACTCCGCTCAACCTTTGTAGATTTTCGGGTTAAACACATCGCGTAACCAGTCGCCCAGCAGGTTAATCACCAACACCAGGGTAACCAGCACCAAACCTGGGAAAATGGTAATCCACCACGAGCCGGAGAAAATGTAGTTAAAACCGATACTGATCAGTGAGCCCAGTGATGGCTGGTCCACCGGCAAACCCAGACCGAGGAAAGAAAGTGCCGCCTCCGACATGATGGCATTCGCTACCTGCACGGTTGAGATCACCAGAATCGGCGACAGACAGTTCGGCAGAATATGACGGAACATGATACGCAGTGATTTAAAGCCCATCACCCGCGCCGCTTCAACATACTCTTTTTTCTTCTCAGCCAGCACCGAGGCACGAATGGTACGCGCATATTGCGGCCATTCCGCCACACCGATGATCACCACCAGCATCAAAACCGCGTATTCACTGTAGAACTCGCTGCCAAAGCTGGCTTTAAAGATGGCCGATACAATGATAGCGACCATCATGGTCGAAAACGACAGCTGCACATCCGCAAAGCGCATCAGGAAGCTGTCGATACGGCCACCGAAATAACCGGCTGACAGGCCGATCACGATGCCAAAAAGCAGCTGCAAGGCAACGGCAAGAAAGCCGATCGTCAGTGACAAGCGGGAGCCATACAAAATGGTCGATAAAATATCGCGCCCCTGGTTATCGGTGCCGAGCAGGAAGCGCTCATCGCCGCCATCCAGCCAGGATGGCGGTAACTCCGAATCCATAATATCGATTGACGTTAAATCATACGGGTTGCTCGGGGCAATCAACGGGGACACCAGTGACGTGACCAGCACCACCATAAAGATAACAAAGCTGACCATCGCCACTTTGTCACGCAGGAAATAGTAAAGAAAATCGGACTGCTTAAAACGCTCCCAGCGTGAAGGAGCTGCGACTACCTGGCTCATGATTATGCTCCTTTTCCGGTCAGGTTAACGGTTGGGTTGATCAGACCATACATCAGATCCACGATGGTATTGGTCACGACGAAAATCAGGCCGACAAAAATCACGTACGCCGTGATAAGCGGCGTATCCACCCGGTTAATCGCCTCAAGGAACAAAAAGCCGGTACCCGGCCACTGGAACACCGTCTCGGTCAGAATGGTGTAGGCCACCATAGTCCCGATCTGCACACCACCGACGGTCAGCACCGGCAGCATGGTGTTTTTCAGCGCATGCTGGTAATAAATCTTGTTCATCGCCAGGCCCTTCGCCTTGGCAAACTTAATGTACTCCGAGCTGAGCACTTCGAGCATCTCAGACCGTACCAGACGGATAAACAGTGGCAGCATGATAGAGGCCAGCGAGACACAAGGCAGAATCAGGTGCGCGAGACCATCAAGGGTAAAGAACCCCGACTCCCAGCCGAGCCAGTTTGCGGTTTCACCGCGGCCATAGGATGGCAACCAGCCAAGCTCAATCGAGAACACATACATCAGCATAATCGCGGTCAGAAACACCGGGATCGAAATACCAATACTACTGCCGGCCATGACCAGCTTGGTAAACACGCTTTTCGGATGTATCGCTGAATACACCCCAAGCGGAATGGAACAGACAATAATGATCAGCGAGGCACCGAACACCAGTTCCAGTGTCGCGACCAGTTTGTCGAGAATCACTTCAACCGCAGGACGCTTGAAGAAATAGGAGGTACCCAGGTCGCCCTGCACCGCGGCAGTGACAAAACGGGTGTATTTAGTGACGAAGGGATCGTTGAGGCCCAGTTCATCACGCAGCGCCTGGCGCTCCGTCTCTGAAACCGACTGACCGACAAGCTCGCGCAGCGGGTCGCCCAGGTTATCCTGAATGGCAAACGCCACCAAACTGATCACAAACATCACTATCAGTGCCTGAAACAGGCGCTTGACCAGAAACGAAAACATTCCTTGCCCCTTAACTTTCCATGCTAAATCCATCCGGGTTAATGCCCTGCGATGGACCCTATTCAGCCTTTAAAACAGTCACTAACCCGACTGAAACAAGATTAATGACCTAAGGTGAGAAAAGCCCCCGCAACCGGGTTACGGAGGCTCCTGTTACCAGTTAATGCGCAACTTACTCTTTGACCACCAGATCACCGAAGTATGGGAACTCCATCGGGTTAACGATTGGTTTGACGCCCAGCGTTGATTTCGCACCCCAGGCCAGGTTCTGCCAGTGCAGAGGAACGAACGCGGCATCGTTGTACAGGGTCGTTTCTACCTGCTGCAGCATCTGGGCACGTTTAGCCGGATCGGTTTCGACGTTTGACGCTTCCACCAGTTTATCGACTTCAGGGTTTGAGTAGTGACCACAGTTGTACTGACCTTTACCGCTCTCTTCGTTACGGGTCATGGTCAGGAATTCAGAGAAGTTGGCTGAATCCTCGGTATCCGCGTGCCAGCCGATCATCAGCATGTCTGCCGCACATTTATCAAACTCAGGCCAGTACTGCGCTTTTGGCATGGTTTTCAGATCAACTTTGATGCCGATCTTCGACAGCATTGCCGCTGCAGCCTGAGCCACTTTAGCATCATTCACATAGCGGTTATTCGGTGCGATCATGGTCAGGTTAAAGCCCTTCTCATAACCCGCTTCCTTCATCAGCTCTTTGGCTTTGTTCAGGTCATAACGCGGCACCAGTTCAGGATTGTAGCCAGCATAACCTTGCGGGCTCTGCTGGCCGGCAGCCGTTGCAAAACCTTTCATGATTTTGTCCACGATACCCTGATTATTGATGGCGTAAACAATCGCCTGACGCACACGCACATCTTTCAGCGCTTCATTGCTCGACTGGTTCATTTGCAGCGTAATAATGCGGGTACCTGGCAATGTTACCAGATCGACACCTTTGGCTTCTTCGACACGTTTGTGGTCATTCGGCGCAACTGGCGCAATCATATCCACATCGCCGGACAGCAGAGCCGCAACACGGGTCGCATCTTCTTTGATAGGCACCAGAGTCAGATGGTCAACATTGCCCTTCGAGTCCTTGTCCCAATAATCTTTGAAACGTTCGAATTCAACTTTTACGCCCTGTTCACGTTGCGTAACGATAAAAGGACCGGTACCGGAAAGGTGGGTAGACGCAAATGAGTTACCGTGTTTCACGACTTCGCTTTTGTCTTTGCCGTCTTCAGTTTTACCTGAGTAGAACTTACTGTCCATCGGGAAAATGTAGGTCGCGGTTTGCAGTACCAGCGGGTAAGCGCCCTTCGATACCAGGTCAACCGTGTAGTCGTCAACTTTGACCATTTTCTCATATGGTTCAAAAATCGCTTTGAAATCCGGCGAGCTTTGCAGACGGTCAAACGTCCACACCACATCGTCGGCTGTCATCATATTACCGGAGTGGAATTTCACCCCTTCACGCAGGTGGAAACGCACGGTTTTGTCATCCAGACGTTCCCAGCTGCTCGCCAGGCGGGGTTCAAAGTCCAGATCCTGGGTGTAGCGAACCAACGGATCAAACACCATGTGAGACAGTTGCAGCGTACCACCTGACAGTTGTTCATGCGGGTCCAGTGATACCGGATCAGCGTCGTAAGCCACTGTAATATCAGCCGCGCTGGCGGCAAAGCTGAGGCCAGCTGCCATTAAAGCCACTGCAAGTTTGCTTTTCATGGTTTTCATTGCATAACTCCTTATGCGGGAATCCAAATCCCTAGTTGTTGTATTTGCTTCTGTTTCAAAACCCGGCCCCGGAAGGCCGGCAATCGGTGCGGCTAGGCCGCGCTTACACCGTCTCTCAAGCCGGTAAACTCCGGCATCAAGGAAATCAGTTGCTGGCTGTATTCATGCTGCGGCGAGGTGAACAGTTGCTCGGTCGGCGCCACTTCCAGCAAGGTACCCATTTTCATTACCCCGACCCGATCACACATCTGACGAATCACCGGCAAGTCATGACTGATGAACATCATGGTCAGGCTTAATTCATCCTGTAAATCTTTCAGCAGGTTAAGGATTTGCGCCTGAACGGAAACGTCCAGTGCCGAAGTCGGCTCATCACAGATCAGCAGGCGCGGGCGGGTAGCCAGCGCGCGCGCAATCGAAATACGCTGACGCTGACCACCGGAAAATTCATGCGGATACTTCACCCCGGCCATTTTACCCAGGCCAACATAATCGAGCAGGTCATTGACGATTTGGCGGGTTTCCCCTTCCCCACTGGTCAGTTTATGGAAGCGGATCGGCTCGGCAATAATGTCGAAAACCTTCATACGCGGGTTCATTGACGTATAAGGGTTCTGGAACACCATCTGCATCTGGCGACGCACCGGACGGCGCTCTTTCTCTGACTTCATCGCCGTCAGATCAAGACCTTCAAACGTCACCCGGCCTTCATTCGGCTGGTACAAACCGGCAATCACCCGGGCAATGGTCGATTTACCCGAACCAGACTCGCCCACCAGGCCGAAAGTCTCTCCTTCCTGCACCTCGAAGCTGACATTATTAGAAGCCTGCACGTACTCGCGGCGACTTTCAAACAGTGAATCTTTGGTCACAAAGCGCAGACTGACGTTTTCCACATTGAGCAGCGGGCCGGTGTACTCACGCTGATCCTGACTCTGTCCCAGCCAGTGATTCTTAATATCCAGCGTTTTGTGCTCAGCGGCATCTTCGATATAAGTGACCAGCGGGAAGCGATCCAGTTTGATGTCGGAGCGCGGTACTGCGGAAATCAGGCTGCGGGTATACGGATGATCCGGATCACCCAGTACTTTCGCCGTCGGACCGAATTCAACCAGATCGCCGCGGTACATCACCGCGACACGATCAGTCACGTTGGACACCACGCCCATGTCGTGGGTCACCAGCATACAGCCGACATTATTTTTAATGCACAGCTCGCGGATCAGACTCAGGATCTGGTCCTGAATGGACACATCCAGGGCCGTGGTCGGTTCATCGGCAATGATCAAATCCGGTTCGCCCGCCAGAGCGATAGCAATCACGACACGCTGACGCATACCACCGGAGAATTGGTGCGGATATTGTTTGAGACGGTTTTCCGGTTGCGGAATACCGACCTGCTTCATCAATGATAATGCGCGCTGGTAGGCTTCATCATCACTGACCTTCATGTTGGCATGAATGGTCTCTTTCAGTTGCTGCTCTACGGTGAACAGCGGATTGAGAGAGGTCATCGGGTCCTGGAAGATAAAGCCAATTTTAGACCCGCGCACGGCACGCATTTTTTCCGGAGACAGGCCAGAGATTTTCTCGCCATCCAGAAAGACTTCACCGCCGGCTATCGTGCCCGGAGGACTCAGCAAATCAATAATCGCGTTACCCACTGTCGATTTACCGGCACCGGACTCACCGACTACGCCGACAATCTCGCCGCGCTCAATGCTGAAAGACAACGATTTAACCGCTGCATGCACACCGTGGCGTGACGGATATTCAATACGAAGGTTTTTTACTTCTAAAAGTGACATCTAAACCAGACCTCTACTGCTGCGGCAGTTTTCTGCCCTGTCTGCGGCCCGCGGCGATCGATACCATCAGCGGTCGACCAACGCATGCCCAAGTGAATCCATTCAAACCAGTATAATATTCTGGCAATTTATAAGGCCATCAATATGGCGAAAACTTCACACAAAAGCAACATTAAAAGGATAAAAAATCGATAACGCACCACTTTAAAGCAGCATAATCGAATTTATATGCACTAAAACTAGATATTAGTGTGGTCCGATGTTTCGCCACATTCGGTAGATTAACTCAAACTCATAGCGTTAAACACTGATATAGCGCAAATATTACGGATATTGTAAAAAACGAGCAGATGCATATTTTAGCAAGTGTCAAGTCAAGACATCCATTAACAATAAAGAAACAATCTCACATGAAATCCATTACCTAAACCATAAAAACCAGACATTCAGCCATTAACCAGCAATTAAACCCAATAATGTAAAATTATGCAGAGCATTAAACTTATCATTTTTGTGAGCTAACTCAACTCAGATCCAAACGGACACTGAGCAGATAAATTGTTCACGTGCAAAACGTCTGTTTAAAGACTAGAAGAGGAATTGCGCACCAATCCGCATAAAAATAAAAAAAGTGATAGTACGCACACAAATGGTGAGAGAGGGCAATAAAGGTTCTAGGTTCTGGCAGAGTGGCTTAGGCAACAGGGACAGAATCAAGCCTAAAAACAGTACAAGCGATTGATAGATTATCCGAAGCTCAGGGAACCAGGCCCTAGCTCCTCGGATCCTAGGGGCATTCTCCCTGCATCACTCAGACGAAAAAGCCCCGTCATTACTGACGAGGCTTTAAATGATAGTCGGTGAAGAGGGATTCGATCGGACTGGCGCTCCAGCCCACGACCCGCGATGCTAGGGGCATTCTCCCTGCATTACTCAGATAAAAAAGCCCCGTCATTACTGACGAGACTTTAAATAGTGGTCGGTGAAGAGGGATTCGATCGGACTGGCGCTCCAGCCCACGACCCTCGATGCTAGGGGCATTCTCCCTGCATTACTCAGACGAAAAAGCCCCGTCATTACTGACGAGGCTTTAAATGGTGGTCGGTGAAGAGGGATTCGATCGGACTGGCGCTCCAGCCCACGACCCGCGATGCTAGGGGCATTCTCCCTGCATCACTCAAACGAAAAGCCCCGTCATTACTGACGAGGCTTTAAATAGTGGTCGGAGAAGAGGGACTCGATCGGACTGGCGCTCCAGCCCACGACCCGCGATGCTATGCGGCATTCTCCCTGCATTACTCAGACGAAAAAGCCCCGTCATTACTGACGAGGCTTTAAATGGTGGTCGGCGAAGAGGGATTCGATCGGACTGGCGCTCCAGCCCACGACCCGCGATGCTATGCGGCATTCTCCCTGCATTACTCAGACGAAAAAGCCCCGTCATTACTGACGAGGCTTTAAATGGTGGTCGGTGAAGAGGGATTCGATCGGACTGGCGCTCCAGCCCACGACCCACGATGCTAGGGGGCATTCTCCCTGCATCACTCAGACGAAAAAGCCCCGTCATTACTGACGAGGCTTTAAATGGTGGTCGGTGAAGAGGGATTCGAACCCCCGACCCTCTGGTCCCAAACCAGATGCGCTACCAAACTGCGCTATTCACCGACAAATGGGGTGGCTAACGGGATTCGAACCCGCGACAACCGGAATCACAATCCGGGACTCTACCAACTGAGCTATAGCCACCGCTGAATTTTGTGATAACCGCTTATCTGCCGTTATCTCAGTCTCACGCTTTACGCCTGACACTTAAATAAGTGGTCGGTGAAGAGGGATTCGAACCCCCGACCCTCTGGTCCCAAACCAGATGCGCTACCAAACTGCGCTATTCACCGACGAATGGGGTGGCTAACGGGATTCGAACCCGCGACAACCGGAATCACAATCCGGGACTCTACCAACTGAGCTATAGCCACCACTAAATTTTTACCGATATTGCTTCCGGGAATTGGCGCGCCCGAAAGGATTCGAACCTTCGACCTTTGGCTCCGGAGGCCAACGCTCTATCCAGCTGAGCTACGGGCGCATGCCCTATCGGCGGATGGGAATAATACGTAGATCCCCATGGGCCGTCTAGTACTTTTTCAACTTTTTTTGTTCGGTTGGCGTCTTTTTCATCAGATAAGGCAAATTAACGCTATTTCAAGGATGTGACTCACCCCCTGAAGATCGCAACTTGTTGTTTATTGCACCATGTTATCGATCTATAATCACCCACAGTTTACATTGATTTAACAGCCAGTCCGGCCGATAAGTCACCCTACGCTAAATAATAATTGGGTAAGCAGCACTTACCTTTGGAATGTAAAGTGAGTTAAATGGATATGTCTCGATCAGTCTTAAGCGTATTGTTCGCTGCACTAACCTTTTCTACCGCCTCCTTCGCAACCAGTTCCGCCGATGCTGATGCCATTGCAGAACGCATCAAACCTGTGGGTAATGTGTATCTGGCAGGCAGTGAACCGGTCGCTGCAGAACCAACCGGCCCGCGTGATGGCGCCTCTGTTTACGGCACATTTTGTATCGCTTGTCACGCATCCGGAGTCAGTGGCGCACCCAAAATCGGTAATGCCGCTGATTGGGCTCCGCGCATTGCCCAGGGTAAAGATGTCCTGCAGCAGCACGCCATTAACGGTCTGAATATGATGCCACCACGTGGTACTTGTATGGACTGTTCAGACGATGAAATCATGGCCGCGATTGAGCATATGATAGAAGGTCTGTGATCAGCCCGCAATGCAGTGACAGCTTGGATAATTTAATCAAAGCGTTACTAAAGCAAGAAAGGTTTGGATAAAAGAAGAAAGGCTTGGATCAACCAAGCCTTTTTCCTCTCTGCCGTCAAAGGCAGACAAGCACGCATGCTATTTTTTAAACATCGCCTTGAGATTGGCGATATGCGCCTGACCTTTAACCATTCGCTCTTCCTGTGATAGCGGCTTCTTCTTTACTTCCCATTCGACATCATCGTAAGGCAGTTCATCGAGAAAACGGCTCTGGGTCGGCTTGAGCAGCTCACCATACTGTCGGCGCTCTTTACACATCACAAAGGTCATTTCACGCTGGGCACGGGTAATCCCCACATACATCAGACGCCGCTCTTCTTCGACATTGTCTTCATCAATACTGGTCTGGTGCGGCAGAATGCCCTCTTCCGTACCAAGCATGTATACGTAGGGAAACTCGAGACCTTTAGAAGCGTGCAACGTCATCAGCTGCACCGCATCACTGTCGTCCTCATCTTCACCACGCTCCATCATGTCACGTAGCGTCAGGCGCTGCACCACCTCTTTGAGGGTTTTCTCTTCCTGATCATAATTATCTCCCTCTAGGTCAGAGACAATCCAGGAATAGAGCTCAGAGACGTTCTTCATCCGCATCTCGGCCGCTTTCGCACTGGATGAGGTTTCATACAACCAGTCTTCATAGTGAATATCGCGTACCAGAGAGCGCACAGCCTCTACGGTGTTGCCGCGCTCGGCATTATCGGAAATCGCAACCAGCCACTGGGTAAAACGGCGCAGGTTGTCCAGGCCGCGCCCGGACAGATGCTGTTCCAGCCCGAGTTCAAAACTGGACTCAAACAGGCTCTTACCACGCATATTGGCGTAACTGCCCAGTTTCTCCATGGTCGCCGGGCCGATTTCCCGTTTCGGTGTGTTAACGATACGCAGAAACGCATTGTCGTCGTCCGGGTTCACCAGCACGCGCAGGTAGGCCATGATGTCTTTGATTTCCGCGCGGGCAAAAAATGACGTCCCCCCGGAAATTTTGTACGGCACCCGGTTCTGCATCAGGGATTTTTCAATCAGACGAGACTGATGGTTACCACGATACAGAATCGCATAATCACGATAATGAGTGCGATTGAGGAATTTATGCGCCACGATTTCCGCGGTCACCCTTTCGGCTTCATGGTCATCATTCTTGGCCATGATCACTTTGAGTTTTTCACCATCCGGGATCTCGGAAAACAGCGATTTCTCGTACACGTGCGGGTTATTGGCAATCAAAATGTTGGCCGCACGCAGAATACGACTGGTCGAACGATAGTTCTGCTCCAGCTTAATCAGGCGCAGGTTGGGGAAATCCTGCCCCAGCAGCACCAGGTTTTGTGGTTTGGCGCCACGCCAGGAGTAGATCGACTGGTCATCGTCACCGACCACCGTCAGACGGCCGCGTTCACCAACCAGCAATTTCACCAGCTCATACTGACTTGAGTTGGTGTCCTGATATTCATCGACCAGCAGGTAACGAATCCTGTTCTGCCAACGCTGTCGCACCTCTTGCTGGCCACGTAACAAAAGGACTGGCAGCAGGATCAGATCATCAAAGTCGAGCGCGTTATAGGCTCGCATCTGGGTGTGGTACATCTCGTAGCAGAAGGCAAACAGCTGCTGTTGCTCGCCCTGCGCCTGTGCTTTGGCCTGATCCGGCGACAACATGTCGTTTTTCCAGTTTGAGATGGTGCTCATCAACTGACGCAATAGATCTTTATCGCCGTCGAGCTGCTTTTCGGTCAGCTCTTTCAGCAAGGCGAGCTGGTCCTGGTCATCAAACAGAGAAAAGCCGGCTTTGAGACCCAGCTGCTTGTACTCACGACGAATAATATTCAGCCCCAGGGTATGGAAGGTCGATACCATCAGACCACGGGACTCGGCTTTACCCAAAGTCTGGCCGACACGTTCTTTCATTTCACGCGCGGCTTTATTGGTAAAGGTCACCGCCGCGATATTCCGCGCTTTGTACCCACACTGCTGAACCAAATAGGCAATTTTATTGGTGATCACCCGGGTTTTGCCCGAGCCTGCACCCGCCAGTACCAGGCAGGGGCCAGATACGTATTTCACGGCTTCATCTTGTCTTGGGTTCAGCTTCATAGTGCTCTCTGATCTGCGTATTGAAGGCGCTCATGATAATGCCGCAAGCGGACACTTTCCACTCCGATACCATCCCAGCGCTAAAAATCATCCTGCAGGTCAGCGCCTGATCTTAAGCAGCGCACACGGCATCGAGCAAGGTCTGGGTGCCGCAGCAGCGTGTCTGATACCGTACTCCTTTGATCTGAGTGACAAAAGTATGCTTTCGCGCTTTTTTGTCATCGCAATTAACGACTTTCGACACTGAATTGCATAGAATGAAAGACATAAATACAGGAGTGCATAACCAATGTTTGATCCAAAGAAACTTGAGCAAATCGCGAAACAGATTCACGAATCCATGCCGCAGCCGGTCAAAGACCTGGGTACCGATGTCGAGCAGAAAGTGCGCCAGGTGATTCAGGGCCAGCTCAACAAGCTGGATGTGGTCAGCCGTGAAGAATTCGACGTGCAGACCCAGGTGCTGCTGCGCACACGTCAGAAACTGACAGAAATGGAACAGAAGCTGGCTGAGCTGGAAGCCAAACTGGCTGACAAATAATAGCGTGTTCCGGACGGCCCGGACTGGCTGGCAACACCGGTCAGCACAAATTATAAAGGGCTTAGTCTTGCGACTAAGCCCTTTTTGTTTTTATGTTGTGTTGTGTTTGCTTTTATTCTGCTTTTTAAGCCGACTTAATTAGTCACCTACCGCGATGCGCTTCATGTCTTTCATGTAGCCACGCAGCTCTTCACCGATGAACTCAACCGGGTGGTTACGGATGATGCTGTTCACTTCAATCAGAGTCGCGTTATCAACCTGGTTAGATGTTTCGCCCAGGCCTTTACCAATTACGTCAGTACCGACTTTAGGCATGAATTTCTCGCGCAGTAGCGGAGTCGCTACGTTTGCGAACAGGTAGTTACCGTATTCTGCAGTGTCAGAGATAACCACGTTCATTTCGTACAGACGCTTACGTGCGATAGTGTTGGCGATCAGTGGCAGTTCGTGCAGTGATTCATAGTAAGCCGACTCATCGATGATGCCTGACGCTGTCATGGCTTCGAATGCCAGCTCAACCCCGGCGCGAACCATAGCGATCATCAGGATACCGTTGTCGAAGTACTCTTGCTCTGCAATCTTCACATCTGACTCTGGGTAGTTCTCAAAGGCAGTTTCTGCAGTCTCTGCACGCCAGCCCAGCAGGTTCACGTCGTCGTTCGCCCAGTCAGCCATCATGGTGCTTGAGAAGTGGCCAGAGATGATGTCATCCATGTGCTTGTTGTACAGTGGACGCATCAGATCTTTCAGCTCTTCAGAAAGTTCAAACGCTTTGATTTTCGCCGGGTTAGACAGACGATCCATCATGTGCGTGATGCCACCGAATTTCAGTGCTTCCGTCACTGTTTCCCAACCGAACTGCAGCAGTTTACCGGCGTAACCCGCATCGATACCGTCAGCAATCATCTTCTCGTAACATACGATAGAGCCCGCTTGCAGCATACCACACAGGATAGTCTGCTCGCCCATCAGGTCAGATTTCACTTCAGCAACGAATGAAGACTCAAGACAACCTGCACGGTGACCGCCAGTGGCTGCTGCCCATGCTTTTGCGATTTCCAGACCGTCACCTTGAGGATCGTTCTCCGGGTGTACCGCAATCAGAGTAGGAACACCGAAACCGCGCTTGTATTCTTCACGTACTTCAGTACCTGGACACTTAGGGGCAACCATCACTACGGTCAGGTCTTTACGGATTTGCATGCCTTCTTCAACAATGTTGAAGCCGTGTGAGTAACCCAGAGCGGCACCCTGTTTCATCAGAGGCATTACTGTTTCAACAACGTTTGAGTGCTGTTTATCCGGAGTCAGGTTCACAACCAGATCAGCTTGTGGAATCAGGTCTTCATAGCTGCCTACCACAAAACCATTGTCTTTGGCGTTTTTGTAAGACTGACGCTTCTCGTCAATCGCTGCCTGGCGCAGTGCGTAAGATACGTCCAGACCAGAATCACGCATGTTCAGGCCTTGGTTCAGACCTTGAGCACCACAACCTACGATGACCACTTTTTTGCCTTTCAGGTAATCTGCTTCAGTTGCAAATTCTTCACGTGCCATAAAACGGCAACGGCCTAGTTGGTCCAGTTGCTCACGCAGGTTCAGGGTATTGAAATAGTTCGCCATGAGGGTGCTCTCCTTTAATTTGTTCCATCAGGTCGGTGGCTGTGCACCGAATGAATTCATACTAAAACAGACATTCAGTTGCTCAAAGTGATATATTCACAATTAGTTATTGCAATTAATGCAACATGGGTCCGCTTATGAACATTAAAACCTTACAACTGTTTCTCCATCTTTGCGACAGTATGAATTTCAGCAAAACCGCGACCGCGATGCATGTCAGTCCGTCGGCACTGAGCCGACAGATTCAGAAACTGGAAGATGAGGTCGGTCATCCTCTGTTCGTGCGTGATAACCGCAGTGTCGAGCTGACTCCGGCCGGCAGCAAGCTACTGCCGGTCGCCATGCGCATCACCAGTGAATGGCGCCAGTTCCACACCTTGCTCAATGAGCAGGAAGCCGAGCTGAAAGGTGAAATCCGCCTGTTTTGCTCAGTGACAGCCAGCTACAGCCATTTACCGGAGCTACTCAACGCGTTCCGGCTTAAACATCCGTCGATTGAATTTAAACTGTTGACCGGGGATCCGGCCCAGGCGATCGATAAAATATTGAATGATGAAGCGGATATTGCGATTTCCGCAATGCCGGAGCATCTGCCATCCCGGGTGGAATTCACCACCATCAGCGAATTGCCGCTGTCAGTGATTGCACCGATAGGGATCAGCAGTTTTGTCGAAGAGGTACAGAAAGAGCATCCGGACTGGTCTCAGGTGCCGTTTATCGTGCCTGAAGTCGGCACGGCGCGCGACCGAGCCAACAGCTGGTTTAAGCGTATGAAGATCAAACCTAACATCTACGCTCAGATTGCCGGTCATGAGGCGATTGTCAGCATGGTCGCGCTGGGTTGCGGGGTGGGCATCGCTCCCGATGTGGTGATCAATAACAGTCCGGTGCGGGAAAAAGTACAACGCCTCTCTTTCTCACCGATTAAGCCATTTAAACTTGGGGTGTGCTGCAAACGCTCGCAGCTGGATGATCCGCTGGTCAGAGCGCTATGGCGAGTGGTATCGGCCAAACGCAGTATTGTTGATTAAACTCTGGGGTCTAGGGTCTAGGGTCTAGGGTCTAGGGTCTAGGGTCTAGGGTCTAGGGTCTAGGGTCTAGGGTCTAGGGTCTAGGGTCTATAATTCTAGGCCTTGATCCTATAAACGCAAAAAACCCGCTGATTGCTCAGCGGGTTTTTTAATAGTGGCGGAGAGATAGGGATTTGAACCCTAGGTACGCTATTAACGTACGCCGGTTTTCAAGACCGGTGCTTTCAACCACTCAGCCATCTCTCCGCAAATTGTCACTAAAAATCGAGTCTTACACTTACGACGCTGGATATTTAGCTGTGTTTCCAGGATCTTCTCTCAACAAAGAGAGTTCTGAAAACGATATTAAAGCCTGGCGATGTTCTACTCTCACATGGGGAGGCCCCACACTACCATCGACGCTGTTTCGTTTCACTTCTGAGTTCGGAATGGAATCAGGTGGGTCCAAAACGCTATGGTCGCCAAGCAAATTCTGTTTAACTACCGCATTACGCAGTAATTACCTTTTATTTTCACTTTTTTAAAAGTGAAGACAAAAGATTGGAAAGCTGTTTTCGTTCTCACACACATTCAATGTACTGGTCATTGAGTCCAATCAAAACCCCTTGGGTGTTGTATGGTTAAGCCTCACGGGCAATTAGTACAGGTTAGCTCAACGCCTCACAACGCTTACACACCCTGCCTATCAACGTTCTAGTCTCGAACAACCCTTTAGGACACTTAAAGTGTCAGGGAAGACTCATCTCAGGGCTCGCTTCCCGCTTAGATGCTTTCAGCGGTTATCGATTCCGAACTTAGCTACCGGGCAATGCGTCTGGCGACACAACCCGAACACCAGAGGTTCGTCCACTCCGGTCCTCTCGTACTAGGAGCAGCCCCCTTCAATCTTCCAACGCCCACGGCAGATAGGGACCGAACTGTCTCACGACGTTCTAAACCCAGCTCGCGTACCACTTTAAATGGCGAACAGCCATACCCTTGGGACCGACTTCAGCCCCAGGATGTGATGAGCCGACATCGAGGTGCCAAACACCGCCGTCGATATGAACTCTTGGGCGGTATCAGCCTGTTATCCCCGGAGTACCTTTTATCCGTTGAGCGATGGCCCTTCCATTCAGAACCACCGGATCACTATGACCTGCTTTCGCACCTGCTCGAATTGTCATTCTCGCAGTCAAGCGGGCTTATGCCATTGCACTAACCTCACGATGTCCAACCGTGATTAGCCCACCTTCGTGCTCCTCCGTTACTCTTTGGGAGGAGACCGCCCCAGTCAAACTACCCACCAGGCACTGTCCTCGAACCGGATAACGGTCCAGAGTTAGAACATCAAACATACAAGGGTGGTATTTCAAGGACGGCTCCAACGCAACTGGCGTCACGTCTTCAAAGCCTCCCACCTATCCTACACATGTAGGTTCAATGTTCAGTGCCAAGCTGTAGTAAAGGTTCACGGGGTCTTTCCGTCTAGCCGCGGGTACACTGCATCTTCACAGCGATTTCAATTTCACTGAGTCTCGGGTGGAGACAGCGTGGCCATCATTACGCCATTCGTGCAGGTCGGAACTTACCCGACAAGGAATTTCGCTACCTTAGGACCGTTATAGTTACGGCCGCCGTTTACCGGGGCTTCGATCAAGAGCGTCGACCGAAGTCTAACCCCATCAATTAACCTTCCGGCACCGGGCAGGCGTCACACCGTATACGTCATCTTACGATTTTGCACAGTGCTGTGTTTTTAATAAACAGTTGCAGCCACCTGGTATCTGCGACTTCCAATAGCTCCATCCGCGAGGGACTTCACCGTCAGAAGCGTACCTTCTCCCGAAGTTACGGTACCATTTTGCCTAGTTCCTTCACCCGAGTTCTCTCAAGCGCCTTGGTATTCTCTACCCGACCACCTGTGTCGGTTTGGGGTACGATTCCTTACAATCTGAAGCTTAGAGGCTTTTCCTGGAAGCATGGCATCAATGACTTCATCACCGTAGTGACTCGACATCGTGTCTCAGCCTTATAGAGAGCCGGATTTACCTAACTCTCAAGCCTACGCACTTGAACCTGGACAACCGTCGCCAGGCCCACCTAGCCTTCTCCGTCCCCCCCATCGCAATTGTAAGAAGTACGGGAATATTAACCCGTTTCCCATCGACTACGCCTTTCGGCCTCGCCTTAGGGGTCGACTTACCCTGCCCCGATTAACGTTGGACAGGAACCCTTGGTCTTCCGGCGAGGAGGTTTTTCACCCCCTTTATCGTTACTCATGTCAGCATTCGCACTTCTGATACCTCCAGCATGCCTTACAGCACACCTTCAACGGCTTACAGAACGCTCCCCTACCCAATGCGATAAATCGCATTGCCGCAGCTTCGGTTTACAGCTTAGCCCCGTTACATCTTCCGCGCAGGCCGACTCGACTAGTGAGCTATTACGCTTTCTTTAAATGATGGCTGCTTCTAAGCCAACATCCTAGCTGTCTGAGCCTTCCCACATCGTTTCCCACTTAGCTGTAATTTGGGACCTTAGCTGGCGGTCTGGGTTGTTTCCCTCTCCACGACGGACGTTAGCACCCGCCGTGTGTCTCCCGGATAGTACTTACTGGTATTCGGAGTTTGCAAAGGGTTGGTAAGTCGGGATGACCCCCTAGCCTTAACAGTGCTCTACCCCCAGTAGAATTCGTCCGAGGCGCTACCTAAATAGCTTTCGGGGAGAACCAGCTATCTCCGAGTTTGATTGGCCTTTCACCCCTAGCCACAAGTCATCCGCTAATTTTTCAACATTAGTCGGTTCGGTCCTCCAATTGATGTTACTCAATCTTCAACCTGCCCATGGCTAGATCACTCGGTTTCGGGTCTATATCCAGAGACTGTGCGCCCAGTTAAGACTCGGTTTCCCTACGGCTCCCCTAAATGGTTAACCTTGCCACTGAATATAAGTCGCTGACCCATTATACAAAAGGTACGCAGTCACACCACGAAGGTGCTCCTACTGCTTGTACGTACACGGTTTCAGGTTCTATTTCACTCCCCTCACAGGGGTTCTTTTCGCCTTTCCCTCACGGTACTGGTTCACTATCGGTCAGTCAGGAGTATTTAGCCTTGGAGGATGGTCCCCCCATGTTCAGACAGGATAACACGTGTCCCGCCCTACTCGATTTCACTGAACATACGCTGCCGGTTACGGGGCTATCACCCTGTTTCGCGGTCCTTTCCAGAACCTTCACCTGACGCATATAAAGCTTAAGGGCTAATCCAATTTCGCTCGCCGCTACTTTCGGAATCTCAATTGATTTCTTTTCCTCGGGGTACTTAGATGTTTCAGTTCCCCCGGTTCGCCTCATTAACCTATGTATTCAGTTAATGATACCTGCTTATGCAGGTGGGTTTCCCCATTCGGAAATCGTAGACTCAAGTGGCTCTTACTGCCTCATCTACGCTTATCGCAAGTTAGTACGTCCTTCATCGCCTCTGACTGCCAAGGCATCCACCGTGTACGCTTAGTCACTTAACCATACAACCCGAAGGAGTTTCGAGTTGATGAACCAAGTCACCAAGGTTTCGTTGTCTCTCATTATTTGAATGAGCGAGAGACTTTTCGATTTTGCCGGACTCAATTTTGAAACTTGTTAAACAAGTTTCTACCAAGCACACTTGAATGTGTTGTTGGTGTATTCCATTTCGGAATACATTGAGAACTTTACAAATAATGTTTCGTTTACGAATAAACAAAAGATTATTTTGTCAGCTTTCCAAATTGTTAAAGAGCGTTGTTTCTTTCGAAACAGAGTACCTGTTTGGCACTTTCTAAAGATTCTCAGCGTCAGAAATCCGAACCACGTACGTTTTACTGAAGTGGTTTGGAATTTGAAATCCAAAAATACTTAGAGAGTGGTGGGCGATACCGGGTTCGAACCAGTGACCCCCTGCTTGTAAGGCAGGTGCTCTCCCAACTGAGCTAATCGCCCATCTTATTTTAATTCCCATGGAAGGAATGGTGGGTCGTGCAGGATTCGAACCTGCGACCAATTGATTAAAAGTCAACTGCTCTACCAACTGAGCTAACGACCCCTTTTTATTTCACAAGGAAATGGTATCCCGTAGGGGAGTCGAACCCCTGTTACCGCCGTGAAAGGGCGGTGTCCTAGGCCTCTAGACGAACGGGACACTATGATACTCTTCTTTATCTAAACCGTATCAATCTGTGTGAACACTCATCGCAATAATCATTCGTATAAGGAGGTGATCCAGCGCCAGGTTCCCCTAGCGCTACCTTGTTACGACTTCACCCCAGTCATGAACCACAAAGTGGCAAGCGTCCTCCCGAAGGTTAAACTACCTGCTTCTTTTGCAGCCCACTCCCATGGTGTGACGGGCGGTGTGTACAAGGCCCGGGAACGTATTCACCGTGGCATTCTGATCCACGATTACTAGCGATTCCGACTTCATGGAGTCGAGTTGCAGACTCCAATCCGGACTACGACGCACTTTTTGGGATTCGCTCACTTTCGCAAGTTGGCCGCCCTCTGTATGCGCCATTGTAGCACGTGTGTAGCCCTACTCGTAAGGGCCATGATGACTTGACGTCGTCCCCACCTTCCTCCGGTTTATCACCGGCAGTCTCCCTGGAGTTCCCGACTTTACTCGCTGGCAAACAAGGATAAGGGTTGCGCTCGTTGCGGGACTTAACCCAACATTTCACAACACGAGCTGACGACAGCCATGCAGCACCTGTCTCAGAGTTCCCGAAGGCACCAAAGCATCTCTGCTAAGTTCTCTGGATGTCAAGAGTAGGTAAGGTTCTTCGCGTTGCATCGAATTAAACCACATGCTCCACCGCTTGTGCGGGCCCCCGTCAATTCATTTGAGTTTTAATCTTGCGACCGTACTCCCCAGGCGGTCTACTTAACGCGTTAGCTCCGAAAGCCACGGCTCAAGGCCACAACCTCCAAGTAGACATCGTTGACGGCGTGGACTACCAGGGTATCTAATCCTGTTTGCTCCCCACGCTTTCGCATCTGAGTGTCAGTATCTGTCCAGGGGGCCGCCTTCGCCACCGGTATTCCTTCAGATCTCTACGCATTTCACCGCTACACCTGAAATTCTACCCCCCTCTACAGTACTCTAGCCTGCCAGTTTCAAATGCAATTCCGAGGTTGAGCCCCGGGCTTTCACATCTGACTTAACAAACCACCTGCATGCGCTTTACGCCCAGTAATTCCGATTAACGCTCGCACCCTCCGTATTACCGCGGCTGCTGGCACGGAGTTAGCCGGTGCTTCTTCTGCAGCTAACGTCAAACGAATGTGCTATTAACACACCCGCCTTCCTCACTGCTGAAAGTACTTTACAACCCGAAGGCCTTCTTCATACACGCGGCATGGCTGCATCAGGCTTGCGCCCATTGTGCAATATTCCCCACTGCTGCCTCCCGTAGGAGTCTGGACCGTGTCTCAGTTCCAGTGTGGCTGATCATCCTCTCAGACCAGCTAGGGATCGTCGCCTTGGTGAGCCCTTACCTCACCAACTAGCTAATCCCACCTGGGCATATCCTGACGCGAGAGGCCCGAAGGTCCCCCTCTTTGAGCCGAAGCTATTATGCGGTATTAGCCATCGTTTCCAATGGTTATCCCCCACATCAGGGCAATTTCCCAGGCATTACTCACCCGTCCGCCGCTCGCCGCCCTTAACGTTCCCCGAAGGTTCAGTTAAGTCGCTGCCGCTCGACTTGCATGTGTTAGGCCTGCCGCCAGCGTTCAATCTGAGCCATGATCAAACTCTTCAATTTAAGATTTTGTGGCTCAATGAATACTGACTTCAAATTACCTTAGTAATTCAAAGCTATTATCATTCCAACAGAATGATAATGAATTGACTGTGCTCGATACCGAAGTATCAAATTGGTCACTCAGTTCATTGATACCTAAGTTGATTCTCTAGAATCATCTTCGATTATCATCAACGAGTGCCCACACAGATTGATAGGTTTATATTGTTAAAGAGCTTCTCTTCCGACTGCAGTGACTGAGTCACCGTGGAAGAGGCGGCCATTTTAGCGAGATAAATTTTCGTGTCAAACACTTTTTAAATTTATTTTCGCAAGCTTTTCAGCTTTTAAAATGAACCTGACTGACCGCTTGGTTTCTTTCGAAGCTTTGCCGTGTCAGCGAGGGGGCATTATAGAGATCGCGTTCACGTTGGCAAGGGCTTTTTGTCGTTTTTTTCGTTTTTTTTGTCGTTTGACGTTTTTTTACTCACAAAGGGCTATTTCTTACACTCTTTCACTTCTAAACTGGCCTTTACAGCCTAAATAAGGAGGCGTCATGAGCGCAATTCGTAGTTATAAAGGAATCATTCCCCAATTGGGAGAGCGGGTTTATGTCGATAGCAGCGCCGTCATTGTCGGCGATATCACCTTAGGTGACGACGCCAGTGTCTGGCCACTGGTCGCAGCACGCGGCGATGTTAACCATATACAGATCGGCGCCCGATCCAATATTCAGGACGGCAGCGTATTGCATGTGACCCATAAAAACGCGGAGAACCCGGATGGCTATCCGCTTTTGATTGGTGATGATGTGACTGTCGGCCATAAAGTGATGCTGCACGGCTGCACCATAGGCGACCGGGTACTGGTCGGCATGGGGGCGATTGTCTTAGACGGCGTGGTAGTAGAAAGCGATGTCATGATCGGGGCCGGTAGTCTGGTACCGCCAGGCAAAGTCTTACAAAGTGGCTATTTGTATGTCGGCAGCCCGGTTAAACAAGCCCGCGAACTGACCGACAAAGAGAAAGCCTTTTTAGTCAAATCTGCCCAAAACTATGTGCAGAACAAAAATGACTATATGAATGAAGTCGAAGTCGTCAGCTGACGACTTCAATTTGTCCGTACTGATTGAAGGCTTCATCTTCAATCAGTGCCTCAGCACTCTCTTCAAGATCAAAGCGCAACTCGGCAAAAGTATCCAGCGCTTGCTGGCTATCCTCGACCACCCGGCCGCTTAAACGACTCAGTTCAGTTAATGGCACCACACATTGGATCAGAGCACCGGACTGCTGAGCCGGAAAAACCACCGCCTGCAGCGCTTCATCCCAACTTTGTATATCAGGAAATAAAATTGACTGATTCATTTTACGCTTCCAGGTTGTTACGTAACTCGCGCAGAATTTGCTTTGTTCCGGGACGTAAACCGCGCCATAACATAAAGCTCTCCGCCGCCTGACCAACCAGCATACCCAGCCCGTCGTAAACATGAGCAGCACTGTTGTCCAGCGCCCATTGGTTAAAGACGGTCAGACCTTTGCCATACATCATGTCATACGCCACGCTGTGCGAACCGAAGATCGCACCACTGACCTCAGGCAGTTTGCCTTCCAGACTGGCCGAGGTGGAGTTGATGACCACATCGTAACCGCTGGCGACCTGATCCATCGCTACCGCCTGCACCCGCTCATCACCGGCAAAATTCGCCACCAGCTGCTCAGCTTTACTCAGCGTCCGGTTAGTCACAGTAATAGAACGAGGATTTTTATCCAGCAAAGGTTTGATCACCCCGCGTGCGGCACCACCGGCACCAATCAGTAAAATGTTGGCATCCTGCAGTACCACCTGATGCAGCATCAGATCCTGAACCAGACCTTCACCATCGGTGTTGTCCCCGAGGATAATGCCGTCATCGAGCTTTTTCAGCGTATTGACCGCGCCCGCCAGACGGGCACGCTCAGTGAGCCGGGTGGCAAAGTGAAATGCCTCTTCTTTAAAAGGGACAGTCACATTACAGCCTTTACCGCCAGTGGCGAAAAACTGTGTGGCTGCCGTAACAAAACCATCGACCGGTGCAAGCTGCGCCGTGTACGTCATTGACTGGTTAGTCTGACGGGCAAACAGAGTGTGTATAAAAGGGGATTTGCTGTGCCCGATAGGGTTGCCGAACACTGCATAATGATCGTTTTGAAAAGCCATATCCATGCCTGAAGTATTTTTGCCTGAATCCTGAATAGAAAATAGGGTCGCTGATGCGACCCTACCACCGACACGAAATTCTGTCACCACTCACGCGGTACTAAAAACTCACCCAGTTGTGCCTCGGCGCTGCCTTCCTGAGGCTGATAGCGATATTCCCAGCGAGCCAGGGGAGGCATCGACATCAGAATCGACTCAGTACGGCCTCCTGACTGCAGGCCAAACAAGGTGCCGCGGTCAAAGACCAGATTGAATTCGACGTAACGGCCGCGACGATAGAGCTGGAAGTCACGCTCACGCTCGCCGTAGGGTGTCTGCTTACGACGTTCAACAATCGGCAGATAGGCCTGGGTATAGCCTTCTCCCACTGCTTTAATATAATCGAAGCACTGCGCGAAACTCCACTGATTCAGATCATCGAAAAACAGACCGCCAATACCACGCGTCTCTTCACGGTGCGGCAGGTAGAAATAGTCATCACACCAGGCTTTATGCTCACGATAGACATCCGGACCAAATGGCTGACACAGATCCTTTGCCGTCTGGTGCCAGTGCTGACAGTCTTGTTCAAACGGATAAAACGGCGTTAAGTCAAAGCCACCACCAAACCACCAGATCGGTGCTTCACCCTCTTTCTCGGCGATAAAGAAACGCACATTAGCATGCGAAGTCGGCACATAAGGGTTGTTAGGATGCATCACCAGTGACACCCCCATGGCCTCAAAGCGACGCCCGGCCAATTCAGGACGATGCGCCGTTGCAGAGGCCGGCATTTGTTTACCCGCAACATGAGAAAAGTTCACGCCGCCCTGCTCAAACACCTGACCATTGCGCATCACCCGGGTACGGCCACCACCGCCCAGACGTTCACCCTGCTCACGCTGCCAGGCATCTTCTTCAAATAGGGCCGCGCCATCGACGGCTTCCAGCTGCTGACAGATAGAGTCCTGTAATTCGAGCAGGAACTGTTTGACCGCTTCTTTATCTATACTCGGCATGGTGGTGTCCTTGTGTTAACCCTGTCTTAATACCTGAAGTGTTTTCGCGTCACGAATTTCGCTTGGCTTGTTACGTCCGCCGGTTTCACCGTGCAGAATCGCCACCAGCTTGTCGCCAAGTTGCTGCTCGACTTCTGCCGTCGTCATACATGGTGGCAGCCCGGACAAGTTAGCACTGGTTGATGTCAGCGGTTTACCATACGCCTGGCACAGCTGCTGCACCAGCGGATGATCGGTCACCCGTACCGCGATGGTATCGAACTGGCCGCTGACCCAGGATGAGACCCGCTCACTGGCCGGCATGATCCAGGTCACCGGACCAGGCCAGGTTGACTGAACCCGCTCCAGCTGTTCAGCGGTCAGCTGCGCTTCGTCAATATAAGGCAGCAGCTGCTGATAAGAAGCCGCAATCAGAATCAGACCTTTCTCCACCGGGCGCTGCTTAAGCTGCAGCAGTTTTTCAATCGCCTGCGGGTTATCCGGATCGCAACCGACCCCGAATACACCTTCGGTCGGATAAGCAATCACTTCACCAGACTGCAATGCCTGCAGTGTATGTTCGAAATTATTCACCTGAGATTCCTACTATTTAGCTGACTTGTACTTGCCAGGCTCTGTTGACCTGCTCTGTATTTGCCGCTTAGTGTACAAATTATCCGGCGTGACAGCTAAATCTAATTATTGCTAATTTAGCTGTCGAGAAACACCCCGTTGGCGCAAACGTTTGCTTGCGAGAAAAATCCTCGTATAATGCGCCAACGATCGCTCACCCAAATTAAAACGCTTGAAGGAGTTTGAGATGAAAGTCGGCATTATCATGGGATCAAAATCGGATTGGCCAACCATGAAGCTAGCAGCAGAGATGCTGGATCAGTTTGGTGTTCCTTACGAAACTAAAGTGGTTTCAGCGCACCGTACCCCTCAACTTCTGGCCGATTATGCCTCAAGCGCAAAAGAGCGTGGCCTGAAAGTCATTATTGCCGGCGCAGGCGGCGCGGCTCACCTGCCAGGTATGGCAGCAGCCTTTACCAGCCTGCCGGTCCTTGGCGTACCAGTACAGTCGCGTGCTCTGTCGGGCATCGATTCACTATACTCTATCGTACAAATGCCAAAAGGTGTTGCGGTAGGCACACTGGCCATCGGTGAAGCCGGTGCGGCGAACGCCGGTCTGCTGGCAGCGCAAATCCTCGGCACTCATGATGAAACCATCATGGCTAAGGTAGAAGCGTTCCGTGCCGCGCAAACCGAAACGGTTCTGGCTAACCCGAATCCGGCTGAGGAGTAATCCTATGCACGTTCTGGTATTAGGTTCCGGCCAGCTGGCGCGCATGATGTCGCTGGCAGGCGCGCCACTCAATATTGCCATTACCGCTTTTGATGTGACCAGCGGTAATGTGGTGCATCCGCTCACCCAGGCTGTGGTCGGTCACGGCCTGGAGCAGGCAATTGAACAAGCGGATGTGATCACCGCAGAATTCGAACATATCCCGCATGACGTGCTGGCCGTATGCGAGCGCAGCGGGAAATTCCTGCCAAGCACACAAGCCATCAAAGCCGGTGGCGATCGCCGGGTAGAAAAAGCCCTGCTGGATAATGCCGGTGTCCGTAACGCCAAATACGCGGTTATTAACAGCCGGGCCGATTTTGATGCCGCGATCGAAAAAATCGGTATTCCTATGGTACTGAAAAGTGCTCTGGGTGGTTACGATGGCAAAGGCCAGTGGCGTCTTAAGCAAGCGGCTGATGCCGATGCAATCTGGGCTGAAATGGCACAATGTATCGCTGCATCAGACAACCAGGCGATAGTCGCTGAGCAATTTGTCCCGTTTGACCGTGAGGTTTCCCTGGTAGGTGCGCGTGGCAGCAATGGCGAAATTGCGGTGTATCCGCTGGCCGAAAACGTCCATGTTAACGGCGTACTCAGCCTGTCGACCGCGATTGATGCGCCGCAGTTGCAAGAACAAGCGAAACAGATGTTCAGCGCGGTGGCCGACAGCCTGGATTACGTCGGCGTACTGGCACTGGAGTTCTTTGATGTGCAGGGCGAACTGCTGGTCAATGAAATCGCACCACGTGTGCATAACTCTGGTCACTGGACCCAGCAGGGTGCAGAAACCTGTCAGTTTGAAAATCATCTGCGCGCGGTATGCGGCCTGCCTCTGGGCAGCACCAAGCTGATCCGTGAAACCGCCATGATCAACATCCTGGGTGAAGATACTCTGCCAACACAATTGCTGGCGATGGAAGGTTGCCATATTCACTGGTACGGCAAAGAAAAACGTCCGGGCCGCAAAATGGGCCATATCAACGTGACGGCCGACTACAGCGGTGAGCTGCAGCGCAAGCTGTGTGAACTGGCCGCAGTGCTCGACGCCGATGCCTTCCCTGCCGTGCAAGAAGTGGCGCGTCAGATTCAGCCACAATAATTACCGCTGAACCCAAACAGCAACGGCGCCCTGTGGCGCCGTTTTTTTATGGTGCGGATTGCGAGTTATTGTGCCGGTGACGAGTCACTGCTCTGCGTATGGCCGCATTTTCGGTCCGCACACTGATAACGGGTGCCGCTGGCGAGCTTCTTCTCGATCAGCAAGCCAAAACCACACGCTTCACACTGCCCGGCCACCGGTGGCTGGTTAACGGCAAACTTACACTTAGGGTAAGCATCACAAGCAAAAAAGGTTTTACCAAATCGGGTTTTACGTTCAACCAGATGACCGGTTGCACACTCAGGACAAGCCAGAGCCTGCCGCTGCGGAGAGGCGTCTGCCGGCTGATCCGGCGATTCAATATGGTGACAAGCCGGGTAGTGACTGCAACCGATAAACATGCCGTAGCGTCCCTGGCGTAAAACCAGCTCATGCCCGCATTCCGGACAAGGCACACCGAGCTCTTTGATGATGTGACCATCGTTGTGATGAAGTGGTTTGATATAGTCGCAGACCGGATACTGGCTGCAGCCCATAAAAGGGCCGTGTTTGCCATGGCGCAGCGCAAGCGCCCCGCCACATTGAGGACAAGGTTCGTGATTCAGGGCCTGCTCATGGGCCGAGAACAACTGGTGATCGATTTTACTGCTCATAACCGCGCTACAGTGGAAACTCTGATGGGTTCAGAGTGGATTAATGCAGGATACCCTGCTCTTTGCTGTACAGCAGCTCTTCCATTAGCGTATACGCATTCTCATTGCCCGGTACATTAAACAGCACCATGAGGATGATCCATTTAAGGTCGTCGAGCTCAAACTCATTGGTTTCCAGCCCCATGACCCGATCAATCACCATCTCGCGCGTTTCAGGCGTCAGCACCTTAAGCTGCTCGAGAAACATCAGAAAACCGCGTGATTCACGATCGAGGCGTTCCATCTCCTGCGCAGCATAAATACGCACCGACGTTGGCGAACTGGTTGCGATTGCCGATTGCGCATCAGTCTGCTGCAACGCGGCCAGCTCTTCCAACCAGTGAAGGGCTTTATAGATGTCTTTCTGGTGAAATCCGGCCCGAACCAGTTCTTCTTCCAGTTCGTCTTGGTCCACTTGCAACTCTGCATCGCTATGGATATACGTTTCAAACAGATACATCAAAATATCCATCATCATAGCTAGCCCCTCCCCTTTCGAATATAGCCACCGGAAACTGCAACAACATGCCCTGAAAGCTCAAGCTCCAGGAGCTGCGTCATGACATCCTGGACAGGTATATGGGTCCTGCTTGCAAGAATATCAACTGGTGTAGCTTCTTCCCCTACGTTAGCTAACAGCTCGGGAAATGGCAATTGTTCTTGCTGATTTGGGTGAGAAAAAAGTTCAGACTGCACCGTTTGCTGCGACTTAAGTGACCAATCGAGCAAATTCGCGACTTCATCGAGGATCTGCCCGACATTCTGCACCAGACAAGCCCCCTGGCGAATCAACTGATTACTGCCGGTACTGTGCGCGTTGTGAATTGAACCGGGAATAACAAACACATCGCGGTTCTGCTCACTGGCATAACGCGCGGTGATAAGGGAACCGCTTTTTTCCGCCGCTTCCACCACCAGCACCCCGAGCGACAAACCACTGATAATCCGGTTGCGACGCGGAAAGTGTTCAGCCCGAGCCCGGGCAGAGGGCCGAAATTCGGAGACCAAGGCGCCTTGTTCAGCAATTCGCCCGGCCAGGCGACGATGGCGGGCCGGATAAATATGCTCTAAACCGCAGCCCAGTACGGCCACGCTGTCGCCACCGGCATTCAATGCGCCGTCATGGGCATAGCCGTCAATCCCGAGCGCCAGGCCGCTGGTCACCACCAACCCCTGCTCGGCCAGTTGGGCACCGAACTGGGCCGCAATCTCCAGCCCGCTGCTGCTGGCATTACGGCTGCCGACAATGGCGATCTGCGGTTGCAGCAGTACACCGGCATCACCTTCGACAAACAGCACCGGCGGCGCAGCCGAAATTTCACTGAGCAAAGGCGGATACGTGGCGCAACGGGCGGTGATAATCGCGCGCTGCGATGACTGTTCACGCCAGCGCAGGCACGCCTCCACATCCTTTGCGGCCTGAGTGCACAGATAAGCAAGCTGACTGGCATTCAGGCCGGGACCACCCCCTCGTTTTTGAATATCACGCAGCTGAACACTGAGCGCATCACGCGCCGCCAGACGCTGCACGGCACGCAGACCAAAGCCGGGCACACAAGCAAAGGCCAGCCAGGCTTTGAACTCTTCCTCATTCCACTCTTCATGGTGACTCATTCAACACACTCCCGCTCACTGCGTCGGTGTCGTCAGCCAGCGCACGCAGTACCACTTTATTATCAATCACCTGACTGCTGGCGGTTATCCGCGCCAGACTCAAGTGAGGGTACACCTGCTCAACCACCAGACTGCCAACCGCTAAATCCGTCATCAGGGTGCCGGTGACAATGTCAGCGCCCGGCGCCGCGCGCTGAAACAGTGCAAAACGTTGACCGGCCACCAGCTTCTCCTCGGCACCTTTATCCAGCACCAGCCAGTCATTACGCACCGCGTAGTGCAAGCCTTGCGGGGTGCCGAGAACAGAGACTGCAGCCGGTTCGGCATGCTGGGTGGGAACGCGGATGTCCGCTCGCCTTGCGGCCGGCAAAGCGATATCTAGAGGGCGAATTTCCTGGCTCTGGCTGGTCACATGCAGCGTGCTGCGCGCGCCACCGCTGGCCGTCAGCGAGGCGCGAGCGACCAACCGCAGTGCCTGCATAGATTGCTGATGTGGCGAGAACAGAGCCAGCGGGCGGTAGATCCCCCAGCTTTGTTCGGTATGGGCTCCGCTGATGTATATCGGCTGCGGCTGCGTGAAATAAGCGCGCGTCCGCGAAGAACCCAGGACACGGCTGACCTTTGCTAACGCCATCTGGTCGAGCAGACGAATCTCAGGCAGAACCTGTCCGGACTCATTCAGCTCACGATCAGCGGCTGACGCGCCGTACAAGAAGCAATAACAGAGCAGGGCAAAAACAGAGCTAAAACGACACAGCAGTCTCAACATGAGCGTGTTTTCCGGAGCAGACTAGGGACCAGGATCTGGAGAAATCACGCAGGATGCTGTCATTTAGGTCATAAAATGTCTAGAATTGAGCCAACAAGCGTTTAGCTGATTCGGCACAGTTCAATTTTTCGAGTGTATATGTCTGTATTACAAGTATTAACATTCCCGGATGATCGTCTTCGCACCGTTGCCAAGCCGGTTGAGAAAGTCACCCCTGAGATTCAGAAAATCGTCGATGACATGATTGATACCATGTACGACGAGGAAGGTATCGGTCTGGCTGCGACTCAGGTCGATGTGCACCAGCGCATCGTCGTGATCGACATTTCTGACACCCGTGATCAGCCGATGGTGCTGATTAACCCTGAAATTCTGGAAAAACGCGGTGAAGACGGCATTGAAGAAGGCTGTCTGTCTGTACCTGGCGCGCGCGCCCTGGTGCCACGCGCAGCGGAAGTGACGGTCAAAGCACTCAACCGTGATGGTGAAGAGTACACCTTTGAAGCGGACGACCTGCTGGCCATTTGTGTACAGCACGAGCTCGACCATCTGGAAGGTAAGTTGTTTGTCGACTACCTGTCGCCGCTCAAACGTAAGCGCATCAAAGAGAAGCTGGAAAAAATCAAACGCTTCAACGAGAAAAATCAATAATTTAGTGAGGTTACCTTGAGCCAATCATTACGTATTGTGTTTGCAGGTACTCCGGATTTCGCCGCCCGTCACCTGGCGGCGTTATTGTCTTCGGAGCACGAAGTCATCGCGGTGTACACTCAGCCGGATCGCCCGGCCGGACGCGGTAAAAAACTGACCGCAAGCCCGGTAAAAAATATCGCCCTTGAGCATAACATTCCGGTCTATCAGCCGGAAAACTTCAAATCGGATCAAGCCAAGCAGCAGTTAGCCGAGCTCAATGCCGATCTGATGGTGGTGGTCGCTTACGGCCTGCTGCTGCCAAAATCTGTGCTGGATACGCCAAAACTGGGCTGTATCAACGTGCACGGTTCCATCCTGCCACGCTGGCGTGGCGCAGCACCTATCCAGCGCTCGATCTGGGCCGGTGACGCCGAAACCGGCGTGACCATCATGCAGATGGATGTCGGTCTGGATACCGGTGATATGCTGAAAATAGCCACCCTGCCGATTGATACGACCGATACCAGTGCTTCCATGTATGACAAACTGGCTGATCTTGGTCCGCAGGCTCTGATTGACTGCCTGGCCGACATCAAGGCCGGTCAGGCCGTACCCGTCAAACAAGATGATGAGCTGGCTAACTACGCCAAGAAACTGAGCAAAGAAGAAGCTCGCATTAACTGGCAGGACAGCGCCGAGCATATCGAGCGCTGCGTACGTGCGTTCAATCCATGGCCGATGAGCCACTTTGACGCCGCGGACAACGGCATCAAAGTATGGAAAAGTTGTGTTGCGGATCAAAGCACTGACCAGCCGGCCGGGACCATAATTCAGGCGGATAAAACCGGTATCTATGTAGCAACCGGTACCGGTGTGCTGGTGTTGGAGCAACTGCAGATCCCGGGCAAAAAAGCCCTGCCGGTACAGGACATTCTCAATGCCAGAGCCGACTGGTTCCAGGTTGGGACACAACTGAGCTAATCTCTGTTTACCATCACAGTACATTAACCGGGGGCAGAGATGTCCCCATTGAATTTTAAGGGTTTCACCATGAATGTTCGCGCTGCGGCTGCCAACGTCCTTTTCCAGGTGGTCGACAAAGGTCAATCACTTTCCCACGCTCTTCCTGCGGCTCAAAAAACCATTCGCCCGAGAGACCACGCCCTGTTGCAGGAAATCTGCTACGGCGCGCTGCGCTACTTACCGCGTCTGGAGTCGATTGCCAATGAACTGATGGATAACCCGCTCAAAGGTAAAAAGCGAGTGTTCCACCATCTGATCCTGGTCGGTATTTACCAGCTCAGCTTTATGCGCATTCCTTCTCATGCAGCGGTGGCCGAAACAGTCGAAGGGACCAAAACCCTGCGTGGTACTAACCTGAGCGGCCTGATCAATGCGGTATTGCGCAGCTATCTGCGTAACCAGGAAGAGCTCGATGCCGTGGCAGTCAGTCACAATGCCGGTAAATACGGTCATCCGAGCTGGATTTTGAAACTATTGCAGGAAAGCTACCCTCAGCAATGGGAAGCCATTGTTGAAGCCAACAACAGCAAGGCGCCGATGTGGCTGCGTGTCAACCGCCAGCACCATACCCGGGCTGAGTACCAGCAGTTGCTCGATGCAGCTGAGATCAGCTACACCCTGCACCCAGAGGCCGCGGATGCGATCAAGCTCGATGCACCGTGCGATGTCACCCTGCTGCCTGGCTTTGAGAAAGGCTGGGTTTCAGTGCAGGATGCTGCCGCGCAGTTAGCGGTTGATTATCTGACCCCACAGGAAGATGAGCTGATCCTCGATTGCTGCGCCGCGCCGGGCGGCAAAACCGCACATATTCTGGAGCACACCGAGAATACCGAAGTGGTCGCATTAGACAGCGATCCGACCCGCCTCAACCGGGTACACGATAATCTGCAGCGCCTGCAACTGCGCGCTGATGTCATCTGTGGCGATGCCCGCTACCCGCAACAGTGGTGGCCGGGAGCGCAGTTTGACCGCATCCTGCTCGACGCACCGTGTTCAGCCACCGGCGTTATCCGCCGCCATCCGGACATCAAATGGTTACGCCGCGCCAATGATATCGAAGCATTAGCGGAGCTACAGCGCGAAATTCTCGATGCGATGTGGCAACAGCTTAAGCCGGGTGGTACTTTGGTGTACGCAACCTGTTCAATTACCCCGCAAGAAAACGTACTGCAGGTCAAAGACTTCCTGCTCCGTACCGCGGATGCGCAATTGCAAGGCTCAGATCCTGAGCAGCCGGGACGTCAGATCCTGCCGGGTGAAGAGGACATGGACGGCTTCTACTACGCCGTGATCCGCAAAAGCGTGACACCTGCTCAGGCATAAAGGACGAGACCGGGGCAGCCGACAGGCTGCCTTTGGCGTGTAATCACAAGAGACATTTAGGTATGAAAATCATCATTCTTGGCGCAGGTCAGGTCGGCGGTACGCTGGCGGAAAACCTGGTTGGTGAAAACAACGACATCACCATCGTCGATAAAAGCAGCGAGCGATTGCGCGGCCTGCAGGATAAATATGATTTACGGGTGGTCAATGGCCACGCCAGTCACCCGGACGTACTGCGCGAAGCAGGGGCTCAGGATGCCGACATGCTGGTCGCGGTGACCAATACCGACGAAACCAATATGGCCGCCTGCCAGGTGGCCTTTACTCTGTTTAATACGCCCAACCGTATCGCCCGCATCCGCTCGCCGGAATATCTGGCTGAAAAAGAAGCCCTGTTCCAGTCCGGCGCCGTTCCGGTCGACCATCTGATTGCCCCGGAAGAGCTGGTCACCAGCTACATTGAACGCCTGGTGCAATACCCGGGCGCGCTGCAGGTGGTGAGCTTTGCCGAAGAGAAAGTCAGCCTGGTCGCGGTCAAAGCCTATTACGGCGGCCCACTGGTTGGTAACGCCCTGTCCGCCCTGCGCGAGCATATGCCGCACATCGATACCCGAGTGGCGGCGATTTTCCGTCAGGGACGGCCAATCCGCCCGCAGGGCACCACCATTATCGAAGCCGATGATGAAGTGTTCTTCGTTGCCGCCAGCAACCACATCCGCTCGGTGATGAGTGAGCTGCAGCGCCTTGAAAAACCGTATCGCCGCATCATGATTGTCGGTGGCGGTAACATCGGTGCCAGCCTGGCTAAACGCCTCGAACACAGCTACAGCGTCAAGCTGATTGAACGCAATTATCAGCGCGCCGAACAGCTGTCGGAACAGCTGGAAAACAGCATTGTCTTCTGCGGCGATGCCGCCGATCAGGAGCTGCTGACCGAAGAGAATATCGATCAGGTCGATGTGTTTATCGCCCTGACCAACGAAGATGAAACCAACATCATGTCAGCCATGCTGGCCAAACGCATGGGTGCCAAAAAAGTGATGGTGCTTATCCAGCGCGGCGCTTATGTCGACCTGGTGCAGGGCGGCGTGATTGACGTGGCGATTTCACCGCAGCAGGCGACCATTTCAGCCCTGCTAACCCACGTACGCCGCGCTGATATCGTGAACGTGTCTTCGCTGCGCCGCGGTGCAGCCGAAGCAATTGAAGCGATTGCCCATGGTGACGAAACCACCTCCAAAGTGGTCGGCCGCGCGGTCGGTGATATTCGCCTGCCGCCGGGCACCACAATTGGTGCGATTGTGCGTGGTGAAGAGGTCCTGATTGCCCACGACCGCACTGTGATTGAACAAGATGATCACGTGGTGATGTTTCTGGTTGATAAAAAATACGTGCCCGACGTGGAAGCTCTGTTCCAACCCAGCCCGTTTTTCTTGTAGGTATACGGCGTCATGCTCAATTTACGCCCGATAATGTTCGTGATCGGCCTGGTTTTGTCCAAACTGGCGCTGTTCATGTACGTCCCCACTCTGGTGGCTTTTTTTACCGGTACCGGTGGCTTTCTCGACTTTGCCAAGGCGGTGATCATCACCCATGTGGCCGCGTTCCTGTGCCTGACGCTGGGACGCACTGCCGATTTTCGCCTCAGTGTGCGTGACATGTTTCTGATCACCAGTCTGGTGTGGACCATCGCCAGCGCGTTTGCCGCCCTGCCGTTCGTGTTCATTAACCACATCAGCTTCACTGACGCCTATTTTGAAACCATGTCCGGCATTACCACCACCGGCTCAACCGTACTGAGCGGCTTAGACGACATGGCACCCAGCATTCTGTTGTGGCGCTCGATTCTACAGTGGCTGGGCGGGGTTGGCTTTATCGTGATGGCGGTAGCGGTGCTGCCGATGCTTAACGTCGGTGGTATGCGCCTGTTCCAGACCGAATCCTCCGACTGGTCGGATAAAAGCAGTCCGCGCGCCAAAACCGTAGCTAAAAACATTGTGATTGTTTATCTGGTGCTGACCGGCTTGTGTATTCTCGGCTATATGCTGACCGGGATGGGCATGTTTGACGCCATCAACCATGCCTTTACTACCTTATCGACGGGCGGCTACTCCACTTCCGATGGCTCAATGAACCACTTCTCGCACGGTTCACACTGGGTCGCGACCCTGTTTATGTTCCTCGGCGGCTTACCGTTCCTGCTGTTTGTGACCGCACTGCGTAAACGTCAGCCACAGGAGCTGCTGCAGGATGCCCAGGTTCGTGGCTTCTTTGTGCTGTTTGTCGTTGCCAGCCTGATTGTCGCGGCCTGGTTGCACTGGCATAACGGCTACAGCATACTTGATGCGCTGCGGGTCTCAATGTTTAACATCGTTTCCGTGGTGACCACCACAGGTTTTGGCCTGGATGATTTCACCGCCTGGGGGCGCTGCCAAGCACCCTGTTTGCCTTCCTGATGATGGCGGGAGCCTGCTCCGGCTCAACTGCCGGCGGGATTAAGATTTTCCGTTTTCAGATCTGTTTTACCCTGCTTAATAACCAGATGATGCGCCTTGTTCATCCGTCCGGTGTATTCGTGCAGCGCTATAATCAACGCCCGGTTAACGAAGATATCGTGCGCTCCGTCGTGGCATTCGGCCTGACGTTTGTGATTACTATTGTCCTGATTGCCGGCACATTGTCGGCGATGGGACTGGATACCATTACCAGTATTTCCGGCGCAGTCACTGCGGTGGCCAACGTCGGTCCGGGCATGGGTAGTGTGATTGGCCCGACCGGTAATTTTGCTTCCCTGTCTGACGGTGCGAAGTGGATTTTAAGTTTTGGTATGCTGATGGGACGCCTGGAAATCCTCACCATTCTGGTGCTGTTTTTCCCTGCGTTCTGGAAACGTTGAGGATAATGATGAAATACCTGCAGACTCTGTTAGCGACCGCTTGTGTCGCCGCGCTGACAGCGCCAGTCGTTCAGGCTGCGCAAAGAGTGACTCTGGATGACGGTCGCCAGGTCGAACTGAATGACGACTTCACCTGGCACTATGTACAGCCGGCCGCGCCAGCAAAACCAAAACCTGCGGCCGAAAACCGTACCGAAACCAGTCCGGTCACCACGGCAGCACCAGCCGCAGCAGCGGCCCCGCTCATCGCCGCACCGCTGGTACCACGCCAGCGCGGCACTCTGGTTGAAGTAGGCAGCACCAAACCGACGCTGCAACTGAGCCAGTCCGGCGTGGATATCGTGCTCGGCAGCGCCCGTTACGAAGACGGACACCTGATCATACCGACCGCGATCACTAACCAAAGCCTGCAGTCGGTGATCAGCATTGCACTCAATGTTGAACTGATGGACGAACAGGGCAAGGTACTGAATCACGACAGCGCAACCATCTGGCAGTCAATCAAGCGCATGGCGGAAACTTACCTGCGCCCGCAGACCGCAGTAGCCGGTAAAGAAATTAAGCTGGCAACTGACCAGGCCGAACGTTACCAGATCCGGGTTAGCGTCGAAAATCTGCAAACCCGCTAGTCGATCGCCGGGCAGCGTATTCCCGGACGGGACAGCCAAAACAAAAGCACTCCACAACCGGAGTGCTTTTTTGTTGGTTATCACCCACAATGCTGAGTGCAGCTGATCGATAACCACTCTACCGTAGTGATATCAATGACATCAGGTCAATATCCGTTACACCGGCTCGATATACAGATAAATCGCCATAAAATGACACGCACAGCCACCGAGCACAAAACCGTGCCAGATGGCGTGGTTATACGGAATGCGCTGCGCGACATAAAAAATCACCCCCAGTGAATACACCACACCACCCAGCGCCAGCAACGTCAGGCCACCGATATCGAGATTCAGCGCCAACTGATAAATCACCACCAGCGACAGCCAACCCATCGCCAGATAAGTCACCAGCGACAACTTCTCAAAACGGTAAATGAACGCCACCTTAAATAAGATACCAAGCAGGGCAATCGACCAGATCACTATCATCAGGCTGATCGCCAGCGGGGTGCGCAGGCTGACCAGCAAAAAAGGCGTGTAACTACCGGCAATCAGCAGGTAGATAGCACAGTGGTCGAAGGTTTTCAGCCAGCGTTTAGCACGCTGATGAGGAATGGCATGGTACAGGGTGGAGGCCAGAAACAGCGCTATCATACTGCCGCCGTAAACGCTCATACTGGTGATGGTCAGCGCATCTGCGCTGTGGGCAAACGCTTTGAGCAGCAGCAGCACTAAACCGACAATCCCTAAAATCAGGCCAATGCCGTGGCTGATGGCATTGGCCACTTCCTCTTTGACACTGTAATCACTCACTGACATATATCAATCCATACTAAAGAATTCACATCCAGTATGGCACATTGAGCGAACATGTGTAAGCCAGAATCGTGTCAGGAAGAGGTATCGAGAAAATCAACAATCTGCTGACCGGCCCTCTCCGGCGGGGTATCGGCCGCAATGGTGAGCTGACGTTTCAGCTCTCCGCGCCCGAGCAGACTGGCCAGCATGCCGCGCGCACCGCGTTGAAAACGATCAATCTCGAACCACATCTGCAGCTTATCCGCATCGCGGTAAGCCACAATCTCCAGCTCGCGCCAGCGGCCGTGAAACGGGCCATCAGTTGGCACAAATTCAAACTCCTGCACAAACGGCAGTGCGAAGCCTTGCGCTGCTTCACACTCAACCTGACGCAGACGCAGGCCCTGCTCTTCCAGTGCAGTAAAAATACCGTCCATCAGAGGATCAGGACGCACAGTGAGAATATCCTTGTCAGCCGGGTCGAGCGCCATGGCAATATCAAGGCCCGTCTCAAGCCATACTTTGGCATCCCCAATGGTGACCGGTGTATGCCATGGCACATCCAGCTCGACTTCAAAATCACGCGTTTCACCACTGGCGATGGTAAATGCATACGGCAGCGACCAGCTGGCCAGGACATAAGTCTGGGCGATGCGGCGGGTCTGACTATCCGCTTGCTCCCCCTGCCCGCTGTGCACCTCTTCGATATAACGGCAACATAATTTCAGCTCGATATTATCGATCGCCTGCTCGGTGGCACCGCCATAGACGTGAATCGTCACTTTGACTTTGTGGCCGGGAAACAGCGTCTCCTGTTGCAGGACTGAATCGACTTTCGCGGATCCGATACCGAAACTGGCGAGGGTTTTCTTCAGAAACGACATACGTACCTCCTGTTGATGAACTCCCAGTGTAAAGCGGAAAAGATCCCGATCACAATGGGACTTTCATACTATTGCTCACACTCTTACCGAAAGGCTGCCCCTCAGCGATGCAAAAAAATTGTGTAGAATCTCTGCTCAACTATCGACCAAATCCTGGCATGGTGCTACTCTATTTTCGATATGCATGCATATCGTTATTCCTGAGCAAAGATTTGGATTGGCGAGTGCCAGAAGAGCGCCCCTTCTGCCCCGGCGGAAGTTCAGCTCATCCTTGTTCAGGCCATTTGACCGGCAATGGATATGCCTGACCGTTAGGTTAATAATGCGCCCAACATCCGTCAGGTTTTCGCACACGAATACCAGTGCAATGCGCCGTCGTAGTGGTTTTACTGCTGCGCCGGTTGCGAAAAAAGTCGCGCCCGCTCCAACTCTTGTCGAGAAAAATGCAGCTTCTGCATCGCCGGAAACAAAAGTGGTTAAGGCCGCTTAAATAGAAAAGCGCAGTTTTCACTGCGCTTTTTTCTTTTCCGTTTCCCTACACCGTTCACCACTCACTTATAACGAGTGGTTTGCGCGTAACGCTTGTATTTGTACATATCGATTGTCTTTACACATATCAATTGTATTCCCGCCCTGTTTTGATAACTTAGCTGCATACCATTACAAAAAATATGGAGAAAGCCATGCAATGCCATCGTATTGAAGAACTGCTGCAATTGCTTGAGCCCGAGTGGCAAAAAGAGTCTGATTTCAACCTAGTGGCCTTTATCGCCAAACTGGCGGCAGAAGCGGGCTATCAGGGACAGCTACAGGATTTGACCGATGATGTGCTGATTTACCATCTCAAAATGCGCAACAGCAGCAAAGACGAAGTAATACCGGGCATCAAGAAGGATTACGAGCCGGATTTTAAAACCGCCATATTGCGCGCACGCGGCATCATCGACTAAGCGACCCTCTCATCCCCAGGAGCGGCCCACGGCCGCTCTTCTTTTTGCATCCGTTTTGTTGTTAAAGATTGATAGCGGTAAAAAAAGCCTGGCTGAATTGACGCTATAATCACCAGGTTACATAGAAAAGAGCCTCTCCAGCCCGGTTGCCCGAGCAATCAGTGTTGGTGAACAGCGATGAGCCCGCTGCAATGTCAAAACAGAGTGCGAACGACAGAAATCGCACCCGCTGCCCAAAAGGATAGTTTGATGAGTAAGGATAAGATTGACGTCAAAGACGTCACTCCGAAAGTCTTTAACCCCAAAACCCACAAAGGTCAGGAAGGAGACCGTTTCAATCCGGGTAACCGCATTTACGTGCGTGAAAGCAAAGGCGTCTATCAGCAACTGCGCCGTTACGGCGGCTGGTTTTTGTTGCTGTTATTCGGCCTGGTGCCCTGGATCTCTTACGGTGAACGCCAGGCGATTTTGCTCGATATCGGTAATCAGCAGTTTAACTTTTTTGGTACCACCCTTTACCCGCAGGATCTCACCCTGCTCGCCCTGCTGTTTATGATCGCCGCCTTTGGCCTGTTCTTTATTACCACCTTTTTAGGCCGGGTGTGGTGTGGCTATCTGTGTCCGCAAACCGTATGGACCTTTATGTACATCTGGTTTGAGGAAAAACTGGAAGGCAGCGCCAACAAACGGCGTAAGCAGGACAGCGGCAAACTGAATGCGAATCTCGCTGTGCGCAAAACCGCCAAGCACTTTGCCTGGCTGGCAATTGCCCTGCTGACCGGTTTTACCTTTGTCGGCTATTTTGTTCCGGTGCGCGCGCTGGTGATCGATTTCTTCACCCTCAATGCCAGCTTCTGGCCGGTATTCTGGGTGCTGTTTTTTGCCGCCTGCACTTACGGTAACGCGGGCTGGATGCGATCTATCATGTGTATCCACATGTGCCCTTATGCCCGCTTTCAGTCTGCGATGTTCGATAAAGACACCTTTATTGTCGGCTATGACGCCAAGCGCGGTGAGCAGCGCGGCCCGCGGCCGCGTAAAGCCGACCCGAAGGCGCTCGGTCTGGGTGACTGTATCGACTGCGACCTGTGTGTCCAGGTTTGTCCGACCGGGATTGATATTCGCGACGGGCTGCAATATGAATGCATTAACTGCGGCGCCTGCATCGATGCCTGTGACACCACCATGGAACGCATGGGCTATCCGAAAGGACTGATCAGCTACACCACAGAACACCGTCTGTCCGGCAAACATACCAAGGTGATGCGGCCAAAACTGCTCGGCTACGGTGCGGTAATGCTGCTGATGATCGGTCTGTTTGTTGCTCAGGTGGCGAGTGTCGATCCGGCCGGACTAAGCGTAATTCGCGATCGCAATCAGCTGTTTCGCACCAACAGTGCCGGTGAAGTCGAAAATACCTATACCCTTAAAATCATTAACAAAACCCAGCAAGCTCACACCTATCGTCTCGATGTGTCCGGTCTGAATGATGTCACCTGGTACGGCAAGCAGACGGTGCAGGTTCAGCCCGGTGAAGTGCTCAATCTGCCGATGAGTCTGGGCATCAAAGCGGAAAATCTCAGTTCTCCGGTCACGACAATTCAGTTTATACTGACCGAAGACAGTCAACAATTCACGCTGCAGGTAGAAAGCCGCTTTATCAAAAAGTTATAGCTGCATTTTCCCGCCGCAACAGATGGCAAAGGGCTCAGTAATGAGCCCTTTTTATAACCATGACACAAGCAAGCTTCCATTTTGACGCCCTGACTCCGGACCTGATGTGGTACGCGCTGGAAAGTATCGGCGTGCGCGCCGAGTCCGGCTTTCTGGCGCTGAACAGTTACGAAAACCGGGTCTACCAATTCACCGATGAAGAACGACGCCGCTTTGTGGTTAAGTTTTACCGTCCGCAACGCTGGAGCGTGGAGCAGATTCAGGAAGAACACGATTTTGCCCTGCAACTGGCTGAAGCCGAAATTCCGCTGGCCGCACCGCTGGTGATTAACGGTATGACCTTGCACCACTATCAGGGCTATCACTTTGCCCTGTTCAACAGTGTCGGCGGTCGCCAGTTCGAAGTCGATAACCAAGAACAACTGGAGTGGGTCGGACGTTTTCTCGGCCGTATCCACAAAGTCGGCGCCAGCCAGACCTTCCGCCATCGTCCGACCATCGGCCTGGACGAATATCTCTATCAACCGCGTACCCTGCTGCAACAGTCACAATGTATACCGGCTCACCTGGAAACCAGCTTCTTCAATGATCTCGATTTGCTGATCACGCGTATCGAACAACACTGGCAACCCGACTACCGCTCGATTCGTCTGCATGGCGACTGCCATCCGGGTAATATTCTGTGGCGTGACGGGCCGATGTTTGTCGACCTTGATGACGCACGCAACGGTCCGGCGGTGCAGGATTTGTGGATGTTACTCAGTGGCGAGCGGCAGGAAAAACTGCTGCAACTGGATATTGTGCTTGAAGGCTACCAGGAGTTCTGCGATTTTAACCACAGTCAGTTGAAACTAATCGAGCCCCTGCGTGGTCTACGAATGGTGCACTATATGGCGTGGTTGGCAAAGCGCTGGCAGGATCCGGCCTTTCCATTGGCCTTCCCCTGGTTCAATGACCCGAAATACTGGGAGAGTCAGGTACTGGCATTTAAAGAACAACTCGCCGCATTGGAAGAGCCGGCGCTCTCTCTGATGCCACAATGGTAAATTGCAATTCAATAAGAATCATGGAGTCACGAATGAAAAAGCTGTTTGCACTGGTTGCAACCCTGATGTTAAGCCTGTCAGCACATGCTGCACAGTTCAAAGAAGGTGTGCATTACAAAGTGCTGGACCTGGAACCTTCGAGCAAACCGAGCGTAGTCGAATATTTCTCATTTTACTGCCCGCACTGTAATGCGTTCGAACCGATTGTAAAACAATTGCAGGCCGGCCTGCCCGAAGGCGTGAAACTGCAAAAGAACCATGTCTCTTTCATGGGTGGCAACATGGGCCAGTCAATGAGCAAAGCTTACGCGACCATGGTCTCTCTGGGCGTGGAAAACACAATGATTCCGGTCATGTTTAACCGCATCCATAACCTGCGCAAACCACCAAAAGACGACGCTGAGCTACGCCAGATCTTCACTGATGAAGGCATCAGCGGCGAGAAATTTGATGCAGCGTTCAACGGCTTTGCGGTTGACTCTATGGTGCGTCGTTTTGATAAACAGTTCCAGGCCAGCGGCCTGCGCGGGGTACCGTCAGTTGTGGTCAACAACCACTATCTGGTTCAGGCTCAGGACATCAAAACCGTTGATGAGTACATCGAACTGGTCAACTTCCTGCTGGCGAAATAACCTGCTGACAAAATAAATGGTGGCCCGCACGGGCGGGGGACACCCCATACACAAAAGGGAGCTGCGGCTCCCTTTTGTGACTCTGTTGCTAAAGGTTAGTCTTACTACCCTGAATGCCAGACCATCCCCAGAATGGGAAGGTACTGCCCTCAGGCCCGGTCGTCCTACTTACCGACAGAGACGCTGGGCTCTTGCACCTGCGGGGTGCTGTCATGCTCAGCGCGCACGGCATGAATCTGGGCCAGGCGCTGGTCCTTAGCCTGCCATACACTACCCAGCCAACGCTGAAACTGACGCTTGTACCGCTTGTCATTAAAGTAGTCGCCACGGACCTGCTCATCGACCGGCAGTACTTCAATCTGGACCACAATACGCTTCATGCGTCCCATCAGCATGTCACGAAACGGCTTAGCACTATTGTCCGGATAAGCCAGGGTCACATCGATAATATTGGAGAACTGCTCCCCCATCGCCGCCAGAGTATAAGCAATGCCGCCGGATTTCGGCGTCAGTAAATGCTGATAAGGCGAACGGCTGCGCTGCTGCTTGTCACTGGTAAAGCGAGTGCCTTCAACATAGTTCACCACCGTGGTCGGGTTATGTTTGAATTTTTCGCACGAACGGCGCGTGGTGGCCAGATCCTGTCCGCGCTTGTGCGGATGGCGGATCAGGTATTCACGTGAGTAGCGGCGCATAAACGGCATATCCAGCGCCCAGCAACCCATGCCGATAAACGGCACATACAGCAGTTGCTGCTTAAGGAAAAATTTCGGCATCGGGATGCGATCTTTAAACACGCTGCACAACACGACAATATCGGTCCAGCTGAGATGATTACTCATTATCAGATACCAGCCCTGCTTATGCAGTTGCTCTCCGCCTTCAATCTGCCACTCCACCCGGTTCGACACGGTCAGAATCACCAGATTCAAACTGGCCCACAGCCACATCACTTTATCGGCTATGCACGTCGCCGCCGTTTTCAGCCTGACGCTCGGCAGCAGCATCTTGACCAGCGCAATGGCACAGATCAACACAGACGCAAACATGGTGTTCAGCACCACCAGCAGCACATTAAGTATCAGTAAAGGGTAAGCCAGCATAATCGGAACCGGGGTCAGATATTTGAATAAAAAAACAGCGCGCTATTATACCCGCTCACCCAGTGAATGAAATATCCGCGCCAATGGTCAGAGTAGCCGTGCTGACAGACTATCTACACCGATTGCGCAGTGAGTTGTTTCAGTAACCGGTCCATAGCGCGGTAACCGAGCGCTTCCGCCAAATGCACGCGCTGAATGTGCGCTTCTCCCTGCAGATCGGCAATGGTGCGCGCCACTTTAATGATACGGTGATAAGCCCGGATCGACAGCCCTAACTGATGCAGCGCGTTTTCGAGAAATTCCGCATCCGCCTGGTTAAGCGGACAAAATTGCTCGATTTCGCGACTCTGCAGCAAAGCATTGACCTTGCCGCTGCGCGCCAGCATCACTTCACGCGCCTGCTGCACGCGCTGTTTGACCATAGCGGTCGCTTCACCGCGATCGCCACCATGCGCCAGCGTACCTTTGGGCAGCGCCGGAATTTCAATCGACATATCAAAGCGGTCCAGCAGCGGACCGGACAGACGACTCAGATAACGCAGGATCATCTGCGGATTGGCACGGGCCTGATTGCCTTCGTAATAACCGGTCGGGCTGGGATTGAGCGCTCCGACCAGCTGAAAGCGGGCCGGAAAGCGGGTCTTACCCTGCGCGCGGGAAATAATGATTTCGCCCGACTCGAGCGGCTCACGCAGCGAGTCGAGCACTTTACGTTCAAACTCCGGCATTTCATCTAAAAACAGCAGGCCGTTATGCGCCAGCGAGATTTCGCCCGGACGCGGAATCGTGCCGCCGCCGACCAACGCTGCCATCGAGCTCGAGTGATGCGGGGCGCGAAACGGCCGCAGTTTCCAATTATGCTGATTGATCTCCTGCTGGGTCAGCGACGCCACCGATGCCGTCTCCATTGCTTCAGCATCGCTCATCTGCGGCAGCAGATCGCACAAGCGCGAAGCCAGCATGGTTTTGCCAGTGCCGGGCGGGCCGAGGAACAGTAAATTATGATTACCGGCTGCCGCTATCTCCAGCGCGCGCTTCCCCTGATGCTGACCAATTATATCCTGCAGGTCGCGACTCGCTTGCGGGACACTCTCGGTCGCCTCACTCTGAAACAGTGACAAGCTCTGCTGACCGCACAAATCCGCGCACACCTCCAGCAGAGTCTGCGCCGAGCGATGGCGATCCGCGCCGACTAAGGCCGCCTGATCGCCATTATAATGCGGCACCACCAAATGACGCCGGGCCTGATTAGCCGCGAGCGCCGCCGGCAGGACACCTTTTACGCTGCGGATTTCTCCCGATAGCGCCAGTTCACCGATAAATTCATGTTCATTCAGCTTACTGTCCGGGATCTGCTCTGAGGCCGCGAGAATACCGAGCGCAATCGGCAGGTCAAAACGGCCGCCCTCTTTAGGCAGGTCCGCCGGGGCCAGATTGACGGTAATCCGCTTGGCCGGAAATTCAAATTTGGAATTGATGATCGCACTGCGTACCCGGTCGCGCGACTCTTTAACAGTGGTCTCTGGCAGTCCGACCAGAGTAAAACCCGGCATACCGTTACTGATGTGCACTTCCACAGTCACCTCCGGAGCCTGAACGCCGATACTGGCCCGGCTGTGAATAATCGCAAGTCCCATGTCTATCCTTAGTGATTGATTAAAAACCATTCAGCCCGGCTATTCGCTTGCTTACTCCGCGCCTGACTGGTTATATAACCCGGCGCACAAAAATCGGAATATGAAAAAAGAATGAGTTTTTGCTTGTCAGATAACGGAAATGTGTGTTACCACTAAGGACGCAAACACTTTCGTACTCAGGTACGACAATTATTCAGAATAAGTAAGATGAATTTATACGCCCGTTTCAACTCTCTGATTAGCCTTATTATCGTGGTCCTGATTATGACCGCGCGGGGGCTTGTGGGCGCAAAATAAAGACCAGATTCAAACAACCCCCGCACTGAAAAGTCCGGGGGTTTTTTTTGCAACTGAATAGACTTAAAAAAGCACATACTGATGATAGTTTACTCAGTATAATAGGAAGAATGGGAGCCCGCACATGACGTGCAAGCACAACACAACAACACAAAACAGCGAGTCGGATCGCTGCCAGGGAGGCCTACGATGACAGGTGCACAATTAGTCGTAGCCGCATTAAGACAGCAGGGAATCAAAACCGTTTTTGGTTACCCCGGCGGCGCCATCATGCCCATCTATGATGCATTGTATGATGGTGGTGTTGAGCACATTCTGTGCCGACACGAGCAGGGAGCAGCTATGGCCGCTATCGGCATGGCAAGAGCCACACAGGACGTGGCAGTATGTATGGCCACTTCCGGCCCAGGCGCCACCAACTTAGTCACCGGCCTGGCCGATGCTTTCCTTGATTCCGTTCCTCTCGTTGCTATTACCGGTCAGGTTGCCAGTTCCCACATCGGCACCGACGCCTTCCAGGAAATGGATGTGATCGGTATGTCTCTGTCCTGTACCAAACACAGTTACCTCGTTACCGATATTAATGAACTGGCACCAACGCTGGCTGAAGCGTTCGAAGTGGCCAAAACCGGCCGCCCTGGCCCGGTCATCGTTGATATCGCTAAGGATGTGCAACTGGCTCAGGCGCCGACCACCGTCCTGCCTGCCTTTACTCCACCAGCCATGCCACAAGTCACCGCAGACCAGCTGAGCGAAGCTCAGGCACTGCTGGCACAGAGCAAGCGTCCGGTGCTGTATGTCGGCGGCGGCGTACAACTGGCGCACGCCACGGAAACGGTACGCGAATTCCTGCGCTTAAACCCGATGCCTTCGGTCAGCACCCTGAAGGGCCTTGGCACCATCGAACGTCACGACCCGCACTACCTCGGTATGCTGGGCATGCACGGTACTAAAGCCGCTAACCTGGTGGTCCAGGAAAGCGATCTGCTGATCGTGGTCGGCGCCCGTTTTGATGACCGCGTGACCGGTAAACTGGATACGTTCGCCCCGCACGCTAAAGTGATTCACATCGACATCGATGCGGCTGAATTCAACAAACTGCGTCAGGCGCACGCCGCGCTGCGTGGTGACATCAATGTCATCCTGCCACAGCTGGAGCTGAGCCACGACATTTCACCCTGGGTTCACCACAGTGAAAGTCTGCGCAGTGGGTTTAAGTGGCGTTACGACCACCCGGGCGAGCCGATTTTCGCTCCGCTGCTGCTTAAGCAGTTGTCTGACATGATGCCGGACAGCACGATGGTCTCAACCGACGTCGGCCAGCACCAGATGTGGGCTGCGCAGCATATTCAGCCGCGTCAGCCACAAAACTTTATCTCTTCCTCGGGCCTTGGCACCATGGGCTTCGGTCTGCCGGCCGCGATGGGCGCGGCAGTAGCCCGTCCTGACGACCAATCCGTTCTGGTGACCGGTGACGGTTCATTTATGATGAACATCCAGGAGCTGGGTACGCTGAAACGCCGCCAGATCCCGGTCAAGATGGTACTGCTCAATAACCAGCGTCTGGGCATGGTACGTCAGTGGCAGTCACTGTTCTTTGACGGCCGCCACAGCGAAACCATTCTCGATGACAACCCGGATTTCATCATGCTGGCTAAAGCTTTTGATATCCCTGGTAAAACCATCACCCGTAAACAAGAAGTGGAACCGGCACTGCAAGAAATGCTGGCCAGTAAAACCGCTTACCTGCTGCATGTTGCCATCGACGAAGAAGAAAACGTCTGGCCGTTGGTACCGCCGGGCGCGTCCAACAATGACATGTTAGAGAACACCTAGGAGACGCTCACTATGCAAAGATATCTACTCGACATTAAAGCAGACGACAAACCGGTCCTGCTGGAGCGTGTACTGCGTGTCGTGCGTCACCGCGGGTTCATCATTCGTCAGGTTGCCGCCACTCAGAACCATGAAAGCAGAATTGCCAGCGTGGAGATCATCGTCGACAGTGATCGACCAATCACCACCCTGACCAACCAGATTGAAAAATTATGGGACATTCGCAGCGTCGACGTTACGCCGATCAAAAGCAACGAACTCCCAAACAACAATTTACAGCAAAAAATTTGCGCTTAAGGAAGAGACAATATGCCTAAGTATCGTTCGGCGACCACCACTCACGGTCGCAACATGGCAGGTGCCCGTGCACTGTGGCGCGCCACTGGCGTTAAAGATGAAGATTTCGGCAAGCCGATCATCGCCGTGGTGAACTCGTTCACCCAGTTCGTCCCCGGCCACGTTCACCTGAAAGACCTGGGTCAGATGGTGGCACGTGAAATCGAAGCGGCTGGCGGTATCGCCAAAGAGTTCAACACCATTGCGGTCGATGACGGCATTGCGATGGGTCACGGCGGCATGCTGTACTCACTGCCATCACGTGAACTGATTGCCGACTCAGTGGAATACATGGTCAACGCGCACTGTGCCGATGCCATGGTGTGTATCTCCAACTGTGACAAAATCACTCCGGGCATGCTGATGGCGTCGATGCGCCTCAACATTCCGACCATTTTCGTGTCCGGTGGTCCGATGGAAGCGGGTAAAACCAAGCTGTCTGATCAAATCATCAAGCTCGACCTGGTCGATGCCATGATTCAGGGCGCCGACCCGAAAGTATCCGATGAGCAGAGCGAACAGATTGAACGTTCAGCGTGTCCGACCTGTGGTTCATGTTCCGGTATGTTTACCGCCAACTCGATGAACTGCCTGACCGAAGCGCTGGGCCTGTCCCAGCCGGGTAACGGTTCACTGCTGGCCACCCACGCCGACCGTCAAGAGCTGTTTTTGAGCGCTGGTCGCCGCATCGTCGAGCTGACCAAGCGTTACTACCTGCAGGATGACGAAACTGCCCTGCCGCGTAATATCGCCACCAAAGATGCGTTTGAGAACGCGATGGCACTGGATATCGCCATGGGCGGTTCAACCAACACGGTACTGCACCTGCTGGCCGCAGCACAAGAAGGTGAAGTGGACTTCGACATGACGGATATCGACCGCATGTCACGCCTGGTTCCGCACCTGTGTAAAGTGGCGCCGTCGACGCAGAAATACCATATGGAAGATGTGCACCGCGCCGGTGGCGTAATGGGCATTCTGGGCGAGCTGCAACGTGCCGGCCTGCTGCACGATGACACCCGCACTGTACTTGGCCTGTCGCTGGCTGAGCAGCTGGCGCAGTACGATGTGATTCAGACCAACGCTGAAGAGATCAAAACCTTCTTCCGCGCTGGTCCGGCCGGGATCCGTACCACGCAGGCATTCTCACAAGACTGCCGCTGGGACACGCTGGATGACGACCGTGAGCAAGGTTGTATCCGCACCAAAGAACACGCCTTTAGTCAGGATGGCGGTCTGGCGGTGCTGAAGGGCAACATCGCCCTGGACGGTTGTATTGTTAAAACCGCCGGTGTAGATGAAAGTATCCTGAAATTCGAAGGCCCGGCGGTGGTATTCGAAAGCCAGGAAGATGCGGTTGAAGGCATCCTGGGCGGTAAAGTGAAATCCGGTGACGTGGTGGTGATCCGCTACGAAGGACCAAAAGGCGGCCCGGGCATGCAGGAAATGCTCTACCCGACCACTTACCTCAAATCCATGGGGCTGGGTAAAGAGTGTGCGCTGCTGACTGATGGCCGCTTCTCCGGCGGTACCTCTGGCCTGTCGATTGGTCACGCTTCACCGGAAGCCGCCAACGGAGGTGCCATTGGCCTGGTGAAACAGGGCGATCGTATCGCGATCGACATTCCGAACCGCTCGATTTCACTGCTGATCTCAGATCAGGAACTGGAACAGCGTCGCAAGCAGCAGGATCAAATCGGCTGGCAGCCGGTTGACCGCCAGCGTGAAGTTTCATTTGCACTCAAAGCTTATGCCAGCATGGCAACCAGTGCTGACAAAGGTGCGGTGCGAGATAAATCTAAGCTAGGAGGCTAGCTTATGACGCTCACCCAACAAACCGGCGCAGATTATCTGCGCCAGGTATTGCGTGCTCCGGTCTACGAAGTGGCCACGGTCACGCCGTTGCAGGATATGCCGCGTTTGTCAGCGCGTATCGGCAACCAGGTACAAATTAAACGTGAAGACCGTCAGCCGGTGCACTCGTTTAAGCTGCGTGGTGCCTACAACATGCTGGCCAACCTGACCGAAGAGCAGAGAAACGCCGGGGTGATCGCTGCTTCAGCCGGTAACCATGCCCAGGGCATGGCTCTGTCCGGCACCAAACTGGGCGTACCAGCCACGATCGTGATGCCGCGCACCACACCCGATATCAAAGTGGCGGCCGTACGCGGCTTCGGTGGTAACGTGGTCCTGCACGGCAGTAACTTCGACGAAGCCAAAGCGGAAGCGGAGCGCCTGTCGGCCGAATTCGGCTACACCTTCGTGCCACCGTTCGATCACCCGCTGGTGATCGCCGGGCAAGGCACCATCGGCATGGAAATGCTGCAGCAGAACGGCCACCTCAACTACATTTTTGTCCCGGTAGGCGGCGGCGGTCTGGCGGCTGGTGTCGCAGTGCTGGTCAAACAGCTGATGCCGGAAGTGAAAGTGATTGCGGTTGAACCGGAAGATTCGGCCTGCCTGAAAGCTGCGCTGGATGCCGGAGAGCCTGTGGTGCTGGATCAGGTCAGCATGTTTGCTGACGGTGTTGCAGTAAAACGGATCGGCGATGAAACCTTCCGTCTGTGTCAGCAGTATCTGGATGGCCACATTACCGTATCAAGCGATGAAATCTGTGCCGCAGTGAAAGATATTTTCGAAGACACCCGTGCGATTGCTGAACCTTCGGGCGCACTGGCGCTGGCTGGTCTGAAAAAATACGCCGAGCAGTATGAGCTCAAAGATCAGAAGCTGGCCACCGTGCTGTCTGGTGCTAACACCAACTTCCACGGCCTGCGTTATGTGTCAGAACGCTGTGAACTGGGCGAAAAACGCGAAGGCTTGCTGGCAGTCACAATTCCGGAGCGCAAAGGCGCGTTCTTTGAGTTCTGCCAGATCATCGGCGGCCGGGCGGTGACCGAGTTCAACTATCGCTACAGCGATGACGAACTGGCTAACGTATTTGTCGGTATCCGCCTGCTCGGCGGTCCGGAAGAGCTGAAAACCATCATCAGCGAACTACGCCAGTCCGGCTATCCGGTTCAGGACTTGTCCGATGATGAAATGGCCAAGCTGCACATTCGCTACATGATTGGCGGACGTCCGTCCAAGCCACTCAAAGAGCGCTTGTACAGTTTTGAGTTTCCGGAATACCCGGGCGCGCTGCTTAAATTCCTCAGTACCCTCGGTACCCACTGGAACATCAGCCTGTTCAACTACCGTAACCACGGGGCCGATTACGGCCGTGTACTGTGTGGTTTTGAACTCGATGCTGACGATCTGAGCCGCTTCTCGGCGCACCTGGTCGAACTGGGCTATCAATATAAAGACGAGACCGATAACCCGGCCTATCGTTTCTTCCTCGCCAAATAGCGATGTCACCCTGCCTGCAGCCACCGCCCGCGGTGGCTGTTTTTTTTACCATGCTCCACTCTTTATTCTCCCAGGACAGAAACCTCCCGCACATCCCCCTCAGATATAACCACACTATTATTATGCTTTTGATGCATAGATATAATGCTAAAGTTTCATTTAATTCATCAACCTATCAGGTCTACACTTAGCGGTATCTTTTATCCACCAGTGGAGAGCTCCATGTTTCAAGCTTTGATTCTCAACCAGGAAGACAAACGTACCATCGCCACTATCGAACAAATCGATGAAGCGCAGCTACCACCAGGCGAAGTGCTGATCGCGGTCGATTACTCTTCATTGAACTATAAAGATGGCCTGGCCATCACTGGCAAAGGCAAAATCATTCGTGAGTTCCCCATGGTACCGGGCATCGATCTGGCTGGGACTGTGCTGGAATCTGCTGATGAGCGCTATCAACCCGGCGATGCCGTGGTACTGACCGGTTGGGGTGTGGGTGAAAATCACTGGGGCGGCATGGCGCAAAAAGCGCGCCTCAAAGCCGACTGGCTGGTGCCACTGCCTGCAGGTCTGGAAACCCGCCAAGCGATGATGGTCGGCACCGCAGGCCTGACTGCCATGTTGTGTGTGCAGGCCCTGATTGACGCTGGCGTGCAACCCGACGCCGGCGAAGTGCTGGTGACCGGTGCCAGCGGCGGCGTGGGTTCCGTGGCAGTCACGCTGCTGTCCGCACTTGGTTATCAGGTTGCCGCAGTGACCGGACGCAGCGAGCAAAACAGTCCGCTGCTGCAACAGCTGGGTGCCAAGCGCATTATTGACCGCAATGAATTTGCCCAGCCGGCACGTCCGCTGGAGAAACAGTTGTGGGCTGGTGCGATTGATACTGTCGGCAGCCAGGTACTGGCCAAAGTGCTGTCGCAGATGGATTACAACAGCGCGGTCGCCGCCTGCGGCCTGGCCGGTGGCTTTGATCTGCCGACCACGGTAATGCCGTTTATCCTGCGTAACGTGCGTCTGCAAGGGGTGGATTCGGTGCAGTGCCCGCGTGACAAACGTATCGCCGCCTGGCAACAGCTGGTGGATCTGCTGCCAAGCCGCTATTTCGACCAGGCGTGCCATGAAATCACTCTCGAACAGGCACCGCAGTTCGCCGAAGAGATCACCAATGGCCAGATCACCGGCCGCGTGGTCATCAAGCTGTAATTCTCTCTACCGGAGCCTGCTCAGGGCTCCGGACTTTCCAGCCCCATCTCTGTCACCCGTGTGGCAATCAGTTTACTGCACTCCTGCTTGACCACTGCCCGCAGCCACTCCTGGGCCGGCGAATGGTGGCAGCGCGGATGCCAGATCATCGAGTAATCAAAAGGGGTAAAGGCAAACGGCAGCGGTTTCACCACCAAATTATGCCGTTCGGCGACCAGATACGCCAAATCGGCCGGCACGGTGATGATCAGCGGCATGGTGTCGATAATCGCCAGGGCCGCTTCCAGATGATAAGCGCGCAACACCATACGACGTGGCGGCAACCCTTGCAGCGCCTGCTCGAGCAGTGCTTTTACCCCGTCACTAATGGCGATCATCGCATGCGGCGCCGCCTGATAATCCGCCAGCGTCATAGTTTTCCGGGCCAGCGGATGCTGGCGCGACATCAGGCACAACACTCCGACCCGGCCGAGAATCTCACTGTGCAGCGGTTCAATCGAGTGGGTCGGACGGCAAATCGCCAGATCGGCCCCCTCGTAAGTTAGCTGATCGAGCAGCCTTTCATGCTGCAACGGCAGCAGCTCTATCGCGACCTGTGGCGCCTGCTGGTAAATACGCGGCAAGGCAAACGGCAAAATGGTCTGCATCGCATAATCGGTAGTAGCAATGGTAAAAGTCTGAGTGCAAGATGCGGGGTCAAACTCAAGCGGCGACAGCAACTGACGCAGCGACTCCAGCGGATCTCCCAGTGCCTGATTGATAATCAGAGCCTTTTCAGTTGGGATCAGATGCTGACCATGACGGGTAAACAGGGGATCGTCGAGTAGACTACGCAGCCGCCCCAGCACCCGGCTCATCGCCGACTGACTCAGGCTGAGGCGCTCAGCCGCCTTGCTGACACTGCACTCTTCCACCAGAACCCGCAGCGCCACTAACAGATTCAAATCACGACGGTAAATATCTTCAAGTTCCACGCATAATCCCGGGTTGAAAAGCAATAAAGCAGAGTGTAACTAATAAACAAAAAAAAATCCCGCCTTTCAGCGGGGAAGCCCAAGAAAACTGGGGATAGTGTCGGAATGTATCTGAGCGTAGTTTGACAAGTGTGTTAGTTTTCCTGCTCTTCCGATGTGCCTTGCCAGCGGCGCATCTCGAGCCAGATTCCAAAAAGCGAAGCACTCACACCAAATAATGGCATTAATGAGGTCTCAACCGGAGACCGCATAACGAGGGCGCAGAACGAAATAAAACACAGAACCGAATAGATGGTCAGTCTGTCTAGTGCTGTTAACATCTTGCACCCCTTCGATTTTTGTTACCAACTTGTTAACTAAATTAAAACAAAAAGATCACTTTGCCAAGTGGTTATTGAATATTTTTTCCTCACCAGTATCATCTGAGTCTGATTTGTGACATCAATTAGGTTTGACCATGACATTTAATCCTGAATTAGCCACGTTAACGTTAGAAGCGCAAGGATTACGCTGCCCCGAGCCAGTGATGATGGTCAGGAAGACAATGCGCACCATGCAAGACGGCGACGTACTGCTGATTAAAGCAGACGACCCGTCCACCACGCGCGATATCCCGAGTTTCTGCCGTTTTATGGACCACCAGTTGCTGGCAGCCAAGACCGATGAACTGCCCTACCAGTTCCTGATAAAGAAAGGCCTGGCGTGACGGCTGCTCCGGCCTGATTTAAAGCTCCGCTGCTGGTTTAAACCAGCAGCGCGGGAATCCCTCATCATCCACAATGATGGCTGGATACGGGTTAACGATCAAAAAAGGCTGCCTGAGGCAGCCTTTTGTTTAATCTTGTTGTTCCAGTGTGCGGATTTCGGCCTGCAGCCTATATAGCTGTTGCTGCATGGCACGCATCTCTTCATGCAGCGGAATGATGTGCGCGACGCGAATCCAGGACTCGACGGTTAAACCTGTCATGATAATGGCCCCCACCACCATGGGTAGCCACATATCGGTTAACGACATCCCCAGTAACGTCAGTGCCAGACCAAAGCTAAACAGATAACTCTGACTCTTGGCGCTCATTCCCATATAACGTGTCAGCATAAACCTTCCCTCTTGCGGTGATGGTTATCCTTACCCTAGCATGCTCTGCGGCCGACAAGTTTGGCCTCTGTCACGCTCTGAATCAGCTCACTCGGAATCAGAAAAAGGCCGCAGCCAGCGCCAGCACTAGGAACAGCGCCGCTGTCACTTTACGGATCAGGCCAAGCGGCATTTTATCCGCCGACAATTTACCGATCAGCACCACAGGCACGTTAGCCAGCAGCATACCAATCGTCGTCCCCAGCACCACCCAGGTCAGCGCATCAGCATACTGCGCGCCGAGAATCGAGGTCGCAATTTGAGTTTTGTCACCGATTTCCGCCACAAAGAAAGCAATAAAGCTGGCAACAAAGGGACCACGGTTGGAGATCTCTTCATCATCATCGAGTTTATCCGGGATCAGCACCCAACCCGCCATCGCCAGGAAGCTGGCCACCAGCACCCATTTAAGAACTTCCGGCGCCAGGTAATCCGCTACGACAACACCGAGCCAGGCAGCTAACGCATGGTTGGCGATGGTAGCAGCAAAAATAGCGGCAATAATAGGAATAGGTTTACGGTACCGGCTGGCCAGTAACAGAGATAGCAGCTGGGTCTTATCCCCGATTTCTGCCAGCGCAACGGTAGTAATTGAAATAGCTAAAACGCTCACGACTTGCTCAATGGGGCGGGATTATTATAAAACCATAGACAAACGCCACGCCCCACCCCGGTTCGTGTTGTTTGTCTAAGGTCTTGCTAAACACAGCGTGTGCCGTGTCTCGAACGCCATGGTGATTTGGCACCAATTATGTTGACGGACGAACCGAACTGCGTGGCTGCAGGTTCGATAAGCTACTCCCCAAAGACGAACCGGATTCTATCCAGCCCAGACGCAGAGTACAAGCCTTGGGTGGCAAAAAAGCGACAAGTGGGAAATTTAAGCAGCTTAAACGACAAAAACTCCATTAAAAGAGATTTTTGCCGATTAATTAAGCAAGATTTCCTCTACTTTGTCGGGGCAGAACTCGGTATACTTGATTGTTATTTTTTATCACTTCAGACAAAAGAATCGCGCGAACCTGACTATGCAAAAATACGACATCAAAACCTTTCAGGGTATGATCCTCGCGCTGCAGGATTATTGGGCCCAACAAGGCTGTACCATCGTTCAACCACTGGATATGGAAGTGGGGGCAGGTACTTCTCACCCAATGACTTGCTTGCGTGCTATCGGTCCTGAGCCGATGGCAACAGCGTACGTTCAACCATCCCGCCGTCCGACTGACGGCCGCTACGGTGAGAACCCGAACCGCCTGCAGCACTACTACCAATTCCAGGTAGTGATCAAACCTTCTCCGGATAATCTGCAGGAACTGTACCTGGGCTCACTGGAAGTGCTGGGAATGGACCCGCGTGTCCACGATATCCGCTTTGTGGAAGACAACTGGGAAAACCCGACTCTGGGTGCCTGGGGTCTGGGCTGGGAAGTCTGGTTAAACGGCATGGAAGTCACCCAGTTTACGTACTTCCAGCAAGTGGGCGGCCTGGAATGTAAACCGGTCACCGGCGAAATCACGTACGGTATTGAACGTCTGGCGATGTACATTCAGGGCGTCGATTCTGTGTATGACCTGGTCTGGACTGACGGTCCGCTGGGTAAAGTGACTTACGGCGACATCTTCCACCAGAACGAAGTAGAACAGTCGACCTACAACTTTGAACACGCCGACGTCGACTTTCTGTTTGGTTTCTTTGATCAGTGTGAAAAAGAGTGTCAGCACCTGATCGCGCTGGAAAAACCACTTCCTCTGCCGGCTTACGAGCGCATTCTGAAAGCGGGCCACGCTTTCAACCTGCTCGATGCGCGTAAAGCCATTTCGGTCACCGAGCGTCAGCGTTACATTCTGCGTATCCGTAACCTGACCAAATCGGTAGCCGAGGCATACTACGCCTCACGTGAAGCTCTGGGCTTCCCGATGTGCAAACCATCCGACCAGAAGTAAGGGGAAGACGTCACATGGCAAAAGAATTTTTAATTGAGCTGGGTACCGAAGAGCTGCCACCAACGCAACTGCGTACTCTGGCTGAAGCGTTTGCAGCCAACTTCGAAGCCGAGCTGCAAACAGCTGATATCGCCCACCAGGGTGTAAAATGGTATGCAGCACCACGCCGTCTGGCCCTGAAAGTGGCCGACCTGGCCGAGCGTCAGGCCGACAAAGTGGTTGAAAAACGTGGTCCGGCAGTCAGTGCGGCATTCGATGCTGACGGCAACCCGACTAAAGCCGCTCAGGGCTGGGCACGCGGTTGTGGTATCACGGTTGAACAGGCTGAGCGTCTGACCACCGACAAAGGTGAATGGCTGCTGTTCAAACAGGAAGTCATCGGTCAGAGCACCAGTGAAATCCTGGCTGAGCTGGCTGACAAAGCACTCAACAATCTGCCGATTGCCAAGCCGATGCGCTGGGCCGACAAAGAAACCCAGTTTATCCGTCCGGTCAAAACCCTGACCATGCTGTTTGGCAGCGACCTGATCGAAGGTGAAATCCTCGGCGTGCAATCGGCACGCACTATCCGCGGTCACCGTTTCATGGGCGAAGCCGAATTCACTATCGACTCAGCTGATCAGTACCCGCAGATCCTCAAAGAGCGCGGTAAAGTGATGGCCGATTACGATGAACGTAAAGCGATCATCCTGGCCGACGCACAAAAAGCGGCCGCGGCGGTTGGCGGTGTCGCCGATCTGGAAGATGATCTGGTCGAAGAAGTGGCATCACTGGTCGAATGGCCGGTAGTACTGACGGCAAAATTCGAGCAGGAATTCCTGAAAGTTCCGGCTGAAGCCCTGGTATACACCATGAAGGGTGACCAGAAGTACTTCCCGGTTTACGACGAAAATCGCCAGCTGCTGCCGAACTTCATCTTCGTCTCCAACATCGAATCGAAACAACCACGTTTCGTGATTGAAGGTAACGAGAAAGTGGTTCGTCCGCGTCTGGCCGATGCCGAGTTCTTTTTCAACACTGACCGGAAGCGTCCGCTGATTGACCGTCTGCCACAACTGGAGCAAGCCATTTTCCAGAAGCAGCTCGGGACCATTAAAGACAAAACCGATCGCATCACCGAACTGGCTGGCTACATTGCTGACCAGATTGGCGCCGATGTGGAAAAATCTAAACGTGCCGGCCTGCTGGCGAAATGTGACCTGATGACCTCGATGGTGTTCGAGTTCACCGACACCCAGGGTGTCATGGGTATGCACTACGCACGTCACGACGGCGAAGCCGAAGAAGTAGCCGTAGCGCTGAATGAGCAGTACATGCCGCGTTTCGCCGGTGATGATCTGCCAGGCAACGGTGTCTCCTCTGCGCTGGCCATGGCTGACAAGCTGGATACCATTGTCGGTATCTTCGGTATCGGTCAGGCACCAAAAGGCAGCGACCCGTTCGCTTTGCGTCGCGCTTCACTGGGTGTACTGCGTATCATCGTTGAATACGGCTACAACCTGGATCTGGTTGACCTGGTAGCAAAAGCGAAATCTCTGTTCGCTGACCGCCTGACCAACGCCAACGTTGAGCAGGATGTGATTGAATTCATGCTCGGCCGCTTCCGTGCCTGGTACCAGGATGAAGGCTTTAGTGTCGACATCATCCAGGCGGTGCTGGCGCGTAACCCGACCAAACCGGCTGATTTCGACCAGCGCGTGAAAGCCGTCTCGCACTTCCGTGCTCTGGAAGCAGCAGAATCACTGGCGGCAGCCAACAAACGGGTAGGTAATATTCTGGCTAAGTTCGACGGTGAACTGGCGCAAGAGATTGACCTGGCTCTGCTGCAGGAAGACGCTGAGAAGACGCTGGCGGAAAGTGTTGAAATCATGACCGAAGCGCTGGAGCCGGCGTTTGCGACCGGTAACTACCAGCAAGCGCTGAGCCAGCTGGCTGAACTGCGTGAGCCGGTCGATGCGTTCTTTGATAACGTCATGGTGATGGCAGACGATGAAGCGCTGAAGAAAAACCGCCTCACCCTGCTTAATAACCTGCGTAACCTGTTCCTGCAAGTGGCGGACATCTCACTGCTGCAGAAATAAGTTCAGCGTTACTATCCCCTGTTAACAAGGCCAACTCCCCGGAGTTGGCCTTGTTTTTTGATCTAAAACAAAATAGTACTTTGCCTGCCAAAAGCATTGCGGTATGTTCAAGAATCAAGCGAAATGGCGGATATTCTTCCCGCTAAACTAAAATATACAAACACAACTCATCAGGTAGTCGAGCAATGCAGTTTTCAACTTTTGGCGAAAAATTTAACCGGTACTCCGGTATTACCCAGTTAATGGACGATTTAAACGATGGTCTGCGCACGCCAGGCGCGATCATGCTGGGTGGCGGTAACCCGGCGGCCATTCCGGCCATGCTCGATTACTTCAAACTCGCCAGCCAGGACATGCTCGAAGACGGCTCGCTGATTGCCGCGATGACCAACTATGACGGCCCGCAGGGCAAAGACGTCTTTATTAAGGCGCTGGCTAAACTGCTGCGTGACACCTACGGCTGGGATATCAGCGAGCAAAACATCAGCCTGACCAACGGCAGTCAGAGCGGTTTTTTCTACCTGTTCAACCTGTTGGCCGGGAAACAGCAAGATGGCAGCCATAAGAAGATTCTGCTGCCGCTGGCACCGGAATACATCGGTTATGGCGATGCGGGGATCGATGAAGATATCTTCGTGTCCTACCATCCGGAAATCGAGCTGCTTGATAACGGCCTGTTCAAATATCACGTTGACTTCGAACAGCTGCAGGTGGATGAGTCGGTCGCCGCTATCTGTGCCTCGCGCCCGACTAACCCGACCGGCAATGTCCTGACCGATGAAGAAGTGCATAAACTGGATCAGCTGGCTCGCGCCAATAACATTCCGCTGATTATTGATAATGCTTACGGTCTGCCGTTCCCGAATATCATTTTTGAAGATGTGCAGCCATTCTGGAACGACAACACCATTCTGTGCATGAGCCTGTCGAAACTCGGCCTGCCGGGTGTACGCTGCGGGATCATTATTGCCAGCGAGGAAGTGACTAAAGCCCTGGCCAACATGAATGGCATCATCAGCCTGGCACCAGGCAGTGTCGGCCCGGCTCTAGCGCATCGTATGATCGAAAAAGGCGATCTGTTGCGCGTCAGTCAGGACATCATCAAGCCGTTCTACCGCCAGAAATCACAACGTGCGGTTGAACTGTTGCAACAGGCCATGCCGGATCCGCGCTTCCGTATTCATAAACCGGAAGGTGCGATTTTCCTGTGGCTGTGGTTTGATGAACTGCCGATCACCACCATGGAGCTGTACCGCCGTCTCAAAGCACGCGGCGTGCTGATTGTGCCGGGAGAGTATTTCTTTATCGGCCAGAAAGAAGACTGGGATCATGCGCACCAGTGCCTGCGCATGAACTATGTGCAAAGTGATGAAGCGATGCAACAAGGCATTGCCATCATCGCTGAAGAAGTGGCCAAAGCCTACCAGCAAGGCTGATAGCCCTGCGCCAGACAGCAAAAGGCCCGCATCTGCGGGCCATCGTGTTATTTGCCTGTCACAACCACACGCTGAGTATCAGCGCTCGCGGTTACTCGTCGCCAATCAGTTGCTGGCCGTTGATGGCGATTTTACGTGGCTGCATCGCCTGCGGAATTTCCCGCTCCAGATCAATGTGCAGCAGACCTTTTTCCATCTGCGCACCCACCACTTTGACATAATCCGCCAGTTGGAACTTACGCTCAAAGTCGCGTTCCGCAATGCCCTGATAGATATAGTTTTTGTTCTCTTCCGGTGCCCGCTCACCACGCACAATCAGAGTATTTTCGTGCTGGGTAATATCCAGATCCTGCTCGGCGAAACCGGCCACCGCCATGGTGATACGGTATTTATTCTCTTGCTGCTGCTCGATGTTGTACGGAGGGTAACCGCCCTGGGTGTTTTTGGCGCCGCCTGCTTCCATCATGTTCAGCAGGCGATCAAAACCAATCGCATTACGGTACAGCGGAGTAAAATCAACAGTTCTCATATCCTATCCTCTTTCTTAAGCAATAGTCTTAACAGTGTGTTAAGTGGCATCACTCACTCATATGACCTGAGCATGCCCGGTTGGGTTGAGCAGCCGGCCTTTTCCTCTCAAGAGCGAAAAGGTGGGTGGCTGCGGGAGACCCGTCTGGCATCTCCCTACAACACAGATATAAGGACGCAAAATTCACTTTCAAGCGCGCAGATTAAAATTTTTTGCATTGTCTGCCGCACCTACTCGCCTTCCTCTGCGCAAACCGTTTGCCGCTCATCAAAAATGCCGCAATGTTTTTTGCGTAGCAGCCTGGGGAATATCAGCGCGCCGAATTGGCGGAAAACACGGCAAAAAAAAGCAGCGCTCAAGGCGCTGCTTTCTTATGCTTGGGTGGTTAACTCTTGCTGTATCGGTTAACCAAGCTGGCAACTAGACATCCAGGTTCGCCACTTTCAGGGCGTTGTTTTCAATGAACGCGCGACGCGGTTCAACCTGATCACCCATCAGTGTGGTAAACAGTTCATCAGCACCGACGGCATCCTCAATCGTCACCTGCATCATGCGGCGCGTTTCCGGATCCATGGTGGTTTCCCACAACTGATCAGGGTTCATCTCGCCCAGACCTTTATAGCGCTGACGGCTCAGACCACGCTGTGACTCTTTAATCAGCCAGTCGAGCGCTTCAACAAAGCTGCTCACCGGTTGAGTCCGCTCACCACGTTGAATGTAAGCGCCCTCTTCAATCAGACCATTCATCGCTTCTGACAGATCCGCCAGTTTGGCGTACTCTTTCGAGTTCAGCAGATCAACACTCAGCAGATAATCATGAGTCACACCATGGGTACGCACTTTCACTTTTGGTGAGTACGCACCTGTGGTTTCATTGTGCTCGACCACAAAGCTGTACTGGTTAGCGCCAGACTCTTTGTCATTGAGCTGAGTCACCAGTTGCTCAGTCCAGGTCTGAACCTCAGCCTGGTTCTGACACTGCTGCGCGGTCAGGCGCGGAGTGTAGATAAACTCATGAATCAGTGCATACGGGTAACGGCGGCTCATGCGCTCCACCAGCTTGATACCGGCGTGGTAATCCTGCACCAGTTTTTCCAGTGACGCCCCCGCCATGGCCGGTGCTTCAGGGTTAACATGCAGCGCAGCGTTATCCAGCGCCAGAGCGATCTGGTACTGGTTCATCGCTTCTTCATCTTTGATGTACTGCTCTTGTTTGCCTTTTTTCACTTTAAATAGTGGTGGCTGAGCAATGTAGATGTAACCACGCTCAATCAGCTCCGGCATCTGACGGTAGAAGAAGGTCAGCAGCAGAGTACGGATGTGTGAACCATCAACGTCCGCATCGGTCATGATGATGATGTTGTGGTAACGCAGTTTATCCGGATTGTACTCATCACGGCCGATACCACAGCCGAGCGCGGTGATCAGCGTTGCCACTTCCTGAGAAGAGAGCATTTTGTCGAAGCGTGCTTTCTCAACGTTAAGGATTTTACCCTTCAGCGGCAGAATCGCCTGGTTCTTACGGTTACGGCCCTGCTTGGCGGAACCGCCCGCAGAGTCACCCTCCACTATGTAGAGTTCAGACAGCGCAGGATCTTTCTCCTGGCAATCGGCAAGTTTACCCGGCAGACCGGCCAGATCCAGCGCACCTTTACGGCGTGTCATCTCACGTGCTTTACGCGCCGCTTCACGGGCACGGGCCGCATCGATGATCTTGCTACATACGGTTTTCGCTTCATTCGGGTGCTCGGCCAGGAAATCGTTCAGCTTCTCGCCCATCGCCGATTCCACCGCCGATTTCACTTCCGACGAAACCAGTTTATCTTTGGTCTGGCTGGAGAATTTCGGATCCGGAACTTTAACCGAAACCACAGCCGTCAGGCCTTCACGCGCATCATCCCCCGAGGTCGCCGTCTTGGCTTTCTTGCTGTAACCCTCTTTATCCATGTAGGTATTCAGGGTACGGGTCAGCGCCGCACGGAAACCGGCCAGGTGGGTACCACCATCGCGCTGTGGGATGTTGTTGGTGAAACAGAAAATGCTTTCCTGGAAGCTGTCATTCCACTGCATCGCCACTTCCACACTGATCCCGTCTTCACGCTCCTGCACAAAGTGGAATACTTTCTCATGAATCGGGGTTTTGTTGCGGTTAAGGTGGCTGACAAACGCCTGGATACCGCCTTCATACATGAAGTGGTCCTGCTTGCTGTCACGCTCATCCACCAGCTTGATAGACACGCCGGAGTTCAGGAAAGAGAGCTCGCGTAGACGCTTAGCCAGAATATCGTAGTGGAATTCAATGTTGGTAAAGGTTTCCGCACTTGGCCAGAAACGGACTTTGGTACCGCTCAGATCAGTGTCGCCTACCACGGTCAGTGGATTTTGCGGTACACCGTGGTGATAGGTTTGGGTATGGATATGGCCACCACGGTGAATGGTCAGCTCCACCTTCTCAGACAGCGCGTTCACCACCGACACACCTACCCCGTGCAAACCACCGGATACTTTGTAGGAGTTATCGTCAAACTTACCGCCGGCGTGCAGTACTGTCATGATCACTTCTGCCGCGGAAACATTCTCTTCCTCGTGAAGTTCGGTTGGAATACCACGACCATCATCGCTGACCGATACTGAGTTATCTTCGTGAATCGTCACGATGATATCTTTACAGTAACCCGCTAACGCTTCATCAATCGAGTTATCCACCACCTCAAATACCATGTGGTGCAGACCGGTGCCATCATCAGTGTCGCCGATGTACATCCCCGGACGCTTACGTACCGCGTCGAGACCCTTCAGTACTTTAATACTCGATGAATCGTAATTATTCGACATGAGTTACTCTCTCACTATTTATCCTTGCCCTATTGTGCCATGTTCCACATGAAACATCTTGCTATTTGACTCGATCATGTCGGCAACCTGGCTTTCAGTAATAGAACTTACAAAAACTTGTGCCCCCGTCGCTTTTAAGCAGTCAGCAAGGCGCTTACGACGTTGGCTATCGAGTTCGGAAGCAAAATCATCAATCAAATAGATGCATTGCTTCCCGGTCAGTTCGGTCAGATGCTGCCCTTGTGCAACACGCAGGGCGCAGACCATGAGTTTCAGCTGACCGCGTGACAGAACATCCTCTACCGGCGTCCCGTTCACCTTGATTTTTAAATCGGCTTTGTTCGGACCACTGAACGTGTAGCCCAGAGACTGGTCACGTTCAAAGTTCTTCTCCAGTATCTGGTGATACGGAGTGTCTTTGTCCCAGCCCCGGTAATACTTGAGGCTGATGTCAAATTCGGGCAGAAAGGTGCGGCACAGCTCTTCGGCCACGCCTTTCATCTGCTCGATGTACGCCGCACGCCACTGGTCAATATTGTGTGCCAACCGGGCCAACTCCTGATCCCAGTAACTGAGTTCACGGTAGCGGGTCGCGGTTTTCAGCAGTGCATTGCGCTGTTTATTGAGCCGCTTGAAACGCCCCCAGGCATCAAAGAATCCTTTTTCGCTGTGGAAGACGCCCCAGTCGATAAAGGCACGGCGATTTTTCGGCCCGTCCGTCAGCAAATCAAACCCCTCCGGATGAATGAGTTGCAGCGGCAGAACCTGCGCCAACTGAGCGAGCTTCTGCCCAGACTGACCGCCTATTTTAACCTCTGTCGAGCCATCACGCTGCTTATTAATGCCAATGGGTAGCTCAAATTGATCCGAGGTCAAAAAACGCCCGTGCACAAACAGTTCCGGGCAGTCATTCTGAATAACCCGGCCAGTCAGTGAGCTTTTAAAAGAGCGGCCGTGACCGAGTAGATAAATCGCTTCCAGTACACTGGTTTTACCACTGCCGTTGGGGCCAATAAGAAAGTTAAAGCCTGATGATAAATCGATATCACAGGCTTTAATATTGCGAAACTGCTGAACAATCAGACGAGTAAGAGGCATGATGTATGTGAGCCGAGCACTAGAGGCGAATTGGCATTACCACGTACATGGCGCTGTCGTCATCGACGTTTTCAATCAGCGCACTGGCGTTAGCATCCGACATCGACACCCGCACATTGTCACAGCGCAGCGTATTGAGCACGTCCAGTACATAGCTGACGTTGAAGCCGATTTCAATTGCATCGCCTTCAAAGCCGACATCCAGCATCTCTTCCGCTTCTTCCTGCTCCGGGTTATTGGCGGTAATGCGCATTTCGCTGTCGGCCAGGTTAACCCGTACGCCACGGAATTTTTCATTGGAAAGAATCGCCGCACGGGAAAATGCCTGACGCAGCTCATCACAGCCGGCGGTCAGCGTTTTGTTGGTACTTTGCGGCAATACGCGGCGATAATCAGGGAAACGGCCGTCAACCAGCTTTGAAGTAAAGATAAAATTGTTCACTTCTGCACGCAGGTTAGCCGCACCAATCTGAATCGTCACTGGCTGTTCCGGCGCATCCAGCAGCTTGACCAGCTCCAGAACACCTTTGCGCGGTACGATGATCTGCTTGTGGGCAAAATCACCCGCCAGCGGGGTCTGGGAGACCGCCATACGGTGGCCATCCGTCGCTACGCTGCGCAGGGTACTGCCGTCGATTTCAAACAGCATACCATTGAGGTAGTAACGCACATCCTGGTTAGCCATCGAAAACTGGGTTTTCTCAATCAGGCTGCGCAGATCGCCCTGGCTTAAAGTCAGCTCGACCTCGCTCTGCCAGTCTTCGATATTAGGGAAATCATTGGCCGGTAAGGTTGCCAGCGAGAAGCGGCTGCGGCCGGAGCGAACCTGAACCCGGTCACCTTCCAGCAGCACAGTGATCACCGCCGCATCCGGCAAGCCGCGACAAATGTCGAGAAACTTACGCGCCGGTACAGTAATACTGCCCGCTTCAAAGTCCCCTTCCAGCGTCACGCGGCTGATCAGCTCCGCTTCCAGATCGGTCGCGGTCATCGACAACTGATTGTCTGCCACTTTTAGCAACAGGTTACCCAAAATCGGCAACGTGGCCCGGCCGCCAATGGTTCCCGACACTTGTTGCAGTGGTTTAATGAAGTGACTACGTTCAATCGTAAATTTCATAGTGTGCTCTTAAACGATATTGGATATACGACGCGAAAAATCAGCGCTAAGCATAGCGCGAATCAGGAAGAAAGCGTACGAATCAGGTTGGAGTAATCTTCCTTAATATCGTGGCTCTCTTCACGCAGCTGTTCGATTTTACGACAGGCGTGTAACACCGTGGTGTGGTCACGGCCACCAAACGCATCGCCGATTTCCGGCAGGCTGTGGTTGGTGAGTTCTTTCGATAACGCCATGGCCAGTTGACGCGGACGGGCAACCGAACGCGAGCGGCGTTTTGACAGCAGATCCGCGACTTTAATCTTGTAGTACTCGGCAACGGTCTTTTGAATATTGTCGATGGTGACCAGTTTTTCCTGCAGTGCGAGCAGATCGCGCAGCGCTTCGCGCACGAAATCAATCGTGATCGGACGGCCGGTAAAGTTGGCGTTGGCGATCACCCGGTTGAGTGCGCCTTCCAGCTCACGCACGTTGGAGCGCAGACGCTTAGCGATAAAGAACGCCACTTCGTCGGGCAGATGAATCTGGTGATCTTCCGCCTTTTTCATCAGAATCGCGACCCGGGTTTCCAGCTCCGGCGGCTCAATGGCCACCGTCAGACCCCAGCCAAAACGCGATTTGAGGCGATCTTCCACCCCGTTAATCTCTTTCGGATAACGGTCAGAAGTGAGGATAATTTGCTGGTTGCCTTCCAGCAGCGCGTTAAAGGTGTGGAAGAACTCTTCCTGCGAACGCTCTTTGTTGGCAAAAAACTGAATATCATCGATCAGCAGTGCATCGACACTGCGGTAGTAGCGTTTGAACTCTTCAATCGCGTTATTCTGCAGCGCTTTCACCATGTCCTGCACGAAACGCTCAGAGTGCATGTACACCACTTTAGCGTTCGGGTTGTTATCCACGATAGCATTGCCGACCGCATGCAGCAGGTGAGTTTTACCCAGGCCGGTACCACCGTACAGAAACAGCGGGTTATACGCCGCGCCCGGATTGTCCGACACCTGACGTGCCGCCGCCAGACCAAGCTGATTCGACTTACCTTCCACGAAGTTATTGAACTTGTGTTTCGGGTTCACGTTAGAGCGGTGCATGATGTCGGCCGCTGCCGCAGCATCATCATCCCAGGTTTTATTGATCGGCTGACGACGCGCCAGTTGAGCAGGAGCTGAAGATTCGGCCGCCACGTCGGCCGCAGTACGGACCGGTGCCGGTTTGGGTGCTTGCACCCGGCGGCTGCCCACTTCAAAACGCAGGCTTGGTACATCCTGACCGCAATGCTCTTTCAGCAGTCGGTTGATGTTGTTGATGTACTTGTCGCGTACCCAGTCGAGTACGAAGCGGTTAGGCGCAAACAAAGTGAGAGTATTGTCATTGAGCTCCGCTTGTAACGGACGGACCCACATGCTGTATTCTGCGGCTGGCAGCTCTTCTTGTAGCTGTTGCAGACACTGCAACCATAGCGAAGATGACACAATTCCCTCACTCTAAATCAATGATCGGTAAAGACTGGCAATTCTACCTGTTGATAACTCAGATCGCCAGCGATTGATCCACGATCCAGTGAATAAGATCCAAGTTATTCACAATGTTTTCGAGCCAATCTGCCGGATCCTGGCAATTAGTCCTATATTTACCCACATAATGATCCACATGCTGGAAAATTCATCCAAGTTATCCCCAAAATAGCGGCATAATATAGTTATGGCTAATAACCACTAGTTATTTCTTCTATTGAGAAATTCAACAGTAAAATGAGACACTAAAATAATGAGGAGTCACAAGATGAAAAACTGGATTAAACTGGCAGTGGCCGCACTGGCGCTTTCTGCCGCCACCGTACAGGCAGCAACGGACATCAAAGTCGGCATGTCAGGCCGTTACTTCCCGTTTACTTTCGTTAAGCAGGATCAACTGCAAGGTTTTGAAGTCGATGTCTGGAACGAAATCGGTCAACGTAACGATTATCATGTCGAATATGTGACTTCGAACTTCTCCGGCCTGTTTGGTCTGCTGGAAACCGGTCGTATCGATACCATCTCAAACCAGATCACCATCACCAAAGAGCGCCAGGCCAAATACCTGTTCTCTGACCCGTACGTGATTGATGGTGCTCAAATTGCAGTGCGCAAGGGTAACGACAGCATTCAGGGCATTAAAGATCTGGCCGGCAAAACCGTGGCGGTTAATCTGGGCTCTAACTTTGAACAACTGCTGCGCAAATACGATACCGACGGCAAAATCAACATTAAAACCTATGACACCGGTTTTGAGCGTGACGTCGCGATGGGCCGTGCCGATGCATTTGTCATGGACCGTCTGTCAGTACTGGAAGTGATTGATAAAACAGGGCTGCCACTGCAACTGGCCGGTTCACCATTTGAAACCATCGAGAACGCCTGGCCGTTTGTGAACAACGAAAAAGGCCAAAAACTGCAAGCTGAAGTGAACCAGGCACTTGCTGCGATGCGCGCAGACGGTACACTGAGCCAGATTTCAGAAAAATGGTTTGGTACCGATATTACTCAATAATCGTCATCAACCGACCAATCTAAAAAGGTGGAATCGCAGGATTCCGCCTTTTGCTGTCTTTGAGGGGAAGTAAATGGGCTTTGATTTTCAATACATGCTGGGGCTGATGCCGATACTGCTCAAGTATCTCAGCACCACGATGGAAATGGCCGCACTGGGCATGATTTTCGCGCTGATTCTGTCGGTGCTGCTGGCCAATATTCGCGTCTTCAAGATCCCGGTACTGGAACCGCTCTGTCAGCTGTACATCAGTTTCTTCCGCGGAACACCACTGCTGGTACAAATGTTCCTGCTTTATTATGGTCTGCCACAGATTTTTCCGATCCTGGTCGGCATTGACGCGTTCAGCGCCGCGGTGATTGGCCTCACTCTGCACTTTGCGGCCTATATGGCTGAAACCATTCGCGCCGCCATCATAGGTATTGACCGAACCCAGATGGAAGCCAGTCTGTCAGTCGGTATGACCACCGGTCAGGCGATGCGCCGTATCATTCTGCCTCAGGCCAGTCGCGTCGCCCTGCCTTCGCTGATGAACTACTTTATCGACATGATCAAATCGACTTCACTGGCGTTTACCTTTGGTGTGGCCGAAATCATGGCCAAGGCACAAATGGAAGCCTCGTCCAGTTTCCGCTTCTTTGAAGCCTTCCTGGCCGTAGCACTGATCTACTGGGGTGTGGTCGTGATTCTGACCCGCATTCAGACCTGGGCCGAAAACAAACTCAATAAGGCGTATGCACGATGATCAAACTGAGCAATATTCACAAACGCTTTGGCCAGAGTGAAGTCCTGAAAGGGATTGATATCTCGATCGAACAAGGCGAAATCATCGTCATTATCGGCTCCAGCGGTACCGGGAAATCGACCCTGCTGCGCTGCGTCAACTTCCTTGAGCAGGCCGATCGCGGCACCATCACCATCGATGATGTCAGCGTCGACAGCCAGAACCACAGTAAGGCGGAAGTGCTGGCCCTGCGCCGCAAAACCGGCTTCGTATTTCAGAACTACGCCCTGTTTGCCCACCAGACTGCGCGCCAGAACATTGCTGAAGGCCTTATCACGGTGCGCGGCTGGAAAAAGATCAGGCGCTTGGCCGTGCCCAGCAAATTCTGGAAGACATAGGTCTGGGTGACAAAGGCGACAGCTATCCGGCCGCCCTGTCCGGCGGCCAGCAGCAGCGGGTCGGTATCGGCCGCGCCATGGCGCTGCAGCCGGAACTGCTGCTGTTTGATGAACCGACCTCAGCGCTGGATCCGGAGTGGGTCGGTGAAGTACTGAACCTGATGAAAAAGCTCGCCACCCAGCACCAGACCATGCTGGTGGTGACCCATGAAATGCAATTTGCCAAAGAAGTAGCGGACCGGGTGATCTTCATGGCCGAGGGTAATATCGTTGAACAGGGTTCTCCACAGGATATTTTTAATCATCCACAGGATCCGCGCCTGAAAAAGTTCCTCAATCAGGTCGGGATCGACTAAGGATCCTTGAGATTTCAGCGAGACTCCGTATAATCGCCCGACCGGAAAGTATGAAGCGCAGAGTAAACCGAATTCGGACTTGCTTTACGCTTTCGGCAAACCGAATCATTGACACCTTTTGTGACTGTGATTACAATTCCGCCTCTTTGTTGAGAGGCGTCGGAATGTCCTTTCTTTATATAAAGAGAAGATATATTGCCCACGCCGGGTTTTATGAACCTAGAAACTACTGATCAGTAAGGTACTAACAATGAAACGCACTTTTCAACCTACAGTTCTAAAGCGCAAACGTACTCACGGTTTCCGTGCACGTATGGCGACAGCGAACGGTCGTAAAGTAATCAATGCACGTCGTGCAAAAGGCCGTAAGCGCCTGTCAAAATAATCGTAAGCTTATTTTGAGTACGTACGCATTTAATCGGGAGTTACGTTTGTTAACTCCCGAGCATTACCAAACCGTCTTCCAGCAAGCTCACCGAGCAGGCTCCCCTCATTTCACTATCATTGCACGCAATAATAACCTTTCTCATCCTCGTTTAGGGTTAGCGGTACCAAAAAAGCAAATCAAAACGGCCGTTGGTCGAAATCGCTTTAAACGTCTCGCCCGCGAAAGCTTCCGCCTCAATCAGCATCAGTTACCCAACAAAGATTTTGTTGTGATTGCCAAAAAAAGCGCGCAAGATTTGAGCAATGAAGAAATGTTTACTTTGTTCGAAAAGTTATGGCAGCGCCTATCTCGCCCTTCTCGTGGTTAGCCATTGGTTTAGTCAAACTATACCAGTGGTTCATTAGTCCACTCATCGGCCCTCGCTGCCGATTTACACCCTCTTGCTCCAATTATGCGTTAGAAGCGCTGAGAGCTCACGGATTTGTAAAAGGGTGTTGGTTATCCGGCAAACGTCTATTAAAATGCCACCCTTTGAACGAAGGGGGATTTGACCCCGTTCCACCAGTCCAAAAACAAGACAGAGATAAATAACGATGGATTCTCAACGTAATATCCTGCTGATCGCTTTGGCGCTGGTTTCTTTTTTACTTTTCCAACAGTGGCAAGTAGCAAAGAACCCGGCACCTGAAGCGGTTGAACAGGCGCAAACCAGCAGCAGTGCTCCGGCACCTTCTTTGGCCGATGAGTTCGATCCGGTACCATCACCAACCAATGCTGCGGCAAAAGTGATTACAGTCACCACGGATGTACTGACTCTGTCTATTGACACGGTTGGTGGTGATGTCGTTCTGGCAAAACTGAACAAATACGCTGAAGAGCTGAACTCCGACAAGGCTTTTGTTCTGCTGAAAAACACCCAAGGTCACCAATTCATCGCCCAGAGTGGCCTGATTGGCCCGCAAGGTATTGACCTGAGCAGCAACAGCCGCCCGACTTACACTGTTGACGGCGACAGCTTTGCTCTGGCCGATGGTCAGGATGAACTGCGTATTCCGATGACTTACCAGTCAAACGGTATCGAGTACACCAAAACCTTTATTTTCAAACGCGGCGATTATGCAATCGACGTGACTTACGATGTCGCCAACAACTCTGGCGACAACGCAACCATGGGGATGTACGCACACCTGCGTCAGAACCTGCTTGATTCAGGCGGCAGCCTGGCAATGCCAACTTACCGTGGCGGCGCTTACTCAAGTGAAAATACCCGTTACCAGAAATACAGCTTCGATGACATGCAGGATCGCAACCTGGCTATCAACCTGCCAAACGGCCAGGGTTGGGCAGCGATGATCCAGCACTACTTTGCGACCGCGTGGATTCCACGTGACGCAGCGGGGACGAACCTGTACTCACGCGTGATCGGCAATCTGGGCGACATCGGTATCCGTATCCCGAATCAAACCATTGCTAACGGCCAGCACCAAGAGTTCAAAGCTACGCTGTGGGTTGGTCCTAAGCTGCAAGACCAGATGGCGGCTACCGCACCAAACCTGGATCTGGTTGTAGACTACGGCTGGTTATGGTTCATCGCTAAGCCTCTGCACTGGCTGCTGTCGACCATTCAGGGTCTGGTCAGCAACTGGGGTCTGGCGATCATCTGTCTGACCTTTATCGTGCGTGGTGCCATGTACCCGCTGACTAAAGCACAGTACACCTCAATGGCGAAGATGCGCATGCTGCAACCAAAACTGCAGGAAATGCGTGAGCGTATCGGTGATGACCGTCAGCGCATGAGCCAGGAGATGATGGCACTGTACAAGAAAGAGAAAGTGAACCCGCTGGGCGGCTGTCTGCCTATCTTCCTGCAGATGCCTATCTTCATTGCACTGTACTGGGCACTGATGGAATCGGTCGAACTGCGTCATTCGCCGTTCTTCGGCTGGATTCACGATCTGTCGGCACAAGACCCGTACTACATCCTGCCACTGCTGATGGGTGTCAGCATGTTCTTCATCCAGAAGATGAGCCCGAGCACGATTACCGATCCAATGCAGCAGAAGATCATGACCTTTATGCCGGTGATGTTTACCTTCTTCTTCCTGTTCTTCCCTTCAGGTTTGGTTCTGTACTGGCTGGTATCGAACATTGTGACTCTGATTCAACAGAATCTGATTTACAAAGGTCTGGAGAAAAAAGGCTTACACAGCAAAACCAAGTAAGCACTCAGGATAAGCAAAGGCGACCGGATGGTCGCCTTTTTGTTGCTCGCTGATTACAATAACACTCATCCGATTCTGTAACAGGTAAGGTTATGACTACCGAAACTATCGTCGCGCAGGCTACGGCACCAGGTCGTGGCGGCGTCGGCATTATCCGGGTATCCGGCCCGAAAGCGGCGGACGTCGCACTGGCGGTGACCGGACGCCCCCTTAAACCGCGTTATGCGGAGTATCTGCCATTTAAAGATGCCAATGGCTTAGAGCTCGATCAGGGCATCGCGCTGTTCTTCCCCAACCCGAACTCGTTTACCGGTGAAGATGTGCTTGAGCTGCAGGGTCACGGCGGTCCGGTAGTGATGGACATGCTGATTAAACGCATCCTGACGCTGCCGGGCATCCGCCCGGCTCGTCCGGGTGAGTTTTCCGAGCGTGCTTTCCTCAATGACAAGCTGGACTTAACCCAGGCCGAAGCCATTGCTGACCTGATTGATGCCAGTTCGGAAGAAGCGGCTAAATCCGCGCTGCAATCGCTACAGGGCCAGTTTTCGAAGCGGATTAATACCCTGGTCGAGTCTCTGATTCATCTGCGTATCTACGTTGAAGCCGCGATTGATTTTCCTGAGGAAGAGATCGACTTTCTCGCCGACGGCAAAGTCTCCGCCGATCTGCAGGCCATCATCGACAACCTCAGCGCAGTGCGTCAGGAAGCCAACCAGGGCGCCATCATGCGTGAAGGGATGAAGGTGGTGATTGCCGGTCGCCCTAATGCCGGTAAATCCAGCCTGCTCAACGCGCTGTCCGGTAAAGAATCCGCGATTGTGACCGATATCGCCGGGACCACCCGGGACGTGCTGCGTGAACACATCCATATTGATGGCATGCCGCTGCACATCATCGATACCGCCGGTCTGCGTGAAGCGTCCGATGCGGTCGAGAAAATCGGTATCGAACGCGCCTGGGAAGAAATTAAACAGGCTGACCGGGTGCTGTTTATGGTCGATGGCACCACCACCGATGCCACCGACCCGAAAGATATCTGGCCCGATTTTGTCGACCGTCTGCCGGATCATATGGGCATGACCGTCATCCGTAACAAGGTCGATCAAACCAGTGAAGCGCTGGGGATCTGCCACGTCAGTCAGCCGACCCTGATCCGCTTGTCAGCCAAGACAGGTCAGGGCGTCGATGCGCTGCGTACCCACCTCAAAGAGTGCATGGGCTTCTCCGGCAATCAGGAAGGTGGCTTTATGGCCCGTCGCCGCCATCTGGATGCGCTGGAACGCGCCGCTGAGCACCTCGACATCGGTCAGCAGCAGCTTGAAGGCTACATGGCAGGAGAAATCCTGGCCGAAG